>JAJKHX010000330.1 GCA_021154785.1 Nocardiopsis sp.
GGCCCCAGCGGCCGGCATAGCGGCGAACCGCCGCGAGCGAGCGTGCCGCCACGACGGGCGGCCTGGGCGTGGGCGAAATCGTTGTGGTTTCCACGGGTCCCTGTGCAGTACGGGCAGAGTGTCGATGCAGCCTAGCGGTCGTGGAGGGGGCGCTGTGCGCCCCCTCCACGATTCCTTAAGCTTGGACGGTCTTGGTCGGAGTGATCGTCTTGACGAAGACCGGTTCGCCGTCGGACCCGACCTTGTACAGGCCGTAGGACTTCAGGGTCGTGTCGCCGTTCTTGTCGAACCCGTAGGTGCCGAGCACCGAGTTACGTCCGGTGGTCGCGAACAGCGCCTTGAGCACGGCCGCCTTGCTGTTGCCCTGCGCGCCGAGCTTCGCGATCGTGTCGAGACCGAGCTTCATCACCTCGTAGCCGTAGATCGCGTACGGGTCGGGATTCGCCGTGCCGTACTTGGCCTTGTAGGCGGCGAGGAAGTCCTTGCCGCCCGGGTACGCGGCCAGGTCCTGGGTCGCGACCGTGCACTCCATCAGCGGGTAGAGCGAGGCCGGGACGCCGCCCTTCGTCGCGCTGGTGTAGGAGTCGGTGCAGACGCCGTCGCCGCCGAAGATCTTGGCCTTGGGGAGCGCCGAGTTGACGTCCTTGGTGAGCTGCACGGCGCCGTTGGAGACGATGCCGGCGAAGAAGAAGCAGTCGGCTCCCTCGCCCTGAACCGTCGACGCGAAGGAGCGGAAGTTGGGCGCGGTCGGGTCGATTCCCGTGTTGCTCACGATGTTGACCCCGTAAAAGCCCTTCTCCAGTCCGAGCAGCGTCGCGAGGCCAGCGCCGTATGCCTCCTTGTCGTTGGCCACGGCGACCTTCGTGCAGCCGGCCTGCTTCATCGCCATCAGGTCGGAGGCGGCCTGGATCGAGTCGATCGGCACGATCCGCAGGTAGTTACGAGTCCCGTTCGGGTAGTACTTCTGCGGCTCACCGGCGGCGCTGCCGGGCAGGCTCGTCGTCAGGCCGACGTACGTGTTCGCCGGGCTCACCTGGGGGAGTCCCGCCTGGTTGAGGATCGGGACCGATACTTCGCTGGCGCCCGAGTTGAACTCGCCCATGTAGTAGACGGCTTTCGGGTCGGTAGCCGCCTTGCGCGCGTTGGCCGCCGTCTGGCCGGGGTCCCACTTGCCGGCCGCCGCGGTCGAGTCGTCGAGCGACTGGTAGTTCACCGTCCACTGCCCGGCCTTGCCGCCCGCCTGAGAGAGCGCGAGCTTCATCCCGTTGACCATCGGAGCGGTCTGCGCGGTCGAGGCACCCTGCAGCGGGAGGCTTGAGTAGATGTCGACCGTGCCGCCGGACGCGCTGCTGGATGAACCGCCTCCGGCGCTACTGGTGCTGCCGCTACTGCTACAGCCGACAACCGCGAGGGCGATCGCGGCCAAGGCCGCGATCGCAGGAGTTCGTTTCATTATCTTCCTCTCGTTGATCTGAGTTGCCCGGCGGCCACGGAGCGCATCGGCCGACCGATCCGGGCTTCATAGCAGTGCGACAGCCGAGGGATGAAACTTCTCTGACCACGTCCTTTGCGTCGGCTGCATCGTGCCGATCTCGTCCAGGCCGGCCCGTAGCCGATCCGCCAGCGTGCCGCAGCAGCCACCGGCTCAACCCGTTCTCGCAGGGCCCGGCTACGTCGCTCCCCGTCATACGGTCGGTCCCGCCGTGGTGAGCTCGTTCGGATATGCCCGTTCCGGCACGCGGAAGAGCCTGCCAGATTCCTGTGTCGCGGAGATTAACCTCATGGTCACGAAAGGGTCACGGATTGATGGCCGAAGATCCACTCTGATCGGCTGCGTCCCGTACATGCGACAATAAGGTGGTGCGATGTCCCGCCGTTGCCGGCCGCGCCGCCACGTGACACCACCCACGAGCCATGCCGCTCCTCGTCCAGCGCTATCGGCCCCCTCTCCGTAGCGTGCAGGGGTGGCTGGCGCCGCTGATGCTGGCCGCGGCGCGCGCCCGGCGGCGTCCGGCCCGGTGGCTGCTGCCGATGCTGGGTATCGCGCTCGCGGCGGCGTTCGCCGCAGGCGTGGCGGCGGAGTCGCAAATCGCGAGCGACGAAAGCGCCCGATCGGTACTTGACCGGGCATCGCCGCTAGCTACCGAAGTCCGCGTCACCTGGCAGGGAGCAGTCAGTCCCGGCGTCGCGGACCAGGCGCGGGCGCTGCTGCGCGGGCTCGGCGTGGGGTCGCAGACCGAAGTGGTGCTGATGAACCCGGTGCGGCTCGGAGGAGTGATCGTGCGTCCCGCCGCGATCGCCCCACTGGGCCAGTGGCTCCCCGGCGCGGCGCCAGGCCGGCTGGGGCCTTGCCGCCCGGAACGCTGCCCGGTGCTGCTGGCCGGGAGTGGTCCGGTCCCTTCGACCCTGGCCGCGATCGGCGTCCGTATCCAGGTCGTCGGCTCGGCGCCGCTGCACTCGGCAGTCCCTCTCGGGTTCGTGCCGTCAGACGCGGGTGCCGCGCCGGTGCTCGTGACCACAGATGCCGCCGGATTGGAATCGCTGCCGGGACTGGGCGGCGTGTACCGGACGTACAGCTGGCTGGCGCCGCTCGCGATTACCCGGCTGCACGGGTGGCAGCTGGCCGGCGCCGAGGACCGGCTGGCCCGCTCGCAGGGCCGCCTGCTGCTGGCCGGGAGCCAGTTCAGTCTGAGCGCGCCGTTCACCACACTGGACGAAGCGCGTGCCGAAGCGAGCGCGGCGCCGCAGCGGCTGCTGCTCGCGGGCGGAGGCGCGATCGCGGCGCTGGCGCTATTCATCGTCCTGGCCGGCGGCGGTCTTCGCCGCGATCAGCGGGCCGAGCTTGTCCGGCTCCGCAACGCAGGTGCCCGTACGCGTCACGGCGTCCTGTTCGTCACCGCGGAATCCGGATGGCTGTGCGCCGGGGCGCTGAGCGTCGGCGCGGTCGCCGGGATCGGGGCCGCGGCGCTACTCGCGAGGGTCCAGGGGGAACCGGCGGGCGCGATCCTGACGCACAGCCTGATCACCCCCGCGGGGGTGATAGCGCTGGGAGCCGGGTGGCTGGCGGCGACTACGCTGCTCGCCACGCTGGTACTGGTGCGCAGCGCGAGGCTGATCGACCTGCTGGCCGTCGCGGCGGCGGCGGTCCTGGTAGCGACGCTGGCCGGGGGCACGGGCAGCGATCACGCGCTGGCGCTGCTGCTCGCCCCGCTGTGCTGTGCGGCCGTCGGGGTGCTGACGTTTCGCGCCGCGGGGCTCGTGTTGCGCGGAGCCGAGCGCGTGGCGCGGTCCGGTCCGGTGCTCACCCGGCTCGCGCTCGTCAACCTCGCCCGCTCTCCCTGGTTGCCTGCGCTGGCCATCGCGTTCCTATCCGTCGCCGTTGGTCTGGGCGGCTTCGCCCTCGCCTACCGCTCGACGCTGATCCGCAGCGCAGCAGACCAGGCGGCGGACCGCGTCCCGCTCGACGCCCTTGTCTCGCCCGGGCCGGATTTCCGCACGCCGCTCGAGCTGGCTCCGCTTCAGCGCTGGCACGCGCTCGCGGCCGGTCCCGTACTGCCTATCCGCCGCACCGAGGCGAACTATGCCAGCGGCGGGGGGACGGTGACGGTTCCCGCGCTCGGCGTTCCCGCCGACGGGCTGATCCAGATCCACGGCTGGCGGCCGGACGACGGCTCGGCGCCACTGACAGTGCTCGCCCGGCGCATCGAGCCGACCGGTCCGGTCCGGGTGCCTGGGCCGATGCTTCCGGCGGGCGCGCGCTGGCTGTCGCTGCGCGCTTCCTCGCCGGGCCTCGCGGTCGACGTGCTCGCCGACCTGCGCGATCCCCAGGGAACGATCCGGCCGGTGACCTTCGGGACGGCCGGCCCTGGCGTCGCAACCCTGCGTGCCGCCGTGCCGCCCGGACGGTGGGAGCTGGCGGCTCTGGAACTCGACGAACCGAGCGGTGCCGCCGTTACGAACGGGCATCAGAACGGCGAGAACCCAGCCGCCGCAACTCAGTCTCACACGCGCGTTGCGCTCGGGCCCCTGCTGGCGCTGCCGGCCAGCGGGGGATCGCTGAGCGTGCCGCTCGGTGCCTGGCAAGGGGTAGGCGCGGCGGTTACGGCTGCGCCCGTGCGGGGCGGTGCCGTCGCGATGGTCGGCTTCGACGCGAGCGGGACACCCGGCGTGCTCCGGCCGGCGCAGCCGACCGACACGCGCCCCGTCCCGGTACTCGCTGATCCGGCGACTGCCGCCTCCGCCGGGCCTGGCGGGCAGATCGCCCTGACGGTCGACGGCCTCCCGGTGATCGCGCGCGTGGTCGGGGTCCTCAGCCGCTTCCCGGCGCTTGCCTCCGACCCGGCCGGCTTCGTTATCGCCGACGAGCCCACGCTGGCGGCGGCCCTGGACGCGCAACTTCCCGGTCAAGGCCGGGCGGACGAGCTGTGGATCGGAACCGGGCACCTCACGGGCCTGCGCGCCGCGTTGGGGAGCGGAGCGCTCGCCCAGCTTGACTCCTCGTTCCGCGTCGACATCGAGCATCAGCTCCGGGACGCGCCGGTTGCGCGCGGGGTACTCGGAACGCTGATCGCGGCGACAGCGCTGTCCGTGCTGCTGGCTGTCGTCGGGTTGCTGGCGGCGCTGCTCGGCGGCCGCGACGAGCGGGTTGAGTCAGACCTCGAGGAGCAGGGCGTCAGTCCGCGCGGACTCCGGGCCGAGCTGCGCGTCCGGTTCGCGCTCGCGAGCCTGCTGGGTGTGATCGTCGGCCTCGGCATCGCGGTGCTGCTGACCCGGCTGGCTGTGGCGAGCGTTCGCGGCGCGGGCGCTGTCGCCGATCCCAGGCCGCCGGTGGTGACGGTAGTTCCGTGGGCAGCGCTCGCAGCCTGGAGCGTTGGCACGTTCGCGGTCCTCACGCTGGCGGGATGGCTGGTACCCAGGGGGAGTGTCGTCCGTTGAGCGAAGCGGTGGTCGAGCTGTGCGACGTGTTCTGCGTGCATCGCACGAATGAGGGGGACGCAGCGGCCCTGGCGGGGACGAACCTCGAGCTGGCCCGCGGCGAGGTGCTGGGCGTGCTCGGTCCGAGTGGTGCCGGGAAGAGCACGCTGCTGCGTGTGATAGCCGGAATCCAGCCGCCGTCAGCCGGGGTCGTCCGCGTGCTCGGCCGCGACATCGGCCGCATGTCAGCGGGCTCCCGGTCGCGGCTCCGTCACGAGCTGATCGGGTTCCTCGGGCAGGACACCGAGACGGCGCTGAGTCCCGATCTTCGTGTGCGCGACGCTATTACGCTGCCGCTCGTGCTTCGCGGAGTTCCGCGGCGGGAGCGTCGTATTCGAGTCGATGAACTGCTTGCGGCCACGACGCTGGCCGGCCGGGCTGACGCGCTGCCCGGGGAGCTGTCGGGTGGCGAGCGCCAGCGGTTCGCGCTGTGCGCTGCCCTCGCCCACCGGCCGGCGCTGCTGCTCGCCGATGAGCCGACCGGCGAGCTCGACGAGGCCAGCGCCGACGGCACCCGCGCGCTGATCATCGAGCTTGCCCGCATCAACGGCACGAGCGTCATCCTGGTGACCCACGATCCGGCGACCGCTGAGGTCGCCGACCGCACACTCCGGATCCGGGACGGGCGGATCGTCGGCGAGCGCCGCGGCACCGAGGAGGCGCTCGTCATCAACGGAGGCTGGCTGCGGCTTCCCTCCGATGTGCTCACGCAGGCGGAGATAGGGCGCCGAGCCCGCGTGCGGCCAATCCCGGACGGGGTGATTGTGACGCGGGCAGACAGCGATTCCGGCCCGATCGGGCCGGTGGGGTCGGCCGCAGCCAGCGCCCGGCCGCAGCCGCCCGTCCCCTGGGTCCCTGCCCAGGTCGGGCTTTGCTCCGTGGCACGCACCTACGGGTATGGGCTAACCACGCGCAATGTGCTCGGCGGGCTCACGCACGACTTCGTGCCCGGCCAGATGACCGTGATCACGGGTCGCTCGGGCGCGGGGAAAACGACGCTGCTGAAGCTGGTAGCCGGGCTCGACCGCCCAAGTTCTGGCCAGGTCATGCTCGACGGCCACCCGCTCGGCGACTGTAACAGTGAGCAGCTCGCGAGCCTGCGCCGGGAACGGACCGGATACCTCCCGCAGGAGCCCGTGCCGATCGGGTTCCTGAGCGCCGCGGAGAACATCGTGCTGGTGCTGCGGATACGTGGCTGGGACGCGGACGCCGCCGCCGAGCGCGCAGCCCGGACCCTGACCCGGGCCGGGCTCGCCGACCGCGCCCGCCAGCGCGTCCACCGGCTCTCGGCCGGGGAAGCGCAGCGCCTGGCCCTGGCCCGGGCGCTCGCGAGTGCGAGAGGGCTGCTGATCGTCGACGAGCCGACCTCCCGGCAGGACGAGAACAACGCCCGGGCTGTCGCGGCGCTGCTGGCGGCCGCCGCCCATGAAGAGGGCCAGACGGTGATCTGCGCCACGCACGACCCCACGGTGATCCGCCAAGCAGACAAGGTTGTCGTCCTGGACGGATAGCAGAGCCACCGGACCGCCGCGCGGGCGCCGGTCAGTGATAGATGGGTATCAGAGCAGTCCGGTAGCCTCGCTGATGGCTTGGTCGAGGATCGCCAGGCCGAGCGAGAGTTCGTCCTCGGTGGCGGTCAGTGGCGGGGCGATCCGGAAGACGCCGCCCATGCCGGGCAGCTGCACGATGTTCATGTGCAGGCCCAGTTCGAGGCAGCGTCTGGTAACAAGCGCCCCCAGTTCGTCGGAGCTGCGTTTGGTCTGGCGGTCGACGACCAGTTCCAGGCCGGTCAGCAGGCCCCGTCCCCGGATGTCGCCGACGATCTCGTGCCGGCCCGAGATCTGTTCGAGGCCACGCCGGAGGAGGGCGCCTAGATGCAAGGCGCGCTCGTCGAGCCGGTCGCGTTGCAGCACGTCCAGGACGGTGATGCCGACAGCGGCCGGCAGCGGGTCCGCGACGTGCGTGGTGAAGAACAGGAATCCCCGGTCATGCGCCGCCTTTTCGAGTTCCGCGCTGGTCAGCACGGCGGCTAGCGGAAGGCCGGCACCGAGTGTCTTGGACAGGGTCAATATGTCGGGGACGACGCCGTCGCGCTCGAAGGCGTACCAGGTGCCGGTGCGGCATAGCCCGGTCTGGGCCTCATCCAGGATCAGCAGCATTCCGCGTTCGGCGCACTTGTCCCGCAACGCCGTGACGTAGCCGGGCGGCGGCTCGATGATGCCACCGGAGCTGAGGATCGGCTCGACGATGGCCGCGGCCAGGCTGCCGACCGACTGCGCGTCGATCAGGTCGAAACCGAAGTCCAGCTGACGCTGCCAGTCAAGCTCGCCGTCGGCGG
This sequence comes from Nocardiopsis sp., assembly GCA_021154785.1. GTDB lineage: Bacteria > Actinomycetota > Actinomycetes > Streptosporangiales > Streptosporangiaceae > Palsa-504. The sequence continues at coordinate 7,313 of JAJKHX010000330.1, forward strand.
TAGTGAAATCGGGCCGGTAGCGGTTGGGTGCGGGGATGGCGAAGTTGCCGGGCGCGGCCGGACCGTAGCCCTTCCGGCCGGCGCTGTAGGTGGCGCCCGCGGCCGCTTGCGTCATACCGTGCCAGGAACGGGCGAACGAGACGATCTCATGTTTGCCGGTAACGAGCTTTGCCATCCGGATGGCCGCTTCGTTCGACTCGGCGCCGGTGGTAAGCAGCAGCGCCTTCTCCAGCGGTTCCGGCAGGGTCTCGGCGAGCCGATGTGCCAGGTCGACGACGGGGCGGCTGAGCATGCCGCTGAACAGGTGGTCGAGCTTGGCCGCCTGCCGCGTGACGGTGGCGACGATCTCCGGGTGCGAATGGCCCAGGATCGCGCTCATCTGGCCGGAGGTGAAGTCGAGGATCCGGCGGCCGCTCTCGGTGAACAGGAAGCTTCCGGCCGCGTGGTCGATAATCTCGCGGGTAAACGCACTGGCGCCGGCGTAGCGGACAAGGTACCGGTCGGCATCGGCCCAGAAGATATCGTCGGCAGAAAGCGAGGCGGAGGTGGGAGCGGCCATGGCGTCTAGAGCTCGTCGAAGACGAGGATCTGGTCCTTGATCCGGGCATTCTTCATCAGCCGGGCGAAGGACGGGTAGCGGCCGTAGAGCCCGCGGTGCGCAGCCTGGTAATCCGCCACCGCACCCCAGTTCAGCGGGAAGAACTCGGTGTAGTTCCAGCTCTTGGCGATGGCCCGCCCGGCCGCCCCGGAACTCGGCGAAACAGTCCCGCAGGTGTGCAGCGGCCAGTCCGTCGACCCGGCCTGCTCAAGCGTGAACGTCGCATCGTGACCCAGAGCCAAATCGACCCGCGACACGCTGCCGCGCCCAGTGAAGTGGGTAGTCACCTCGGCGTCGCTGCGGGCGGTGCTCACCCCATCCACCACGTGATGGGCAGCCGCGAACCCGGTACCAGGCCGCCCCCGCCAGGCGTAGCCCCCCTCGTACCCGCCATCGTCGTACTCCACCAGCCAGTTCAGCCAAACGTTGTGCAGCTTCGTCAGCATCCCCATCTCGGTCCACATCGCGTCCGGCCGGCTGTAGATGTAGTCGAGCATGAACAGCCCCTCGACCGGCTCCCCGTCCAGCGTCCCGGTCGCCTTCCCCAGGTGCGACCGGAGCATCTGCGGGTACTCGTACCCCTCCTGCTCCGGCACCCAGAACGTGCACACCTGCCCGAGGCGCTGCGCTGACAGCGACAGCCGCCCGCCCCCGTCACTCCACCGGTACCGGTCAACCCCGAAGTCGAACCGCCAGCTCTGGCCCACGTAACTGACAAAATCCGCCGTCTCGGTCACGGAGTACCGCTCCGCGATCGGGTTCTCCTTGTAGGGAAACAGCACCGGGCACTGGTCGTCCAGCTGCCCGTTGAGCTGGTAGACGCCCATGTTCATCGTCTCGTTCTTGTTCTGCCCCTGGACCCCGCGCATGGCGTTGTACAGCTGGCCCGCCGAGTCCGTGAGCACGACGAACGGGCAGATGAACACGGGCCCGTATCCCGGCCGGGGCTGGTGGCTGAGCCGGTAGGACTCGAGCGTCGGCTCGGCTTCCAGGTAGACGTGGTACCGCATGCTTGCCAATCTGCCGATCGGTTGGTAGAACGACCCTACGCACCGGCAGGTCCCAGCACAAGCAATGACGATGAGGGAGCCCCAGTGACCGAACGGCCTGGCCAACACCAGGATCCAGGCAACCGCACCCTGGCCGCGCTGCTGTCGGCCCGGGCCTCCGAGCGCCCCGCCCACCCGTTCGTCTCATTCCCCGGCGAAGACCTCTCCTACGGGGAACTGCACGACC
>JAJKHX010000331.1 GCA_021154785.1 Nocardiopsis sp.
AGGCGGGTGCCCTTGAGCGGGCTGTAACCCTCGAGCGCGACGTGGCGCTCGGCGTGCGCGGCGTGCAGGCCCGCGTCGGAGCGGGACGGACTCCACGGGATCTGGTTCACGGCGGGCCGCTCCCCCGTCGCCGCGGTGAGCTCGTCGATCTGGGCGATGCTGTAGTTGCTGACGCCGATCGTGCGGGCCAGGCCCTCGTCCCTGACCGCGATGAAGTCACGCCACAGCGGCACCAGGTGGCGGCCGCGGGGCGGCCAGTGCACCAGCCACAGGTCTACGTAGTCGGTGCCCAGCGCCTTCAGGCTCTCGGCGATGGTGGCCCGGGCGCGGCCCGCGTTGCCGGGCGGCAGCTTGGTCGTTATGAACACGTCGGCCCGGTCCAGGCGGCTGTCGGCGAGGGCGCGGCCGACCTGTTCCTCGTTGCGGTACATGGTCGCGGTGTCGATATGCCGGTAGCCGGCCTGCAGGGCGTGCCGGGTGGCCTCGTAGGCGAGCTCGCCGTGCAACTGCCAGGTGCCGAACCCGACCATCGGCATCGCGACGCCGCGCCCTAGATCCACGGCGGGGATATCGGTCATACGCCAATTGTCGCAAGGGAGGCCGGGAAAGCTAGAGCCGAGCATGACGCGGGGGTCATGAGCCGCTAGCCAAGGACGGCGCTAGCCAAGGACGGCGCGGATGGTGCGGGCCAGTTCGCCGGGCACGTCGGGGACGAGCTGGTGGACGCCGTCCCGGACCACGTCGCGGCCGCTGATCACGACGGTGCGGACGTCGGCGGCGCTGGCGGCGAACACCGCCGCCTCCAGGGCCAGCTCGCCGCCAGCATGGGACCTGGTGCCGGCGGTCCTGATCGAGTCCAGGGACACGGTGACCAGGTCAGCCCGGGCGCCGGGGGTGATCTCCCCGGCATCCAGCCAGCCCAGGCTGGCGTGGCCGGCCGAGGTGGCCGCCTGGAGCAGGGCCTCGGCGGTGAAGTGGCCGCGCGAGCGGCGGGCCAGGCGCTCGGCGTACTCGACCCCGCGGGCTTCTTCCAGGATGTCGATGACCGCGTGGCTGTCGCTGCCGAGGGTGAGGCTGCAGCCGACCGCGGCCAGCGGGCGGGCCGGGGCCAGCCCGTCGCCGAGGTCGCGCTCGGTGGTGGGGCACAGGCAGGCGTAGACCTGGCTGCCGCCGAGCAGTTGCAGGTCCGCGGAGCTCAGGTGGGTGGCGTGCACCACGCTGGTACGCGGCCCGAGCACGTCCTCGTCGTACAGCAGCCGGGTCGGCGAGACGCCGTAGACCGCGCGGCACGCGTCGTTCTCGGCCCGCTGCTCGGACAGGTGGACGTGCAGCGGCGCGTCGTGGCGGCTGGCCCAGGTCACGACCGGGTACATGTGCTCGGGCGGCACCGCGCGGACCGAGTGGATAGCCGCGCCGGCCCGCGCGTGCGGGGCGATCAGGCCCTGCCCGTCCAGCCCCTGCGCGTCCGGGTCCCGCCCGTCCGGGCAGAGAGCCTCGACCCGGGCCGCCCACTTCGCCCCGTCGCCGTCGCCGAACCTGATCTGCGGGCCGGCCAGCGGCAGCACGCCGGACTGGTCGAGGCCGCCGGCCAGGTAACAGGTGTCGAGCAGGGTGATCCGCAGGCCCGCCTCGGCGGCCGCCTGGACCAGGGCCCGGCCCATCGCGTTCGGGTCGGCGTAGGGGCGGCCGTCCGGCTGGTGGTGCAGGTAGTGGAACTCCCCCACGCAGCTGATCCCGGCCAGGGTCATCTCGGCGTAGACGGCACGGGCCAGGGCCAGGTAGCTGTCCGGGTCCAGCCGGGCGGCGACCTGGTACATCCGCTCGCGCCAGGTCCAGAACGTGCCGCGATCCGCCTGGGTGACGCCGCGCAGCGCCCGGTGGAAGGCGTGCGAGTGCGCGTTGGCGAAGCCGGGGAGGGTGAGGCCGGCGAGGCGCTCGGTGCTCGAGGCGGCCGAGCCGGGAGTGACGGCGGTGAAGCGGTCGCCGTTGGCTTCGATCAGGACGTCGCGGCAGATGCCCTGGCCGGGGAGCCACGCCAGCTCCGCGAGCCACTGGCGGGTCAACGGGCCAGGTCCTCGAGGACGAGGGCGAGGGCGCGCACGCCGGCTTCGCAGTCGGCCAGGTGAGCCTCCTCGGCCGGGGAGTGGGAAACGCCAGTCGGGTTGCGGACGAACAGCATGGCCGTGGGTATCCGGGCCGCCAGGATCCCGGCGTCGTGGCCGGCGCCGGTGGGAAGCACCGGGGCGTCGGTCCCGGCCGCGGCGAGCACGCCGGTGATCCGGTCCCGCAGGGTCTCGTCGAAGCGCACCAGCGGAGTGTACGACTCCTTGCTCACAGTAAGGGTCACCCCGTGCGCCGCCGCCGCGTCAGCGGCGGCGGAATGAATAGCGGTGAAAGCCTGGTCGAGGCTTTCACCGCCGGGGGCCCGGCAGTCCAGCCAGGCCCGGACCGACGAGCTGACCCCGTTGGCGCCGCCTGGCTCGGCGATGACCTTGCCGAACGTGGCCAGGGCGCCGTTCGCCGCGGCGACCTGGCGGGCGGCCAGCACGGTGCTCGCGTAGGGCAGCATCGGGTCGTTGCGGTCGGCGAACCGGGCCGTGCCCGCGTGGTCGGCGCGGCCGCCGAAGTCGAAGCGCCACCGCCCGTGCGGCCAGATCCCCTCGGCCACGCCGATCACGGCGTCCAGCGGGGCCAGGGCGCGGCCCTGCTCGACGTGCAGCTCGACGAACGCGGCCAGCCGTCCGAGCAGGTCGTCGTCGGGGCCGAGCCGGACGGGGTCGGCGCCCGCGGCGGTCATCGCCTCGGCCAGCGTGACACCGTCATCACCGGCGAGGGAGCGCGCCGTATCCGGGTCGACCGCACCCGTCATGAGGCGGCTGCCTAGGCAAGGAACGCGGAACCTCGCGCCCTCTTCCTCGGTGAACAGGGCGAGAACGACCGCCCGTTCGGGATAAAAGCCTTTGTCTTTCAGCATTTTCACGGCGGCGAGCGCCGATGCGACGCCAAGCGCTCCGTCGTAGCCCCCGCCGTCGGGGACCGAATCCAGGTGGCTGCCGGTGGCGATGGCGCCGGTCCGGGTCTCGCCCCACCAGGCCCACAGGTTGCCGTTGCGGTCGGGCTCCACGGACAGCCCGAGCGCCTCGGCGTGCCGGGTGAACCAGGCGCGGCCCTGGGCGTCGGCCGGGGTCCACGAGTAGCGGCGGTAGCCGCCGGTGCCCGGGTCCCGGCCGATCGGCGCCAGTTCCTGCCAGAGCTCGGCAAACGTCACTGTTCGGCCATCGGGACCCGGACACCGCGCTCGGCGGCCACGGCCGAGGCCCGCTCGTAGCCGGCGTCGGTGTGCCTGATCACGCCCATGGCCGGGTCGTTGGTCAGGACCCGCTCCAGTTTCTGGCCGGCCAGCTCGCTGCCATCGGCCACGCAGACCTGCCCGGCGTGGATGGAACGGCCGATGCCCACGCCGCCGCCGTGATGGATCGACACCCAGGAGGCGCCGGAGGCCGTGTTGACCAGCGCGTTCAGCAGCGGCCAGTCGGCGATGGCGTCGGAGCCGTCGGCCATCGCCTCGGTTTCCCGATAGGGCGACGCCACCGACCCGCAGTCAAGATGATCACGGCCAAGCACGATAGGCGCGGAAACCGCGCCGCTCGCGACCATCTCGTTGAAGCGCACCCCGGCCAGGTTGCGCTCGCCGTAGCCGAGCCAGCAGATCCGGGCCGGGAGGCCCTGGAAGTGGACCTTCTCCTGGGCCAGGGTGATCCACCGGGTCAGCGCCTCGTTCTGCGGGAACAGGTCGAGGATGGCCTGGTCGGTGGCGGCGATGTCCTTCGGGTCACCGGACAGCGCGGCCCAGCGGAACGGGCCCTTGCCCTCGCAGAACAGCGGCCTGATGTAGGCCGGGACGAAGCCGGGGAAGTCGAACGCGCGGGTGTACCCGGCCAGCTCGGCCTCGCCGCGGATCGAGTTGCCGTAGTCGAAGACCTCTGCTCCGTGGTCAAGGAACCCCACCATGGCAGCCACGTGGTGAGCCATCGACTCACGGGCCCGGCGCGTAAATCCTTCCGGGTCCTCGGCGCGGAGGGCGGCCATGTCCTCGAAGGCGACGCCCTGCGGCAGGTAGGTCAGCGGGTCGTGAGCCGAGGTCTGGTCGGTCACGATGTCGATGGGGGCGCCGCTGGCGAGCAGTTCCGTGAAGATGTCGGCGGCGTTGCCGAGCAGGCCGATGGACAGCGGCAGGCCCTTGTCCCTGGCGGCGGACGCGCGCCGGACGGCGTCGGCGGTGTCGTCGGCCTGCTCGTCGAGGTAGCCGTGCTCGATCCGGCGGGTGATCCGGGACTGGTCGCAGTCCACGCAGACGGCCACGCCGCCGTTCATGGTGACGGCCAGCGGCTGCGCGCCGCCCATGCCGCCGAGCCCCGCGGTCAGCGTGATCGTGCCCGCCAGGGTGCCGCCGAACCGTTTGGCGGCGACGGCGGCGAAGGTCTCGTAGGTGCCCTGGAGGATGCCCTGGGTGCCGATGTAGATCCAGGAACCGGCGGTCATCTGGCCGTACATGGTCAGGCCGAGCTGCTCCAGGCGGCGGAACTCCTCCCAGGTCGCCCACTGCGGGACCAGGTTGGAGTTGGCGATGAGCACCCGCGGGGCCCACTCGTGCGTGCGCATGACCCCGACTGGCTTGCCCGACTGGACCAGCAGCGTCTCGTCGTCCTTGAGATCTTGGAGGGTGGCGATGATCGCCGCGTACGCCTCCCAGCTGCGCGCGGCGCGGCCGGAGCCGCCGTAGACGATGAGCTGGTCGGGATGTTCGGCCACCTCGGGGTCGAGGTTGTTCATCAGCATGCGCATGGCGCCCTCGGTGGCCCAGCTCTGGCAGGTTAGCTGGGTACCGCGGGGTGACCGTACCGGTTCGTGGATCATGAGCCCATCATGGCGGTGCGGAAATCCGGGTGACAAGGAGGCTCGTCCGTTGCTAGGTTCGGCGCCCGTGTCTGTTTCCATGCGGCGGGTCTCGGTGGTGGGCACTTCCGGTGCGGGCAAATCCACGCTGGGGAAGGCGCTGGCCGTGCGCATCGGCGGCGATTTCCTCGAGCTGGACTCCGTCTACCACCAGCCTGGCTGGGTGCCGCTGCCCCGGGAAGAATTCCGGCGGCGGGTCAGCGCGGCGGTGGCGGGCGAGCGCTGGGTCATCGACGGGAACTACACCAGCAACGTCAAGGACCTGGTCTGGGCCCGGGCGGACACCGTGGTCTGGCTGGACCTGCCGAAGCGCACGGTGATGCGGCGGATCATCTGGCGGTCGTTCCAGCGGGCGGCCCGCCGGGTCGAGCTGTGGAACGGCAACCGCGAGCGCTGGCGGAACCTGTTCTCCGTGGACAAGGAGGAGTCCGTCATCGCCTGGGCCTGGCAGACGCACGCCGCGACCCGGGCCAAGCTGGAGGCGGCGATGGCCGATCCCGCGAACGCGAAGCTTCACTTCGTCCGGCTGCGGAGCCCGGCCGAGGTGGAGCGTTTCCTTTCTTCGGTCCCGGGCTCGGTCCCGGGCTCGGTCTCAGGCGGCGACTAGCTCCGAGGGCTCGGCGATGACGTCGACTAGGGCGCCGTTGCGCATTACGGTGATGGCGAGGGGACGGCCGATCGCCTCGTCGAACATCAGCCGCTGCAGGTCCTGGGAGACCGCGACGGGCTTCCCGGCCACGGTCAGCAGCAGGTCGCCCGGCCGCAGGCCGGCCTTGGCGGCGGGGCCGTTCGCGACCACCTGTGCCACCAGCAGTCCCTTTTGCCTCCCGATGCGCTCGCGCCACTGGGCCGGCACCGGACCCGGGATCATGGCCAGGCCCAGGTAGGCGCGGCGGACCCGGCCGTCGCGCATCAGCGCGGAGATGATCCGCCGGGTGGTCTCGTTGACCGGGACGGCCATGCCCAGGCCCACGCCGGCCACGGCCGTGTTGATGCCGACCACGCGCGCTTCGGCATCGGCCAGCGCGCCGCCGGAATTGCCCGGGTTGAGCGCGGCGTCGGTCTGGATGACGTCCTCGATGACGCGGCCGCGGGCCGGCAGCGACCGGCCGAGCGCGCTGACCACGCCGGCCGTGACCGAGCCAGCCAGCCCGAGCGGGTTGCCGACCGCGACCACCAGCTGGCCGACTTTCAGGGTGTCCGCCTCACCGAGCTCGGCGGGTTCCGGGGTCGGGCCGTCGGCGCGCAGCACCGCGAGGTCGGACAGCGGGTCGGCGCCCACCACCCGGAACGGCGCCGACGTGCCGTCGGAGAACTCGGCGGTGCCCGCGGTGGACTGGCCGACCACGTGAGCGTTGGTGAGCAGGAACCCGTCGCCGGTGAAGACCACGCCGGAGCCGAGGCTCTCGCCGGCGCGGCCTTGCCTTTGGTCCGCGCGGGGAACGCGGAGGCTGGCGACCTTGGGCGTGAGCCGTTCGGCCACGCCGGTGACGATTTGCGAATATGCGTCCAGAGGCCGACTGGACTCCATGGCATCTCCCAGCCCGTTGATGATTACCGGATTACACTGTAACAACGGGTGGGGAGGGGACCTTTCCTCCGTGCGTCCGCCGGAAGCTGAATCCTTTTAATGCGGTGCTTGAGTTAATGCGGTGCTTGAGTTAATGCGGTGCCTGAGCGGGCGGCGTGTGGGCGGCCAGGCCGATGGGGTTGCCCTCGGGGTCGGCGATCGTGGCGAGGATCCGGGTCGGGCCGTCGGAGGCGGGCGGGGTGAGAATCCGCCCGCCGCGGGCGGTGACCAGGCCGAGGGTCTCCTCCAGGTCCCGGACGGCGAGCCAGACCACGGGGCCGGCCTCCAGAGCGGGCGGGCGGCCCTCGACCCACTCGCCGATGAGGCCGGGCGACACGAAGTCCGGATAGTGCTCCCCGGTCTTCCAGCCGAAGACGGTTTGGTAAAACGCCGCCGCGCGCCGCCGGTCGGCCGCGGGCAGCTGCAGGTAGCAGACCTGGCCGGGGCTGAGCGGGCGGGTGCCTGCCGGGTCCTGGGTCATGAGGTGATCCCTTCCGCGCGGCGGCATTCGACGACGAAGCGGCCGCTGGCCTGGGTGCGGGCGGCGGTGACGTCCAGGCCGGCCTGCCGCGCCAGGCCGGTGAAATGGGCGAGCGGGCTGGTCGTGCCGCCCGCTACCAGCATGTCGATGCCGAGTTCGCGCGGTGCTTCGTCGGGGGAGACACCGCCGAGGATGGCGATGGCGGTGTCCGGTCGCGCGGCCTCGGCGCAGCGGCGCAGGATGGCCACGGTCGGCTCGTCGGGCCAGTCGTTGAGGACGCTCTTGAGCAAATAGAGGTCGGCGCCGGCGGGCAGCGGGTCGAAGAAGCTCTGCCCGGCGATCGTCACCCGGTCGGCGACGTCGTTGATGACCTCCCCCGCCCGGGCTACGGTGCCGGGCAGGTCGACCAGGATGCCGCGGGCCGCCGGGTGGCGTCTGAGCAGCGCGGCCAGCAGGGCCCCGGTGCCGCCGCCCACGTCGACGACGGTGCGCACGGTGTCCCAGCCGCGGCTGAGCTCGACACCGTAGTCGGGCACGCCGTGCCCGGCCGGCCCCATGAGCGCGTCGAACTCGGCCGCGATCTCCGGGTGAGCGGCCAGGTCCTCCCAGAAGGGACGGCCGAAGACCCGCTGATAGGCGGGCTGGCCGGTACGCACGTAGTCGAGCAGCGTCCCCCAGGTGTGCGCCATCCGGCCGCCGATCCCCTCCAGATCAACGAACGGGGTAGTCGCGAGCCTCGCCGCGGGCGCGTTCACCGCGAACTGCCCGGGCGACGGCTCGGTGAAGACTCCCTGGGCGACCAGGTGACCGAGGACGGCGTGCAGGGCGCCGGGGTCGCATCCCGTCGCGGCGGCCAGGGCGGCGATGTCGCCGAGGCCGTCCGTGATGTGCCCGGCTAGGTGCAGCGTGGCGGCCACCCGCAGGCACCACGGGGTGGCCAGGTCGAGCAGGCGGTCGAGGTCGACGTCGTCCTGGTCTTCTACCATCGGTGAGATGCCCTCCGTTCTCGGTGTGCTCGTGGCTTCGATCTTGCCAGCCGGTGACGGCCGGGGTCTTGGCGAAAAGGGACACCGGCCGTGACCGTGGTGACCCGGCGCCCTTCCGGCCCGCTCGGCGAGCTGGTCACGGCGGTCACGTACCGGGCGGGCGAGCAGCCGCGGAGATCGGTCGAGAAGATCCTGCCCGGGCCGGAGACCGGGCTGTGGGTGAACCTGAACCGGGACGCGTTCCGTTCGTTCGGCTCGTCTGGGGGCGGCCGCCAGGTTCCAGGGACGATGGTCTCCGGGCCGGCCAGCCGGGCGACGGTGATCGAATTCGAGGAAGGGCACGGGCACGTGGCCGTGTCCTTCGCGCTCGGGGCAGCCTGCTGCTTTTTCGGCGTGCCGGTATCCGCGCTGCGCGACGACCTGGTGCCGCTGCCGGAGCTGTGGGGCCGGACGGGAGCCTGCCTGCGCGAACGGCTGCTCGAGGCGGCCACTCCCGGCGCCGCGCTGGCGGCTGCCGAGGAGGTTCTCCGTTCCGTCCTGGCCGGTCCTGGGCCTGACCCCCTGGTCATCGCGGCGGCCGGGGCGCTGGACCGCGGAGTGGCGGTGGGCGAGGTGGCCGACCAGCTCGGGCTGCTCCCCCGGACCCTGCGCCGGCGGTTCACCGCGCAGGTGGGCCTGACCCCTAAGCGCTTCGCCCGGATCCAGCGGCTCAAGCGCGTGGCCCGAGATCTCGACGGGCAGGCTGAGGTGGACTGGGCGACGGTGGCTTTCCGGCACGGGTACGCCGACCAGCCGCATCTGGCCGGTGAGTTCCGCGAGCTCGCCGGGGTCACGCCGACCGGGTATCTGCGGTCGCGGGTCAACGGTCCCAACCATCTGAGGGTCTGCGAGGTGTGATGTACGCGCATAAGATCACCGGCTTCACCGGTCCCGGCGACGTCGTGTGGGAGCCGACCGCGGAACCAGCTCTTGAGACGGGTGTGCTCGTCGACGTGGTCGCCGCGGGGGTGTCGTTCGCCGACCTGCTGCAGACCCGGGGGCAGTACCAGATGAAGGTACCCGTTCCGTATGTACCGGGCATGGACGCCGCTGGGGTGGTGCGGTCGGCTCCGTCCGGCTCGGGTTTGTCCGGCTCGGGCCGGTCCGGCTCGGGTCTGTCCGCGGGGCAGCGGGTGGTGGTTCTGGCGTCCTCCGGCTGCTGGCAGGAGGTTGTCAGTGCCCCGGCCGAACGGGTCTTGCCGCTGCCGGACGGGATGGGCTTCGAGGCGGGCGTAGCGGCCTGCCTCAACTACCTGACCGTGCTGTTCGCGCTGGTCCGGCGCGGTCAGGCGGCCGCGGGCGAGACGCTGCTCGTGCACGGCGCGGCGGGGGGCGTCGGGATCGCGGCCATCCAGCTGGGGCGGGCGCTGGGGCTGCGCACGGTCGCGGTGGCCGGTGACGAGGCGAAACGGGACTTCGCGCTGCGGTGCGGCGCGGATCACGCCGTGCTGGCGGGCGGCTGGCTGGGGGCGGTGCGAGGCTTGCTGGGGGAACGTTCGGTCGATATCGTGCTCGATCCCGTCGGGAGTGACCGGATGACGGACAGCCTGCGGTCGCTGGCGCCGCTCGGGCGGCTGCTGGTGGTCGGATTCGCCGGGGGCGAGATCCCGGTGGTGAAGGTGAACCGGCTGCTGCTGGGGAACACGGGGGTGCTCGGGGTGGCCTTCCGTGAATTCTTCGAGGCGCGGCCCGAGGTGGTGGGTGAGCTGTGGTCTTCGCTTGTCGGGCTGCGGCGGGACGGGAGGCTGGGCGACCCGCCGGTGATGGCGTTCCCGTTCGCTGACGCGCGGGGCGCGCTGGGGGTCATCGCGGACCGCAGGGCCCGGGGGAAAGTCGTGCTGAGCAGGCAGGTTTCTGAGCCGCCGGTGCTGGAGTAGCCATCCGCCGGTGCCGGGACGGGGCAGTGGCACTGGCGGGATGGCATGGCCAATGCCGCCGCGATGACACTTGCGGGGATTAGCGCCTTCGCGGATAGCGATGTTCTCGGTTTCGCGCATGACGATCTTGATCGATTGCTCGCTTGTTTCACACGAGCACTTCCCTTCCCACCCTCATAACTCGTATTCTTTAACGGAACTCAGTTGCTAAATTTGTCTATATCGACTATGATTTCGAGTGATGGATTACTCTTTGAAGGGAGATCCATGGGCGCATCGTCAGCTCACGGGCCTGGCGGGCGGGACGAGACTCCCGCCCGGCGCCTGGGCGAGCCTGACGGTGAGGTGCCGTGGGAGCCGGTGATCACGCGCCCGGACCCGATGACGGCGGAGGAATGGCGAGCGGAGCTGGAGTGCGAGCCCGTCGGGTGGACCGATCCGGAGGAGTACCCGGTCGAAGAGGACTACCTCGATCCTGAGGTGCTGGACCTGACGGATGCTGAGCTGGCGGAGATCGCCGCGGCGACCCGGGTACATGCGGCGAATGACGCCGACCCGGCCGGGGTATCAGACGTGCTGGCAGCGCAGGCGGCCGCGGCCTCGGCGCGACGTCGGGGCCCCGGGCAGCCGGGATCGGCGAGAATGCGGGCCGGGGAATCGTCCAGCCGGGCGGCGGCGTTCGGGACCGGGCAGTGCCTGGACGTGATGCCCGGCTGCCCAGACCTAGTAATGCTGGCCGATGCGGCGGCCGGACCGGACGACACCTATGCGGGCGCCTCTGATGATGAACTGATCGGTGTGCTGTGCGCGTGGGATCGGTCCGAATCCCACGCGCACGCCCGGAAGCTGGCCGCCATCACGGAGCTGCGCCGCCGCCGTCCTGTCCTCGAGCTACCGGCCTCAAGCCAGGGATCCGGGGCGCGGGATGAGGATTACCTGGCCGATGAGATTGCCCACGCACTAGCTGAGTCCCGCCGGGCCGCGGACGGGCTCGCCGCCCTTGCCGAGAACCTCGACAGCAAGTTGCCCGAAACCCGCGCCGCCCTGCTCGACGGAATCGTCAGCCCGGAGAAGGCGCGGATCACCGCCAGCAACACCGCCCACCTCGACGAGGCGGAGGCCCGCGCGGCGGAAGCGAGAGTGCTGGGACGGGCCGGGCGGCTCACCCCCGGCTCCCTGCGCGAGGCGATCAAAAAGGCCGTTATGGACGTCGCGCCGGAGAAGGCAAAGGACCGGCGGGAGGCCGCCGCCCGCGACGCCCGGGTCGAGCAGTGGGCCGAGGACTCCGGGAACGCCGCCCTGGCCGGACGCGAACTCCCCCCGGCCGATGTGATCGCGGCCGGGCAACGGATCACCTGGTGGGCCCGCCAGCTCCGGGCCGCCGGGGTGGACGGCGACCTGGACCAGCTCCGCGGCCGCGCCTACCTCGACCTGCTCCTGGGCCGCGACTCCCGCCCCGGCACCCCATCCGGCTCGATCCCCGGCGGGACCGGCGGGTTCGCCGCGAATGTGAACCTGACGTCCCGCTGGCCACCACACTGGGACTAGCCAACCGGCCCGGCGAGCTGTCCGGTTTCGGGCCTGTCGACCCCTGGCTCGCCCGCGATCTGGCCCGCGCCGCCGCCGCCAGCCCGAAAACCACCTGGTGCGTCACCATCACCGACACCGACGGGCACGCCACCGCCCACGGCTGCGCCCGACCAGCACCCAAAAACCACCCCAAGCACGGCAACCACAGCAGACCCGGGAATCGTGACCGACCCGGGTTCTCGTTCACGCCTGCGAGCCGCGATGGGCCACGTGGCGGCGCCGGGACCTGGATCCTGCGGATCTCCGGTAAGGAACTGATCGTCACCATCGACTCCCTCACCACGGAGAACTGCGACCACCGATTCGAGTCCCGCGGATATGACCCTGGCGTCAAGCTCCGGCACCTCGCCCGGATCCGGCACGCGACGTGTGCAAGTCCGGTGTGCCGGCGGCCCGCCGCGACCTGCGACTACGAGCACAACATCCCCTATGAGGCAGGCGGCAGGACGTGTCTGTGCAACGGCG
>JAJKHX010000332.1 GCA_021154785.1 Nocardiopsis sp.
AGGGCATGGCAGGTTGCCTCCACCGTACGGACATCGGAGACGGTCAGGACCGGCAGCACCTTGACGCGGGCCAGCCACTGCGCGACCTGATCGTGGGCGTCGCTCGCAGCCGCGGTCGCCGGCGTCATCGGGCCAGCCACCCGCCATCGACGGGCACGACCGAGCCGTGCACGTAGTACGCGGCGCCCGAGGAAAGGAAGACGATGGCGCCCGCGACGTCGCCGGGGGTGCCCCAGCGCCGGGCCGGGATCCGGGCCAGGATCTCGGCGGACCGGCCGGGGTCGTCCTGAAGCGCGCGAGTGTTGTCGGTCTTGATGTAGCCGGGTGCGACGGCGTTCACGTTGACGCCGCGGGCGGCCCACTCGTTGGCGAGCGCCTTCGCCAGTCCCACCAGCCCGCTTTTGCTCGCGGTGTAACCGGGGACGTTGATCCCGCCCTGGAAGGACAGCATCGAGGCGACGAATACCACCTTCCCGGCGCCGCGATCGAGCATGCCGCGGCCCAGCTCCCGGGTAAGGACGAACTGCGCCGTCAGGTTCACCTCGAGCACGCGGTCCCAGAGCTCGTCGGCGTGCTCGGCGGCCGGCCGCCGGGCGATGGTGCCCGCGTTGTTGATCAGGATGTCCACTGGCCGGGCCAGCCCGCCGAGGTCGGCCAGCAGCCGGTAGACCGACTCGCGCTCGGAGAGGTCGCAGCGGAAGCCGGTAAAGGCCCGGCCGCAGGCGCGAACCTCCTCGCCGACCTCGCCGCCGTCCTTTTCCAGGGCGGCGCTGACGCCGACGATGTCGGCGCCCGCCGCGGCCAGCCCCGCCGCGGCGGCCCGGCCGATTCCCCGCCGGCATCCGGTCACCAGGGCGGTCTTGCCCGCGAGGTCGAACGGAGAGACCGCGTGGCGGGCGCTCATGCGCGACAGTCCACGAGGATCTTCATGGCCGACGGGTTGCGCTCGAGCTCTTCCAGCGCGGCGGGCAGTCGCTCGAGTGGCTCGACGGACGTGATCAGGTCCGCCAGCGGCAGCCTCCCGCCGATGACGAAATCGATGGCGTTCTCGTAGTCCTCGGGCTCGTAAACCCGCGTCCCGAGCACTTCGAGCTCCTTCCAGAAGACATCGAACAGGTTGACCGCCGGCGGCGCGGAGAAGATCGCTACCACGACGATCCGGCCGCGCAGGCCGGCCAGCTTGGTCATCGTCATGGCGCCGCCGGCCGAGCCCGAGACTTCGAAGACGACGTCGGCGCCGGCTCCCCGGGTGACCTCTTCCACGGCCTGGGCCAGGTCGGCCTGGCCGGGATCGATGACCGTAAGCCCGAGTCGCCGGATAAAGGCGAGCCGGCTGGCGTTGACTTCGCTGACGATGACCTGGGCGCCTCGCGAGCGGGCGACCAGGGCGATCATGACCCCGATCGGGCCGCCGCCGATCACCACGACGGTCTCCCCGGCCGCCACCCGGCCGCGGCGGACGTCGTGACAGGCGACGGCGAGGGGCTCGGTGAGCGCGGCCAGCTTGAGGTCGGTGTCGGGCGGCAGCCGGTGGATGGTGAAGGCCGGCACGGTCCACGAATGCTGGAATGCCCCGGGCGTGTCGATGCCGAGGAATTTCAGGTTCCGGCAGATGTGGCTGATGCCCTTGTCCGCCGCGGTCTGGCCGCGGCTGTCCAGCGGACGGACCACCACCTTGTCGCCCGGGCGCAGGCCTGTCACCCCGGTCCCGGTCTCGGCGACCGTCCCCGCCATCTCGTGCCCGATGACCTGCGGCGGCCGCACCCGGTCATCCATGGATCCGTGCGCGATGTGCAGGTCCGTCCCGCACAGCCCGCAATAAGCGACCTCGAGGCGGACCTCGCCCTCTCCTGGCGGGAGGATCTCACCGCGCCCGACGGTGAATGTTCCGGATCCCTGGTAGTAGACCGCCTTCACGACGGGCTCCGGCCGGGACGGTTGCTGAGCGGGCGGAGCCCGCGGCCGGCCTGCGGCCGGCTCAGCTCGCCGCTGGCCAGCATCATCTCCAGCCAGCGCTCGTTCTCCGCGAGGTGGATCAGGTCGGCCGCGCTGGCGCGCCCGGCGTCTCCGGCCCGCAAGGCGACGTAAATATCGTGGTGCAGCCGCCTGGTGATATCCACCGCGTCATGTTCGGTCGCGGTCCGCCACAGCCGGGCGCGCATCATGCCCCCGGACAGGTTGTGGATGAGGGATGCCAGCGTCGCGTTGCCCGCCGCACTGTTGATGACGCGATGGAAGTCATTGTCGGCATCGATGAAGGCCTGCGTCGTGTCGGCCCGGTCCATCCGCTCCAGGACGTCCGCGAGTTCGGCGAAGTCCTTCTCACTGAGCCGGGTGGCGGCCAGGCCCGTGGCGAAGGGCTCGAGGACCCGCCGCACCTGATGCGCCTCGAGGAGGGTCTTGCTGTCGAGCAGCTCCCCGACAAAGCCCATGCCTGTCATGAGCAGGTCGGCGTCGAGGCTGGTGACGTACGTTCCGTCGCCCACCCGGGTGTCGAGTACCCCGATGAGGGTCAGGGCCCGTACAGCCTCGCGCAGCGAGTTGCGTGACAGGCCGAGCTTCTGCGCCAAGTCTCGTTCGGGGGGCAGCTTCGCGCCAGCCTGGAACTCACCGGTCAGGATCAGGTCCTTGATCTTGACGATTGCCTGATCGGTGAGAGCCGGGGCGGGGGCCGGCGCTTCGTCGCTGGTCTTGTGGCCGTCACGCGGCACGGGTGGACACCTCCAGGCGATAGATACGGCAGCCGGTTCGCTCACGTTCACCTCACTGCCGGAGGCATGGCCGCCAGGGGCGGCGCGCCTCGCCAGGCCGGACCATGGGGGAACTCGTACTGATCCAGCGACTCGGAGAGTATCTCGATGCTGTAACCGGGTGCTGTCGGGGCCAGATAACGGCCGGCCCGGACGACGGCCGGGTCGCGGAAATGCTCGTGCAGGTGGTCCACCCACTCGACGATGCGGTCGTCGAAGGATGCGCTGACGGCGATGTAGTCGAATATGGCCAGGTGCTGCACGTACTCGCACAGGCCGACGCCGCCGGCGTGCGGGCATACGGGAACGCCGAACTTCGCGGCGAGCAGCAGGACCGCGAGCACCTCGTTGACTCCGCCGAGCCGGCACGCGTCTATCTGGCAGACGTCGATGGCGCCGGCCTGGAAGAGCTGCTTGAAGACGACGCGATTCTGCACGTGCTCGCCGGTCGCGACCCGGACCGGGGCGATCTCCCGCCGGATCCGCGCGTGCCCCAGGATGTCGTCCGGACTGGTCGGCTCCTCGATCCACCAGGGATCGTAGGCACGGAGCTGCTTCATCGCCACGATGGCCGCATCGACGCCCCAGTACTGGTTGGCGTCCATCATGAGTACGCCCTCCGGGCCGATCGCGTCCCTGATCAGCGCGGCCCGCCGGGAATCCGCGGTGAGATCCTGGCCGACCTTCATCTTCACGTGCGTGAAACCGGCGGCGGTCGCCTCCCGGGCCAGCCGTGAGATCTTCTCGTCGTCGTACCCCAGCCAGCCGGCCGAGGTGGTGTAGGCGGGGTATCCGGAGCGCAGGATCGTGGCCAGGCGGTCCTCCCGGCCGACCCGGGCCCGGGTAAGGATGCCGAGCGCTTCGGCCGGGGACAGCGCGTCCTCGATGTAGCGGAAGTCGATCGTGGCGACGATCTGCTCGGGTGACAGATCGGCGAGGAGCCGGTACAACGGCTTGCCCTCGCTCTTGGCCCACAGGTCCCAGACGGCGTTGACCACCGCGGCGACCGCCAGGTGCATCACGCCCTTCTCCGGCCCGAGCCAGCGAAGCTGGTCCTCAGAGGTCAGGCTCCGCCAGAAGTCGCTCATGCGCGACGTGATCTCCTCCAGGCTCCTGCCTACGACCAGGCGTTCCAGCGCGCGGACGCCGGCTACCACTACCTCCGTGCCGTGGCCGTTGGTGAAGGTCAGGCCGCATCCCTGCAGCTGCGGGCCGGAGTCGGTGCCGAGCGTGACGTAGGCGCAGGAGTAGTCGGGCGCGCGGTGCATCGCGTCGGAGCCGTCGAGCCACCGTGAGGTGGGGAACCGGATGTCCCGCACCTGCAGTGACGTTATCCTCACTCCGGCACGCTCCGTCCCGCGGCAGTGGGCCGCTTGCTGGTCATTTCCTTGCGGTGCCCGCCGTCGCGCTGGTGGTCGCTCCGCTGCTGCTGCTGCTGCACCCGGCCAGTACGGCCAACCCGAGCAGGCCTGCCGCCGTCATCGCCGTAGCCAAACTTCGGTTCATCTGCTGTACTACCTCATTTCGATCGATGACACCACGCGACCGGGCGACCGGCGCAGGCTGCGTCGCCTGAGCCCAGCGCGCTCCCCGCCCGGCCGGAGCGGCGGAACCGCGGAACTCATCGTTCAGTGCTGCTCACAGTAACTATTGACCCGACCAATATCAAGGTATTGTGCGTAGTAGTGGCGTTCTCTAGCCTCAGGAGGCATATATGACCCGATCTTTGCCCCTGAGGAAAGCCGATGACGGCTGGTGACCAGACTCTTCTGCCCCGCCGCGAGCTGGGCCGAAGCTGGCTGCTGGTCATCCGGCCGCCCGGCCCGCTGGACGACACGGAAGGCTTTCACGGCGCGCCGCCGCTGGCCCGGGTCAGGGACTACTCGCCGGACGGCGTCCGGTCGTCGCTGGAAGCCAGCTTGCAGCGGCTCGGCCTGGACGCCGACTCATTGTCATGACTGAGCTAGGCGGGGTACGGCCAGGCCGGGTCACCCCGGCTGCTGGGAGGCGAGCCGGGGCGGCGGATTGGCTGGCGGTGGCGTGGCTGGTGATGCGCCTGACCAGGTAGGCGGCGTCTTCGCGGACGAAGCCGAGCAGGGCCGAGCCGCGGCTGTGCTGCCAGGGCAGGCCGAGGAAGTACAGGCCGGGGACATCGGTGACGCCGCGCCGGTGGATTACCTCCCCGTCACCGACTAGACCGGGAATGTGTATCCAGGAGTAGTCCGAGCGGTAACCAGTTGTCCAGATCACGATGCTGGCGTTCAGGCTGGTGCCGTCGGCGAACCGGACGGTGCGCCCTTCCGCGTCGGCCACGGCAGGCCGGAACCGGACCCCGGCCGACCGGAGCCGGCGGCGGCTGCTGCCGATGATGAAATCGGGCCGGGCCCGCAGCCGGCGGCCCGGCCGGGACTCGGCGGTGACCGCATCAGGCCGATCCGGGTGAGCCACCAGAACAGATCTTGCCCGCCAGTCGCTGCGGCAGCACCGGCGCGTTGGCGGCGATCGACAGGTCGACCTGGCGGGTCGCGGCAAGCTCTTCGGCGATCTGGAACCCGGAGTTACCGCCGCCCACGACCAGCACCGGCCCGGCGGCAACGTTCGCGGATTGCGGTATCCGGCGCTGTGCAATTGAGTCACCGAGTCGTCGAGCCGCTGGGCGGCCGACGGCACATAAGGCACCTGGAACGGACCGGTCGCCACCACCTGACGGGCGCGGAAGACGCCATCACCGGTCCGGGCCTCAAAGCCCTCCGCCGTACGGATCAGGGCGGTGACCCGCATGTCCAGCCTGACCGGCAGGTTGAACTCCGCTGCATAGGCGTTGAGGTAGTCGGCGACCTGCTCTTTAGTCGGTTAGGTATCGGGCGGTCCGGGAAACGGCATGCCGGGGAGGGCGTCGTACTGGGCGGGGGTGAACAGGGTGAGGGAGTCCCAGCGTGAGCGC
Source organism: Nocardiopsis sp. (assembly GCA_021154785.1). Lineage (GTDB taxonomy): Bacteria > Actinomycetota > Actinomycetes > Streptosporangiales > Streptosporangiaceae > Palsa-504. The sequence continues at coordinate 5,695 of JAJKHX010000332.1, forward strand.
CAGACGTGCCCGGGCTCAGGGGCCGCCTCCAGCACCACGAACCGCAGGTGCTGACGGGCCAGGTGCCAGGCCATGGCCAGGCCGGCCTGGCCGCCGCCGATCACGACCACGTCCACGAGCTCAGGGCGACGGTGAAGCCGAACATCATTCCTAGCCATGGAAGGAAACTCCCATCAACAGTGCGCCGGTGAGGATTCCGGCGGCGACCCAGTCGACGGTGGCGCAGAACGGTGGCCACCAGCGCGTGTTCCGGACGAAGTGCGTGCGGTGCTGCCATAGGTCCTTCAGGCCGTGGCCGGCCAGCCCGAGTACAAGCAGCCATGCCGATCCGGTGACACTCACCGCGGCCACGACTACGAAAATTCCGGCCACGCTGCTCTCGATGGCGATGACTTTCCAGCGTCCATCGGCCACGCTGAAACCGATGTAGACGGCCGCGATGAGGACGAGCCCGAGCGCGTAGACGGTCCTGGGCTCCAGCCACCAGAAGGCGAGCGGTGACGCCGCCTGGAGAGCGCCTGTGGCAGCGCCGCAGATAGCAGGTCCGCGCAGGGCACGCAGTCGCCCTCTGGGACGCGGTCCGCCGGAGGCGCGCTCAGGCGGGGCGGTGGCGGCGATGCTGGTCATCGGTGGGCTCCCTTTACGTCCGGTTGCTACCGGGACACTATGAGCCGCCGGGAAGGCGTCGCACCGGGAGAATCGCCAGGTTCACCGGCCGCGCCGCCGCCGGGTGCTCAGCCGAGCTGGAGCGCGGCAAGTTCGGCGCGCGAGCTGAGACCGAGCTTGCTGAACACGTTGCGCAGGTGGAAGTCGACGGTGCGGGGGCTGAGGAACAGCTGGGCGGCGGCGTCCCGGTTGGACAGGCCCTGCCGAACGAGTGTGGCGGCCTGCCGTTCCTGGGCGGTGAGCTGCGTCGCGGTGGTGACGTCGCGGCGGCGGGCGGTTTCGCCGGAGGCACGCAGCTCTTGCGCGGCGCGAGTGGCCCACCGCGCGGCCCCGAGGTCCTCGAACACGTCGAGTGCGGTGCGCAGGTGGGCGCGGGCATCGACCCGGCGGCGGGCGCGGCGCAGGTACTCGCCGTAGCCGAGGTGGATACGGGCCCGGTCGAACCGGCGCGCGGCGGTGCCGGCCTGCTGAATCGCCTGCTCGAACTGCTCTGACGCGTGCGCGTCAGCGGATAGCAGCGCGCGGCCATATGCGGCGGCGGCACGCGCCCAGCCCGACTCGACCGCCGCGCCGAACTGGCGGAGTTCCGCTGACCAATCGCGAGCCAGGTCGGCGCGCTCGGCGCGGGCGGCGGCCTCGATGCGGTCGAGCGCCGCCAGTCGTGTCATGGGGGTGGTCATCTGCTCGAGGTGGTGCAGCGTGAGGGCCGGCGTCTCCGCGGTCAGGGCACGGGCCCACCGGGCGAGGTCGTCGACCAGGGGGCCGGTGACCCCGGCGCTGGGCAGGGGCCTCGATCGCCTGCAGGTGCCCGGCGAGTTGCGCGCGCTGGTCGCGCAGCGCGGCCAGCAGCGCCAGCCAGCCGTGCGGGAACCGGGTCAGGGCGGGCTGGCCGCTGCTGCCGGCCAGGTCCAGGGCCTCGGCGGCGCCGGCGGCGAGCGCGTCCCAGTCGCCGGCGGCCACGTCGCCGCACGCACGCCGGGTGAGCGCGTGGACGATCAGCGCGAGTGCCCCGGACTCGCGGGCGTCGGTGAGCAGCCGCGTGTGGTGAGCCTGCACATCACGGTCGTCGCCGAGGTGAAAGGCGGCGATGCCCAGGTTGGCGCGGAGGTCGGTGTCCTCACCGGGGTCGCAGTCCGCCAGGGCCGGGCGAAACTGCGCTGCTGCCTCGGCGAACTGCCCGTTTCTGACGTGCACGAACCCGGCCAGCAGCCGGGCGTAGCAGCGCGCGCTGTCGCTGGTCGCCGCGGTAACGTCGCCGAGCGTCGCGGCCTGCGCGGACATGTCGTCGGCGCCCTCGCCGACGAAGGTGGCGAGGGCGGCGGCGACCATCGTCATCGCCCGGGCACGCTCGGCGTCAACCGGAGCCACGTCGCGGGCGGCCTGCAGCAGGATCCGGTGGCCGACCAGGGTCGAGCCGACGTTCCAGTCCACGCGGGCGCGCAGCCGATCCAGGTCGGCGCGCAGCAACGGGTCGGCGGCATCCGGACGGGCCGCGTCGGCCAGGGCGCGGGCGCGGGCC
>JAJKHX010000333.1 GCA_021154785.1 Nocardiopsis sp.
AGCGCCGCCTGGCCCTCGGCGGGCAGCGGGCAGCCGTCGCGTACCGCGATGCGCAGCACGTTGCCACGCGCGGACAGGATGACCGTGAACCCGGATCCGGCGTGCACGATGGCGTTGGCGGCGAGTTCGGTCACCACCAGGGCGGCGTCGTCGGCGACATCCGCGAGGCCCCATTCGAACACGGTGTCCACCGCGAAATGACGGGCCGCCGCGGGCGCCTCGCGCGAGAAGGCGAACGTCCGCACCGACCCGAAGACTCCGGGCAGGCCGGCCGGGGCGGCCGGCGCCTCCGGGTCTGGTCCGACCACCGCCTGGTGCAGCCGGCACACCTCGGCGAAGGCGTCGATCTCACGGGTCACCGAGTCGGCCCGGTAGCCGCAGAACAACGAGAACGGATGCCGGCGGTTCAGCTGGTCCCACAGCGCCTCGAGCTCGGCGGCGGCGTTGACGAGCCCGTCGTCCCAGAGCAGCGCGACCAGCTCGCCGTAGGCGCGGACCGGCCGGCCGTCCGCCGCGGCCTGCCTGATCAGGGTCGCGATCACCCGGTCGAAGGCGGCGCGATCGAGCTTCTGGCGGTCCGGGGAGGCCGCGCCCATCAGCTCCCGCAGGGTCCCGGCGGCGTCGAGCGTCAGGTACGCGCCGTCGTCCCGGGCCGCGGCGAGGTCGGCGCCCGCCTGCTCCAGCCGGGCCTCGAACTCCTCCCGGTGCTCCGGTGTCGCGATGACGATCGCGACACCGCCGCCCTCGAGGGCGCCCAGCAGGTAGCCGGACACCCGCTCGGCCAGCTCTGCGTCGTGTCCGTAGAACTGAACGACATGGTCGCCAGCGTTCAGGTTCTCAGTTCCGGCCAACACGTCTCCAGATGGTGTGGCAGACCGTCAGGCTCGAGATGTACCTGCCCCGCAAATGGCAGTACATGCATCTGATGTCGCGGACGGGGCCCTGGACCTGTGAGCAGATGCTCATATGCTTAGCATATGCACAACTCGCAGGATGTCGCGATCACGGGACTGAGCGGCGCCGTCGTCATCGTGACCGGGGCCGGCAGCGGGATCGGCGCCGCCACCGCCCGCCGGCTCGGCGCCGCGGGCGCGCCGGTCGTCCTGGCCGGGCGGCGCGCCGATCCGCTGCGCGAGGTGGCGGCCGGGATCACCGCGGCCGGCGGCCAGGCGCTGTGCGTGCCCGCCGACCTGGCCGACCCGGCCAGCCCGGGCCGGATCACGCAGGCCTGCCTGGACCGCTTCGGCCGGATCGACGGCCTGGTCAACAACGCGGCCGTGATCCGGCACCAGCCGTTCGGCGACTGGGACACCGGCTGCTTCGACGAGCACGTGGCCACCAACATCCGGGCGCCCTTCTTCCTGATCCAGGCGGCGCTGCCGGCGTTGCGGGAATCGCCCATCCGTTCGGTGGTCAATGTTTCTTCTTCTTCGGGGACACTGCGGCGGGCGGGCCAGTCGGTCTACGGGATGACCAAGTCCGCGCTCGACTACCTGACCCAGACCCTGGCCGGCGAGCTGGCCCCGCTGGGCGTCCGGGTGAACGGCATCGCGCCCGGCCCGATCGACACCCCCATCCACGCGACCTGGGCCGACGACCTGGAGGAGGCGTACCGGTGGCTGGGCACGCAGGTGCCGCTCGGCCGGATCGGCGCCCCCGGGGAAGTAGCGCTGTGGATCACGCTGCTGCTCAGCCCGGCCGCCGCGTTCATGACCGGCGCGGTCATCCCGCTGGACGGGGGCCAGGTCATTGACCGCGAGTAAGAATGAGGGGGTGTCGGAGGAACTGCTCCTGCGGGTGGCCTGGTTCTACTACAAGGACGAGCTGACCCAGGAAGAGATCGCGAAACGGCTCTCGGTGTCCCGGGCCTCCGTCGGCCGGATGCTGGACCGGGCCCGCAAGGTCGGCCTGGTCTCGATCAACCTGAACGCCGACCATCTGGACGCGTTCGAGGTCAGCCGGCAGCTGCGCCGGACGTTCGGCCTGTCGGAGGCGCTGGTGGTGCCGGACGACGTTTCTGGCGAAGGAACGCGGCCCGCGCTGAACGCCCGGCTGGGCCGGGGCGGCGCCCAGTTCATGAGCACCCACCTGCGGCCGGGCGGGACCCTCGGCGTGGGCTGGGGCGACACCGTCTCGCGGGTGATCGCCGCGACCAGCTTCGGCGCGGTCGGCCCGGTCCGGATGGTGTCGCTGACCGGCGGGGTGGACGCCTACCTGCCCGCCTTTTGGTCGTCCAAGGGCGACGGGACCGGTGAGGGCGAGCTGACGAGCGCGACCGTCATCCCCACCCCCATCGTCGCCTCCACCCCCGAGCTGGCCGCGGCGCTCAAGGCCGAGCCCTCGATTCAGCAGGTGCTGAAGCAGGCCTGCGGCGTCGAGCAGGCGATCGTCGGGGTCGGCACGCCGACCGCGGACGCCACCATCGTCCAGATGGGCTACCTGGATCCCCTGGACATCCGGTCGCTGCGCGACCAGCAGGTGGTCGGGGACATCCTGGGCCAGTTCTTCGACGCCTCGGGGCGGGTGGTGCCGCTGCCGATCCACGACCGCCGGATCGGCATCGAGCTGTCCGACCTGGCCCAGATCCCGAAGGTGGTCGGCGTGGCCGGGGGCCTGCACAAGGCCGAGGCCATCCTCGGCGCGCTGCGCGGTGGCTACCTCGACGTCCTCGTCACCAACGAGCTCGCCGCCCTGCGCCTGCTGGAACGGGAACGCGGCACCCGTTAAGGCCCGCCGCCGCCCAGCGCGTGACGTCCGCCCGGAAGCTGGCGGGCTAGGCGGCCAGCGGACCGGGGGCACGCCTCACTGACCGGGGGTTTTGGCTCTTGCCAGAGATGCGCAACGGGCAGATACTGCTAGTACGAGCGAATGCGCATGCACTGAGCGAATGCTCTAGGCAACGCGGCCGAGGTGGCCGGCTGGGGCGCCGACGTCATCGTCAGCGGCAGCGCCATCTTCGACCGGGTCAAGGGGTTCGCCCCGGCCCGCAATCTCGACCTGATGATCCGGCAGCTGTCCCACTCCGAGGAGGCACCAGATGGCAAGCGGTAACGGCGGGCGGATCGTGCCGCCCGCGGTCCCCATGACGATCACGCAGATCGCCGTCGTGGTGGCGGACATCAAGTCCGCGCTGCGCTCCTACACCGAGAACCTCGGCTGGGGGCCGTGGAGCGTGTTCGAGTACGCCCCGCCCCTGCTGCACGACACGGTGGTACGCGGCGAGCCCTGCGAGTTCCGCATGATCGGGGCCGAGACCACCGTGGACGGGCTCGGCTTCGAGCTTATCCAGCCGGTCAGCGGCCCGAGCATCTACCAGGAGTTCCTCGACACCCACGGCGAGGGCGTGCAGCACATCGCGTGCATGAAGCACTCGGCGGAAGACAGCGAGGCGCTGAAGAAGCACTGGAGCGAGCGCGGCGCGGAGATCTTGATGGGCGGCCGGATCGGCGAGTCCATCGAGTTCTACTACGTGGATACCGGGCCGCTGGTCAAGTTCGTGCTGGAGTCGGGCAGCGGTCACGCCATCGACCTCGAGCCGACCTACGTCTACCCGTGAAGGTCCTGCTCGTCGGCGATCCTTACATGCCGGTGTCCGCGTACGCGGGGGCGCTGGCCGGCCTGGACGGCCTGGTCGATTTGTCGACAATGCAGATAGGCGAAGCGGCTGGCGCCCCGCCGGTCACCGAGTCCGAGCGCGGGCTGCGCGAGTACGCCGGCGACCCGGCCGCGGTGGCCCGCGCCGTGGCCGGGCACGACGTGCTGGTGGTGCACGGCGCGCCGGTCAGCGCCGAGGTGCTCGGCGCGGCGCCGCTGCGGCTGGTGTGCTGCGCCCGGGGCGGCCCGGTCAACGTGGACGTGGCCGCCGCGACCAGGCTCGGCATCCCGGTGGTGAACACGCCGGGCAAGAACGCCGAAGCGGTCGCCGAGCTGGCCATCGCCTTCGCCTTGCTCCTCATCCGGGCGGTACCGCAGGCCAGCCGCCACCTGCTCGACGGCGGCGGCTTCGCCGAGTCGGTGTTCGAGGGGCGCGAGTTCTTCGGCGCCGAGGCGCCCAGCCTGACCATGGGACTGGTCGGCCTGGGCCACGTCGGCCGCGAGGTGGCCGGGCGGGCCCGGGCGCTCGGCTTCACCGTGCTGGGGTACGACCCGGTGCGGCCGGCCCACGCGGACGTGAAGCTGGTGAGCATGGACGAGCTGCTGGCTCGTTCGGACATCATTTCGCTGCATGCCCGCCTGACACCGGAGAACGGGCGGATGTTCGCGCGGGACCGGTTCGCCCGGATGCGGCGCGGCTCGTACTTCATCAACACCGCCCGTGAGGGGCTGGTCGACGAGGACGCGCTCCGCCAGGCGCTGGAGCGGGGTCACCTGCGCGGCGCGGCGCTGGACGTGCTGGAGCGGACGCCGGGGCGGCATCCGCTGCTCGGCCTGCCGAACGTCTTCGTCACCCCCCATATCGGCGGGGCCACGGCGGAGACGCTGGCCCGCGGCGCCCAGCGGGCGGTGGCGGCGGTGACCGACCTGCTGGCCGGGCGGGTGCCCGCCAACGTGGTCAACCCCCAGGTACTGCAGGGGACGAGATGACCGGACGCTACCTTCTCGCCATCGACGGCGGCACCGGCAGCTGCCGGGCCGTGCTGTTCACTTCGGAGGGCATCCAGACCGGGGCGGGGCAGCGGGAGTGGACCCACCACCAGCCGCCGGGCGTGCCCGGCGGCCAGGACTTCGACGTGGCGGCGGGCTGGCGGGCCATCGCCGCCTGCATCCAGGACGCGCTGGCGGTGGCGGGCGCGACCGGGGCCGACGTGGCGGCGGTGGCGGCCACCAGCATGCGCGAGGGCATCGTCCTGTACGACGCGGACGGCCGGGAGATCTTCGCCTGCCCCAACGTGGACAGCCGGGCGTCCGCCGAGGCCGAGGACCTCATCCGCGAGGGCGCCGCGGAGAAGATCTACGCCGAGGCCGGCGACTGGGTCTCGATCACCTCCCCGGCCCGGCTGCGCTGGCTGGGCCGGCACCGGCCGGACGTCCTGCGCGGCGCCGCCAGCCTGGGCATGCTCAGCGACTGGATCGTGTACCGGCTCACCGGCCAGCAGGTGACCGAACCCTCCTGCGGCTCGAGCTCGGGCATGTTCACGCTGTCTGGGCGGTCGTGGTCACCGACCATCCCGGCGCTCTGCGGCCTCGACCCGGCCGTGCTGCCGCCGGTGGCGGACCCGGGCACGGTGGTGGGCGAGGTCACCTCGGCCGCCGCCGCGGTGACAGGGCTGCGGGCCGGGACGCCGGTGGCGGCGGGCGGCGGCGACACCCAGCTCGGGCTGCTCGGCGCCGGAGCCCAACGGGACGAGTACACCGTCGTCGCCGGGACGTTCTGGCAGAACACGGTGCTGCTGGACCGGCCGCTGATCGACCCGGAGATCCGGCTGCGGACGCTGTGCCACGTGCAGCCGGGCGAGTGGATGCTCGAGGGCATCGGCTTCTACTGCGGCATGAGCATGCGGTGGTTCCGCGACGCGTTCTGCGACGCCGAGGTCAGCGCGGCGCGGCGGCGGGGCGTGGACCCGTACGTGGTGATGGAGGAGGCGGCGGCCGCGGCTCCGCCCGGCGGCGTCATCGCCATCATGTCCAACCTGATGAACGCGCGCCGGTGGGCGCACGCCAGTCCGTCGTTCCTGCAGTTCGACCTGGGCTCGGCCGGCCCGGCCGGCGGGCGCGGCGCGTGCGTGCGGGCGCTGGAGGAGGCGGCCGCCTACGTGGCCCGCGGGCACCGGGACATCATCGCCAGCCTGACCGGCCTGGAGTTCGGCGAGGTGGTCTTCACCGGCGGGGCCGGCCGGGGACGGCTGTGGCCGCAGATCATGGCCGACGTGCTCGGCGTGCCGGTGCACATCCCGGCGGTGACCGAGAGCAGCGCGCTCGGCGCCGCCCTGTGCGCCGGGACCGGCGCGGGCGTGTTCTCCGGCCTGCACGAGCTCCGGCCGGGGCTGCGCCGCCGGGCCGCCACCTTCGAACCCGATCCGGCCGCGATGGCGGCGTACGACGAGCAGTACGCCACCTGGCGCGCGGTCTACCAGCGGATGCTCGACATCACCGACGACGGCCTGCTCAGCCCGCTGTGGCGGGCGGCGGGCGCTTAGGGAGTTCCATGGCCGACAACGACGACCCCGCCGACGGCGCCCGGTTCGCTCCGTCGGTGCCGCCGCGGCCCGAGCCGTTCCCGCTCAAGGGCTGCGGCGCCCTCGACTGGGGCATGCAGAGCCGGCTGGCCCGGGTCTTCCGGCCGGACACCCGGCGGACCGTCATGCTGGCCATCGACCACGGCTACTTCCAGGGCCCGACCACCGGTCTCGAGCGGGTCGACCTGACCATCCTGCCGCTGCTGCCGTACGCCGACGCCCTGATGACGACCCGGGGCATGGTCCGCTCCACGGTGCCGCCGGCCAGCCGGACCCCGATCGTGCTGCGGGCCAGCGGCGGCCCCAGCATCCTGCGGGAACTGTCCGACGAGCGGATCGCGGTCGGCATGGAGGACGCGGCCCGGATCAACGCGGCCGCGGTGGCCGTCCAGGTCTTCGTCGGCGGGGAGTTCGAGACCCAGTCGGTGCGGAACATGACCCGGCTGGTGGACGCCGGGCAGCGCTACGGCATCCCGGTCCTGGCCGTCACCGCGGTCGGCCAGGAACTGACCCGCGACGCCCGCTACCTGCGGCTGGCCACGCGCATGTGCGCCGAGCTCGGCGCCCAGTTCGTCAAGACGTACTACACGGCCGAGGGCTTCGAGCAGGTGACCGCCGGCTGCCGG
>JAJKHX010000334.1 GCA_021154785.1 Nocardiopsis sp.
GAACGCACCCGTCTTGATCTCGCCTTTTTCGTCACGCCCGGCCCGGTGGATGCCGTAATCCCCGCTGTCGGTCACGAACGCGTACTCCAGGCCTTCGGCGGCGAAGAAGCCCTTCTCCTCGGCGACCCACTCCTGCAGACGGCCGTGCGGCATGATCTTGAGCGGCATGCGGTTCCTTCCCGGGTCTTTTTTGGCGCGGTGTAAAAAGAGTAACTCTTTGTCTTAGAGTCACAAGGGGCGGTCCCGCGGCGAAAGGACGTGACGGCATGGCGCAGGAGCCTTCGACGAGAGTGCTTCCGCACGAACTGCCGGCCTCGCTGCGGGAGGCCGGGCTCGACAACTGGATCCGCGAGCCGCTGGACGACGCGGTGGACCGGCGGCGGCGCATCATCATGCCCCCGGCCGCGGCGGTCCTGGGCACCCCGGCCCGCGGCCACCAGCGCGCGCTGCTGGCCGAGACGCGGCACCCCGACACGCTGTTCATGATGGGCGACAACCCGGCCCTGCCCGTGATGCCTCCGCAGCCCACCCTGCGGGACTTCTACCTGCTCCGGTTCGACCCGGTCCCCCGCATGCACCTGCTGCAGAGCGCCCGGGTGGCCCGCGAGAACGGGCTCGGCGAGAAGGTGATCATGGCGTGCCTGCTGCACGACATCGCCATCGCCGGGCTGCTGTCGGCCAACCACGGCTACTGGGGCGCCCAGCTGGTCGCGCCGTACGTCGACGAGGAGGTCGCCTGGGCCATCGAGAAGCACGAGGCGCTGCGCTACTTCCCCGACGAGGCGGCCGGGTACACCTACCCGGAGGCGTACATCGACTACTTCGGGCCGGACTACGACCCGCCGGAGTACATCCGGCGGGAGGCCGCGGCGGCCCGGCAGCACCGCTGGTACATGACGTCGCGGCTGCTGACCATCAACGACATCTACTCGTTCGACCCGAACGTCACGGTGGAATTCGACGACTTCGAGGACATCGCGGGGCGTCAATTCCGCCAGCCGGCGGAGGGGCTCGGCTTCGACGGGTCACCGGTGGCGCACATGTGGCGGACAATGATCTGGCCCAACAATTTCCTGTAGCGGCCGGGTTCCGGCGCCAGGGCGGCGGCCTGGCCGCACCGGGCAGCCTTTCCTGCTCGTACGTATTCCGGAACGCCCCTTCCGGCATCTCAGAAATTCAGTGGTTGTGGCGCCCTACCCTCTCTATCCGATAGGACGCCACAACCATTGAATCGAGATGGTGCACTGGAGGCCGGTGAGGTTAAGGCGGCGGCTTCAACACCGTGCGGGCGGGACGCTGAGGCCGTTTCATGATCCACAGGACCCGTTCTAGTCCCGGAACACTTCCTGCTGGAACCACGCCCAGGTCCGGGGGATTCCGACCTCGCGGGTGACCGACGGGGCGTAGCCGAGCACCTGGTTCGCCCGGTCATAGGAGGCGAAGTTGCGGCCCACCTCGCCGGCCCGCTTGGGCCGGTACTCGACCGGGTGGTCGGGGACCCCGGCCGCCTGGCGGCACAGGTCGGCCAGTTCCCTGGCCGTGGTCTCGACGCCGGACGCGGCGTGCAGCACGGTGCCGCCCGGGACGTCTTTCTCCAGCCCGAGCTGGAGGGCGCTGGAGATGTCGTCCACGTGCACGTAGTCGCGGGACGACGACCCGTCGCCGTAGATGACCAGCGGCACGCCGGAGTGGATCGACTCGAAGAAGACATTGAGCACACCGCGCTTACGGGCGCACCAGGGCCCGTACACATTGCCGAACCGGATGGCGACGGTGCGGACCCCGTAGGTCTTGGCGAAGGCGTGCGCGTACCCCTCGCCGGCCAGCTTGCTCGCCCCGTACGGGGAGATCGGCTTGGGCAGCGACTGCTCGTCGACGGGGGGCGTGGCGTCTCCGATCAGCGCCCCGCCGGTCGACGCCAGCACCACGCGCTCGATGCCCGCCCGCCGTGCGGCGTCCAGCACGCGGAACGTCCCGAGCGCGTTGACTTCGAAATTCATCACCGGATCCTGCACCGAACCGATCACCGAGCCGGCCGCGGCGAGATGGATGACCGCCCCGAGGCCCTCGATCGCGTCGTCCAGCGCGGCCGCGTCGCGAATGTCACCCTTGACTAGTTCGGCGTCCACTCCGGCGAGGTGCGCGGGGTCCCCGGTGCTGAGGTTGTCGAGCACCCGGACCCGGTAACCGCTCGCTACCAGCCGCCGGACCAGCGTGGCGCCCACGAAACCGGCGCCGCCGGTCACCAAGATTCCGTCAGAAGCATTCACAAGAGCGGGAGTGTACTGCTTTTGCGGGCAGTCAGCGGTCCGGGGCCGGCTTTGGCAGCACTAGCGGACCGGCCTTCGCAGCACCAGGTCAAGGAGGAACCGCGAGGTCACCCGCTGCTCTTGGCTCTTGAGATCCGATGGAGCTTCGCTGACGGCCGTGTCGATCGGGTGCCGTGTCGATCGTGTAGGCGGTGCAGAGAAGCCGGCCTGCGGCCGGCTCCACCCGGCCGCCACCCGGCCGCCGGCCGGCGAAGTAAGGAGAGGTCGATGTCCGAGCCCGAGGTCCTGCTAGCTGGCCTGGGAATTCCCGAGTCACCCCGGTGGCACGAAGGCCGGCTGTGGTTCTGCAACTGGATCGAGCGCCAGGTCATGGCCGTCGACCTGGACGGCAAGGCTGAGATCATGGCCACCCGGGACCCCGGCAGCCACCCGATGGGCTATTCCATCGACTGGCTGCCCGACGGCAGGCTGCTGACTACCGGGGACAAGCTGCGGCGCCAGGAGCCCGACGGGTCGATGACCGTCCTCGCCGAGCAGCACGCGAACGAGATCGTGGTGGATGGCCGCGGCCGCATCTACCTCAACGGCGCGGACTTCAACTTCACCGCCGGAGCGCCGCCCGAGCCCGGCTACATCAAGCTGGTCACGCCCGACGGCCAGCTGCGTCAGGTCGCCGGTGACCTGGAGTTTCCCAACGGCATGGTCATCACGCCCGGCAACCGGACGCTGATCATCTCCGAGTCGTTCGCCGGGCGGCTCACCGCGTTCGACATCGACCCGGACGGAGGGCTGTCCCGCCGCCGGGTCTTCGCCGAAGGACTCGGCCCGGATGGCATCTGCCTCGACGCCGAGGGCGCGGTCTGGGTCTCCGCCGGCGGGTCCTCAGTGGTCCGCGTCGCCCCCGGCGGCGACGTCCGGCAGCGCGTCGAACTGCCCGAGAACCGGGCCCCGTTCGCGTTGATGCTCGGCGGCCCGGACCGGCGGACCCTGTTCATCATGACCGCCGAATGGCGGGCCGCCGACGGCGTGACCGAGAACCTCGGGCGGCTGACCGATGGGCCGCGCACCGGGAAGATCCTGATCCTGCCGGTCTCGGTGCCCGGTACCGGACGGCCATGACCGTGCTAGCCGAACCTCAGGTTCGGGCGTCGTCATGCCCGGCGGCCGCCGTCGTCAGCCCGGCGGCAGCTTGACCAGCCTGGCCACCAGGAAGACAGGCTTGCGGTCAGCATCGTGGGCCTGGTCCCAGTCGGGCTCCGGAAGCGGTTCGGTGACCTGGTCCAGCCACAGGCCGTGACGCCGCAGCGTGCTGAGATAGGTCGACAGCATCCGGTGGTTGGCGCCGACCTGGCGGCGTAGCGCGGATTTGGCTTCCCCCGCCGTCCAGTGGCCTTCCCCGTAATAGCTGCCGTCAGCGGGCCAGGCGCCTGAGATGTCCTTTCCGCCGGCGAAGCACGGATGCAGGATCGAGAAGACGAAGCAGCCGCGGGGACGCAGCGCGGCGCTGACGGCGGTAATCGCGGCGTCGAGGTCGTCGATATCGGACAGGCCGAAATTACAGGTCGCAACGTCGAAATCGTCGTCGCCGAGGACTCCCGGCGCGGCAATATCAGCGTGGAGATAGCGCAGGCCCAGCGGCTCATTCTGCTCGTTTTGCCTGGCCTTCCTGATCAGCTGGCCGGAGATATCGATGCCCACCGCCAGCGCCCCGCGCCGCGCCAGCTCGCGGGTAATACGGCCATGGCCGCAGGCGACGTCCAGGACGCGCAGGCCAGCGACCGGGCCCAGCAGATCCAGCAGGCCCTGGGTTGCCGGGTCGCCGGTGGAATCGAACCCGCTGGTATAGAAGTCCGCCACGTCGTCGTACCGGGCCTGGGTCATGCCATCCACGGTAGGTCTCGCTGGCTGTAGCCGGGGTTGACGTTCGCTAAGGGCGACCTGCGCTTAACAGGCAGCGGGATGGGGGATCCCGCTCGCCGGGGATCCCCTGGACGCGATACGGCGGCGGGTGGAGGAATCCGTCGACCGGGGCGGGCAAGCGCCTTCCGGGCACATCCGGTTCACCCCACGGGCGAAAACGGCGCTGGAGCTGTCGCTGCGGGAATCCAACGGTCTCGGCGACTCGTATATCGGCGGTGAGCACATCTTGCTCGGCCTCATCCGGGAAGGCGACGGCGTAGCCGCGCGCGATTGACCCGGCTGCTGGAGGAGCGCTGGCGCCAGCACGGGAATCAGACCGGCTGACCAAGGCGGTTTGGCGCCGCCGGGCCGGGCAAGTGGTAGTCCGGTGAAGAGCCAGGATGGGCACAGAGAAACTCGTCGCACCGTGATCATCGCGGGCGTGGCGAACATTGTGGTCGGCCTGGCGAAGCTGGCGGCCGGGATCATCAGCGGGTCCAGCGCCATGCTCGCCGAGGCCGCCCACTCCGCCGCGGACACTCTCAACCAGGTGTTTCTGCTGACCTCACTGCGCCAGGCGGACCGCCCGGCTGATGATGCCCACCCGTTCGGTCATGGTCAGGAACGATACTTCTGGTCGTTGCTGGCGGCGTTCGGCATTTTCATCGCCGGAGCCGGGTTTTCGATCTTCGAAGGCCTGCTGTCCCTGACCCGAAGCCACAGCGAGAGTCCGCTGGCCGCCTACGTGACATTGGCGGTCGCGTTCGTCGCCGAAGGTACCTCGTTCGCCCGTGCCTTCTGGCAGGTGCGCGGCGAAGCCCACGGCAGCCGCGAGAAAACACTCCGCCACGTGGAATCCAGTCCCGACATCACCGTCAAGGTGAACCTGTTCGAGGACAGCGCCGCGGTGGTCGGCCTGATACTCGCCGGCCTGGGCGTCGGGCTCGACCAGTTGACCGGCTCACACATCTGGGATGGCGCGGCCTCCATCGCTATCGGCGTGCTGCTCATCGTGGTGGCGGTCAAGCTCGGCATGGACAGCAGGGAACTCCTCATCGGCCGGGCGGCCGATCCGGAGGTGCAGAAGCTGATACGTGAGGAAATCGAGTCCCGGCCCGGCGTGGACGCCCTGCTGGAATTGCGCACCATGCACATGGGACCGGACGACATCATCGTCGCCGCCCGTGTCGCCCTCAGCGACGAGATAAGAGCCGACCAGGCCGAAGACCTCGCCGACGAAATCGACCGCAGGCTATCGGAAAAGCTCCCGATGAAACCCAACGTGTTCATCGACCCTACCCAGACCCGCGTGACGTCGCCGGCCGAGGCTGGCCGTTCACCAGCCCAGGATTTAGCCGAGGCCTAGGTTAGGGGCCAGCGGGCCGGCCTGTCCGGGCCGGGGATGCGGCAGGTAGATACGCAGCGCCCAGGCGCCGCTGGTGTCCTGGTTGCCTAGCCCCATGACCGCGACCCGCCTCCCCTGAGCCCCGGCTTCATCCAGGTAGCCCCAGAAACCGGCGCTGTCGGCGGCGCTCAGCGTCCCGATCCGGTGCGAGCGCAGGCGGACCTCGCCTTAACCGTAGCCTGGCATGCGGTCATCGCCACCCATAGACCACCTTCGGTGTGTTCGGTGGCGATGTATCGGGTAGCGGCACCGTTGACAGAATCCGACCAGTGAAGGCAGAGCGTCATGACCGAGCAGCCAAACACGCAGCCTGAGGAGCAACCCGGGCCGACCGCGGAACCCGGAGAGGGGACAGCGGCGCCGGAAACCAGGCCGAGCAGGCCGATGAGATCGCCCAGGCCGAAGGCGACCGCTACCTTGAGGCTGTATCACCCGCACCCTCATCCGTCTGATCGAACAACGACGTTAGGAGCGTAGTTGCCTTCTTTGCCGCCTCGGCTGACGTTCGCGTGCGAGCTGGATCCTGCCCGACTAACGGGCTTGTTCGCCGATCCCTCGGTGAGCGAAGACCTGCTTGTGCTGGGGGCGCGGGTCGCGCTGATGCTGTCGGACTTCAGCGACGAACGGGCTGAGGTGGTCCGGCAGCTGAACGCTGCTGGCATCCCGGTGGTGGGCATCCCGCTGCTGCCGCGGGCTCAGGGCTACTACTTCACCGCAGACAATGCATCCCTGGCCGCCCGGCGTTATCAGGAATGGCAGGAGTGGACGCGCAGGCACGAGCTGGCATGGGACGGCGTGGGCCTTGACATCGAGCCAGATGCGCGCATCTACCAGCAGATTATCGACAATCCCTGGGGCCTTGTCCCCATGCTGGTGCCCCGGTTGCTCGACCGGGAGCGTCCGAGACGGTCGCGGGCCGCCTACCGCGAGCTGGTCGGCCAGATCCGCGCTGACGGATGGACGGTGGAGAACTACCAGTTCCCGTTGATCGCAGATGAGCGGCGGGCAGGCTCGACCGTCTTGCAGCGTCTCGCGCTGGTCGATGTGAGAACAGACCGTGAGGTCTGGATGATCTACTCATCGTTCATGCGGGCACTAGGCCCGGGGCTGATCTGGAGCTACGGACCCGAGGCGTCGGCCATCGGCGTGGGTACCACCGGCGGCGGCCCGGACATTCCAGGTTCGCCGCAGATGCCGTCGCTGAGCTGGAGCGAGCTGGAGCGGGACTTGCGGCTGGCCGCCTGCTGGTGCGATCAGATCCTGATCCACAGCCTGGAAGGCTGCGTCTGGCAGGGTTTCCTCGGCCAGTTCCGCTCGTTCGACTGGAGCGACGCCGCAGGTCCCCCGGACCGGGCCTGGGTAGCCAAGGTGCTGCGCCGATCCCTTCGGGGTGGTCTATGGGCCAGCGCCCACCCCCGGGCAATGCTGGGCCTCGCGGCGGCCTCATACGGCCTGGCCTGGCTTCTGGCCCGAAGGGTGCAGAACATATAGACCAATGGCGCCAGCAGGGCTGGGACGGCGCGGGCGCGCCGGGCGGGCCGCCAAGGCAGAGCCCGGCGCGGGGAGCGCCGGACCCGGCGCCGCGCAGCGGCGCCGCTTGATAAGTATTAAGGCAATTCGGCGGCGTGCCGTACCGAGTTCATACCCTGCGCTTGGAAGGTTCGCTGCAGCTCATTTGCGTCGCGCGCTTACCGGCCAGAATGGCGTTCGTCCAGGACTTCCGGCCTGGTTACAGGGATCACCGTCACGAGGTGATCTAGGCCGACGAAATCGTCAGGATTTGTCGTGTACAGCGGGAGCTCGGCAACGATCGCCGTCGCGGCGATCATGAGATCCACTGCTCTGCGGCGAGGCTTCCGGCCCGCGGCGATCACAGCTGCCGTCACCCGGCCATAGGCCCGGGCGGCATCTGCGTCGAAGGGGATCGGGTCGAACTCGTGCTCAGCCCGCTGCAGAACATCCAGCCGACGAGCCCGCTCGGTAGCCTCGAAGTAAACATCCTGCTCGGTGTCGGAGCGCACCTCATGCGGTCCAGCGGAAAGCTCGGCCAGCGTGACGGCGCTAATCGCCATCTCATCGGGAAGATCCTCGGGAGCAATCCGGCTCCGCAGGATCATGATGTTGGTGTCCAGCAGGCCTCGTCGGGGCACCTCACTGGTCATAAGCACCTCTGGCCTGATCGGCGGTGGCTTCCTGGTCCGCCCGGAACGCGTCCGTGTCGATCGCTGGCGCAGTGCGCGACATAGCGACGAACTCGGCCCGTGACACGAAACGGCGGCGCTGACGTAGTGGCACCAATTCACCGATGCTACGGCCGTCCCGGGTCACTGAGAAGGCTTGACCGTGCTCGACCGCATCCATGATCTCCTTGGATCCCATCCTCAGATCTCGCTGGGTGATTTCGGGCTGACTGCTCATAGGTCTAAAGTAGCACCGGTTGCTACACTGTGCTATATAGTGGACGGCATGTTCGCCACCCTCGACTGGCTCGCGGACGACTGGCCCGGCGAACCGTGATCCGGCCTGTGCTGATCGCCGTGCCCTGCTCCTGCCCGTCCTCCTCGATAGCGGCGATCCCCCGGGCCGCGGCCGCTGTGTCAAGGCTCGCGAAGCGACCGCGGCGACTGCCACCCCAGCGCCCGCTGCCCCGGGCCCGGCGATGTGATCGAATACCTAACAGCGCGATCGGATCTCCGAGGGAGCAGATCATGACAGACGCCCCGGCCCAGCACCCGGCTACGGTCGCGGACGTCATGCGTCCACCGCTAACGACGGTTAACCAGAACGACCACGTGGCCGCGGCCGCCTACCTGATGAAGCGCGCAGACGCGACCGCCCTGATCGTCACCCAGGGGCAGACCGGCGAGCCCGTCGGCATCATCACCGAGGCCGACATCTCGCACGCGGTCGCGGACGGGAAGAACCCGAACGACGTCCGGATCTATCAGCTGATGACGGCTGACCCGACCGTCGTCAGCACCACGGCAAGCATCCGCGACGCGGCCAGGATCATGACGAGCGGACGCTTCCGGCACTTGCCGGTCACCGGAGACGCCGGCCTGACCGGCATCGTCGACATCACCGACGTATGCACCGCGCTGCTCGACATATCCGAGGCAGCGGAGAAGCCACCTTCTAACCCGTAGAACTGGGCACATCGTCCAGACCTGTCCAGGGGTGGCTGTCCCCTGGGGCGATGTTCCAGGCCGTCGTCTTTTGTCGGTAGCTGGCCATGGTCATGGCAGCAGTCTTGGCAGCAGTGGGTGCCCATGGCGGTGATGTCAGCTCCTACGGATCTGCCCATCCAGGCCACGCCCGCCGCGGCACTGCCTTACCTCGCCTGCCGGGGCTGGCCCCTGGTTCGGCCGAGGGCAGCGGCGGCGGCTCCCTGGCGTCGATCTCGAGGCGCGCCCGCCCGCCCAGGAGCTCCACAGGTCGGGGAGGGGTTGACAGCCTCGACCCCGCGGCATATCGTTTCTCGATATCCATATTGTCTTTCGATATGTCGGAGAGTCTTCATGCTTGGGAACCGTCTCGGCACGTGGCTGCGCTGGCTGCGCATCACGGCAACGTTCGTCTTCATCGCCGCTCTCTGCCTCGCGGTGGCGATGCTGGTCATCGCCCTCATCCCCGGGTCGCCCGTGACCCAGGAGCTCCCAGCCGCGGCGCTGACCGGACTCGACCGCGTGGGCGGCGTCACGACCGGCGTCGCGGTCAATCCTTCCGGGTGGATCCCGTTCACGATCCACGACCCTTCACTGGCACAGCGGCTGCTCGGCCTGCTGACCGTGCTGCCCGGCCTAGTCCTGGTCGCTGAGATCGCCCGCCGGATGGCCAACCTCCTGCGCGGAGCGCAGGCCAGTGATCCGTTCACCGCGGACACCGCCCGGGCGCTGGTAGCCGTCGGCAAGATCACCGCGTTCGCCGGGCTGGGCGCTTGGATCCTCAGCCAGATCGCACAGGGGGTGCTGTCCTGGACGATGCTGAGCTCCCCGGTGACGTTCAGGCCTCATCAAACACCGCTCGGGTGGCTCGCCGTGGGACTAATCTTCGTCGCCTTCGGGCAGATCCTCGACCGGGGTGTGACCATGCGGGCCGAACTCGACACCGTCATCTGATGACCGAGCCCCCCGAGCACCGGATCTCGGTGCACCTGGACGAGCTTCTCCAAGTGAAAGGGATGACTCTGGTCGAACTGTCCTCCCGCGTCGGGGTCACCGTCGTGAACCTGTCCATTCTCAAGAACGGCCACGCTCGGGCGATCCGCTTCAACACACTCACCGCCATCTGCGACGCGCTGGGCTGTACCCCGGGCGAGCTCCTCAGCTTGCAAGCCTGACCGCCGAGATCCGCCGGAGATCCAGCAAGTACTCCCTCGATCACCTGCCAGTGCGATCCCCCGAACCTGAGAGCTGGGGAACTGCGGGCCAGCAATTCCCGCCAGCCGCACCGGCCACCAGTAAAGTCGCAGGTCACCGGCCATCCTCACTGGTGGACAAGGCATCAACTGGCTTCACGTGTCGCGATGCGGTATCCGGCTGGTTCTGGCCGAGAACGGGCGGGTCACAATGGCAAGAATCCGGATCAGCCACTGCCACCACACCAAGGGGTCGCACTCCAACTGCCAGTAGTTCAAGGCAAAACTCTGAGGAGCCCCATCTTCCCATGTGGCCTCCGCGCCAACGCCCAGGACGGGCCACCCGGCGGCGGGCAGGACGACAAAACCAGCCTGCACCTGCGAGCTGGTGGCGGTGAACTGGCCCGTCCCGACCGTCGTCGTCGGGCCTTGATAGCTGCCGTCCGGGCTGTTCAGATTGGCGCCGATGGTCACCTGCCCGGCCACCCCGGGACGATGCGAGGTGACGGTCACTGTGACCTCATCGGGAGAAAAGGCCGACACCGGCAGCGCTACCTGACACTGCTGTGTGATGTCGATAGTGATTCCGGGCCCGGCCGTAGCCTGGTGCGCGCCAGGGCGCGGGGTGTCGGCGCGACCGGCGCGCAGGCGCTGCCACATGCCAGCGATATCCATGTCAGCCATCTTCCCCTGCTGTACTCACAGCGAGCATCTACAAGGTCAACCAGGTCAGCTTATCCACCAACCGTCAACTGGATACTGGCATCTCCGATCAGCGCCGTGATGGCGGGATGGCGGCGCATCTTGGCCAGGCAGCGGCTGCGATTCGGGCCGATGCTGCCGACCGGTATGCCGAGCCGGACGCTGATCTCCGCATATGATAGTTGTTGCCGACAGGAGGCGACACCCAACGCGGCGATTTCTTGGCACGGTTCACGCCGTTGCCCGGATCCCGCGGGTGCCGGAACGCCCAGCCGCGAAGGCCATAGCCTGCGTCTTGGGCTAGGGAGGGAAGCGGGATGGCCAGCACCGGGCAGTGGGCGCTGGCCACTCAATAGCGGGCGACACCGTGGGGACCACAGCTACTGCAGTGCCCTCCGGCGCCGGACGCTGATGATGA
>JAJKHX010000335.1 GCA_021154785.1 Nocardiopsis sp.
CACGCCGTGGCCCCCGAGGATCTGCGACACCTGCCCGGCGATCCACCTGCTGCCGGCCGCCGTCGGGTGCAGGCCGTCCCGCACCCGGGCGAACTTCCACGGGCCGGCCAGCGGGTCCATGATGATCACCGCGGGGTCGGCGGCCCGCGCCGCCGCGACGATCGTCCGGTCGGTCTGGTAGGCGGCCGGCCGGTGCAGGCGCCCGGCGAAGACGGTGATGAGGGCGATCCCGGCGTGCGGAACCGCGGCCCGGATCTGCGCGAGCACCTGCCTCACCCGCACCTGCTCGATGCCGGCGGGCACCCCCATGTCGTTGTGGCCGGCCTGCACGATGACCAGCGCTGGGTTGAGCTCGTGCAGGTCCACCTGGGAGATCTCGCGGGCGACCGGGCCCCGCCGGTGTATGCCCGGGCGCACGTACCCCGCTCCCGGGTCCCCGTAGACGACGGCATTCCAGCCCAGGTGGCGGGCCAGCAGCGCGGCCCAGGACCCGTCCGGGCTGCCGGCTCCGACCCCGGCGGTGAACGAGGCGCCGACGATGACGACCGTGGGTACTTTCTGCCTGGAACCCTGCTGGGTCCGTTCCATCCGGTCTTCGCAGGACTCGAGCTGCGCGCTCAGCTGCGCGGTGGAGATGAACCGGCCGTTCAGGTAAGGCTCGGGCGGGACGACCCGGTACGGCCCCCCGGCCCCCGGTACCGGCCACATGGCCGCGTGAGCGGGGAGCGGCGCCAGCATGGCGCCGCACGCCGTCGCGGACGCTACCGCCGAGAGCAAGAAACGTCGCCAGGCCACGGCCCAGTTTCGGCTCTCCGGCAGATGCTGTCAAACCATTTGCGGATACGGTCAGGCCGTACCGGGCCCGGTCAGGCGCTTCGCTATCAGAGCGTGACAATACCCGGCCCCGCATATGCCGGCCGCGGTACACCGGGGCCGCTACCCTGTGTCCATTCACACAGGGGAAAGGATTACCGTGACCGACTCTGCGCAGTTGCGGGAGCGCACGCTTGTCGTGCTGAAGCCGGATGCCGTGGTCCGCGGCCTGGCCGGACGTATCATCGCGCGGTTCGAGGACGCGTCGCTCAAAGTCATCGGCGTGAAGATGCGCGAGATGGACGCCGACTTCGCCCGCAAGCACTATTTCGACCTCGAAGAGCGCCTCGGGGCCGACGTCTACAACGCCACCGCGACGTTCATGCAGCGCGGACCGGTCATCGCGTTCGTGCTCGAGGGCGAGGACGCCGTGGCTACCGTGCGCAAGATCGTCGGGACCACGTACCCGAACGAGGCGCAGCCCGGCTCGATCCGCGGTGACTTCGCCCACCAGTCCAAGGCCGTCGCCGCCACCACCGGCAAGGCCGTCGCCAACCTCGTGCACGCCTCGGGCAACCGGGAGGAAGCGCAGTACGAGGTGAACCTGTGGTTCGGCAAGACTGAGCTGTTCGAGTACAAGAACCTCGCCGAGACCCTCGACTGGTAACCATGACGGAGTGGTATCCCCCGGTCGAGCCGTACGATCGGGGGATTCTCGACGTCGGCGACGGCAACCTCGTGTACTGGGAGACCTGCGGAAACCCGGACGGCAAGCCGGCCGTGATGGTCCACGGCGGCCCGGGTCAGGGCTGCGTGCCGAACATGCGGCGCATGTTCGACCCGGAACGCTACCGGGCCGTCCTGTTCGACCAGCGCGGCTGCGGCCGCAGCCGGCCGCACGTCAGCGACCCGGCCACCAGCCTGCGCCACAACACCACCGATCACCTGGTGGCCGACATGGAGCGGCTGCGCGAGCACCTCGGCATCGACCGCTGGCTGGTCGCCGGCGGCTCGTGGGGGACCACGCTCGGCCTCGTCTACGCCGAGCGCTACCCGCACCGCGTCTCGGAGATCATGCTCAGCGCGATCAGCACCACGCGCCGCTCGGAGCTCGACTGGCTCTACCGCGGCGCGGCCCGGTTCTTCCCGGAGGAGTGGGAGCGGTTCC
Organism: Nocardiopsis sp.; assembly: GCA_021154785.1. Classification (GTDB taxonomy): domain Bacteria; phylum Actinomycetota; class Actinomycetes; order Streptosporangiales; family Streptosporangiaceae; genus Palsa-504. Next base: position 1,982 of record JAJKHX010000335.1, read on the forward strand.
GCCGCGGCGGCGGGGACGACGACCTGCCTCGCGCCTACGCGCGGCTGATGGAAGACCCCGACCCGGAGGTACGGAACCGGGCCGCCGTGGACTGGCGCCGCTGGGAAGACGTGGTGCTGTCCCTGGAGCCGAACGCGCCGCCGGTCGCGGACGAGGACCCGCCGGGCGCGGACACGCTCGCGTTCGTCCGCCTCACCGCGCACTACTACGCCCACGGCGGGTTCCTCGAGGACGGCGCCGTGATCCGCGACGCGGGGAAGCTGGGCGGCATCCCCGGCGTCCTGATCCACGGCCGCCTCGACCTGAGCTGCCCGGCTGCCACCGCGGTGGAGCTCGCCCGCGCCTGGCCCGGCGCGGAGCTGCTCATCGACGATCACTCCGGGCACCGGGGCAGCCCGGTCAAGCGCGCCTGGATGCTGGACGCGCTGTCCCGGTTCGCCGCCCGGTAACCCCCGGCGGCCGCGACCCCGCGGCCGTTACTGGCGGGTGAGGTTGGGCGCGCCCTTGCGCAGCACGAACTTCTGGATCTTGCCGGTCGCGGTCTTCGGCAGCTCGCTGACGAAACTCACCCCGCGCGGGGCCTTGAAGTGCGCCAGCCGCTCCCGCGCGAACGCGATGAGCTCTGCTTCCAAGCCCGGGGCTGCCTCCGCGCTCTCGCCGTCGCGGAGCACCACGAAGGCGTGCGGCGTCTCGCCCCACTTCTCGTCCGGCAGGCCGACGATCGCGACCTCCTGCACGGCGGGGTGGCGGAGCAGCACTCCCTCCACCTCGACCGAGGAGATGTTCTCGCCGCCGCTGATGATCACGTCCTTGAGCCGGTCCCTGATCTCGGCGTACCCGTCGGCGTGCACCACCGCCGCGTCCCCGGTGTGGAACCAGCCGTCGCCCATGGCCCGTTCCGTCGCCTCGGGGTCCTCGTAGTACCCCTCCATGACCACGTTGCCGCGGACCACGATCTCGCCCACGGTCTGCCCGTCCGCGGGCACCTCGGTGCCGTCGGGGTCCACCACCCGCAGCTCGCCCGAGGTCAGCAGCTCGACGCCGGTCCGGGCCTTGATGACCGCGCGGTCCGCCAGCGGCAGGCCCTCGTGCTCGGGCAGCGGGGCGCAGATCGTGATGAACGGCGCCGTCTCGGTCAGCCCGTAGACCTGCGTGACCTCCCAGCCGAACTCGCCTTCCATCCGCTCGATGGTGGCCGCCGCCGGCGGCGCGCCCGCCGTCACCACGTGTACCCCGGCCGGTACCTCGCCCCGGACCGCGGCCGGCGCGCTAGCCAGCGCGATCAGCACGGTCGGGGCCGCGCACAGCCAGCTCACGTCCTCGTCCCTGATCAGCGAGAAGATGGTCGCCGGGTCGATCTTGCGCAGGCAGACGTGGGTCGCCGCGGCCGCCGTCACCGTCCAGGTATAGGTCCAGCCGTTGGCGTGGAACATCGGCAGCGTCCACAGGTACTTCGCGCCGACGGGCATCGGCAGGTGCAGCAGCGTGCCGATGGTGTTCATGGCGGCGTTCCGGTGCGTGATCATGACGCCCTTCGGCCGCGCCGTAGTCCCGCTGGTGTAGTTGATCGACAGCAGGTCCCGCTCCCCGATTTCAGGCCGAACGAAGCTGGCCTCCGCGTCCCGGATCGCCGCCTCGTAATCCAGCCACCCGTCGCCCCCGTCCGGGCCAGTGGCTCCCTCCAGGGCCACGAAGTGCTTCACCCCGGGCATCCGGTCGCGGATCCCGTCCACGGCCGCCAGGTACTCCTCGGCCACGCAGAGCACCGTGGAGCCCGAGTGGTTCACGATGTAGACGAAATCCTCCGGGGTCAGCCGGTAGTTGATCGGCACCAGCACGGCGCCGAGCTGCGGCACGGAGTAGAAGGACTCCAGCTGCGCGTGCGTGTTCGGCGAGATCGTGGCGACCCGGTCGCCCTGGGCCACGCCGAGCCCCTGCAGCGCCGATGACAACCGGTCGCACCGATCGAAGAACTGCCGGTAGGTCAGCCGGAGGCTGCCGTCGACGACCGCCGCGCGGTCAGCGTGCAGCCTGTGGGTACGGCGGGCGAACTCCAGCGGGGACAGCGGTGTTTCCATGCTCCGATTGTGCCGCATGCAGCCCGGCCGGGCCCCCGCGGCGCCCCGGCCACGTAAGAGCGCGGCCCGGACTGCTGCCGGCCCGATGCTCCATCGATCCGGCAGCAGCCGGCCCAATGCTCCATCGAGCCGGTACGGCTGCGCCGAAGACAGCCGCACCAGTAACACCTGCCGCATGCGCCAAGCGATCCGTAAGGTGATTTCTTGCCGAAGTGCCCCGCGTATGCGGGGTCCTTCTGGCATTGTTGTCCGCCAGCGGTACTTGCGCGCGGCGGACTAGGCGGCGCACCAGGTCAGGTGCAGCGGGCCGGCGGCGCGGCAGGAATACCGCGCAGGGCCCCGTGACCGGAAGCCGGAATTCAGTGAAACGGCAGCAGCGTCGCGCGGGCATCGCCGGACGAAAGGATTGCCTTGTCGCGACACCGGACTGGGGCTCGCAGCGGTAGGCGTAAGCGGGGCCTGTTCCGTCGTTTCGGCATTGTCCTCCCGGTCGCGGTCTTCTCCGTGGTGGCGATCATCGGCGTGGCGGTGGGCGGCAAGCTGTTCGCCCCGGGATCGAGTGCCTTCAGCGCCGTCCAGGCGATCGGGGTCGTGCCGGGCAGCCGCACCATGGCCGCCCTCGAGGCCGAGCGTACGCAGCTCATCGCGATGACCACCGCCGCGCGCACCCTCACCGTGGTGGCCAAGCCCAAGCTCGCCTCGCCGGCCGAGGTCGCCGCGGCCAACCCGAGCAGCGGCACGGGCGGCGGCGGCATCGTCTACGTCACGTCCACGCCGCCCGACCCGGGCTCGGCGCAGTCGATCGCGTACAACATGCTGGCCAGTTTCGGCTTCAGCCCGGCCACCTTTTTCGGGTGCCTGAAGAACATCTGGGACCGGGAGAGCGGCTGGCGGTACGACGCGGAGAACGCCAGCGGCGCCTATGGCATCCCGCAGGCGCTGCCGGGCAGCAAGATGGCGTCCGCGGGAGCGGACTGGCAGACCAACCCGGCCACCCAGATCAAGTGGGGAATCGGGTATATCAAGGCGATCTACGGGGATCCCTGCAAAGCCTGGACTTTCTGGCAAGCCAATAGTTACTACTGACGATTCACCGGCTGGTACTAGCCCGGCTAGCTACGGCTGCGGTGCGAAGCTGCGCACTTCCTCGTCGAAGGTCGCCTGCAGCTGGTTCCACCTGCTGGCCGGGGCCGTCGCGTACAGCGCGTACGACTGCTTGTCCATGACGAACAGGAAGTCCAGGGCCTCCTGCTTGACGCCGTTGTCCGTCCAGGTGAACTTCCAGAAGGACCCCGGCGTGCCGCGGATGGTCAGCGGCTTGAGGTCGATCCGCTGGTAACCGGGGAAGTGCGGGATCGACTGGGACTCGATGTACTGCGCCTCCTGGACCATGTTGCCCGGGTAGGTGTGCGGCGTCAGGTCCACCAGCATGTTGACGCCAGCCTGGGGGGAGAGCAGCCAGGTCTGGTAGAGGCCCTTCTGGCTCACGGTCCAGTTCGCCGGGTAGTTGATGCTGAAGCCGGCCGCCTCGGTGCCGGTGGCCGGCTTCGAGAGGTTCTTGTAGCCGGCCGGCGGCGCCCCGGTCAGCGGCTGGTTGATCGCCGTGGTCAGCAGCGCGGGCGGGAGCGTGCCCCCGGTCCCGCCGGTGCTCCCCGAAGCCGATGCCGATCCGGACACGGAGGTGGAACTGCCGCCTTGCGGCGAACCGGAATGATTCTGGTGCAGCAGGACCACGGTGGCGGCCCCGGCCCCGGCCCCGATGATCGCCAGCGCCGCGACGGCGGCCTTCCAGCCCAGGCCGGACCCCCGTCGCCGGGGCTGGGCGTATTCGGCCCCCGACCACGGCTGCGGAGCCGGTGCCTGCTGCGACGCCTGGCCCGACCAGCCCGGCGGCCCGTAGCCGGCCGGAGCGGGATAGCCCGGGCCCGGTCCGGGCCCGGCTGAGGCCGGCGGCCTGGACCAGCCCGAGCCGGGATCCTGCGCCGGCCCGGTCCGGGGCGCCGGGTCGTACCAGGAAGAGAAGTCGGGCGGCGCGCCTTCCGGCCGGGCGGCGGATCCCGCGTAGCCCGGCTGCCCCCAGCTGCCCGCCGGCGGCTCGTACCGCGACGGCTCGCCGGCGGGCCCCGGACTGGGCTGGGCCGTGGTCGGCCCGACCTGCTCCTGGGCACTGGCCGCACTGGCCTGCTCACCGGTCCGCACGGACGAGGGGTCCGGCGGGGCGGCCGCCTGCCCGGCCGAGGCGAAGTCCAGCGAGGTCTCGCCCGGCAGCGGCGTGCGCGGCCGGATCGGCACGCCGGGCCCCGGGGGCCCGGACGGCGGTGCGCCCGGACGCGACGACGCCGACAGCGCGGTGGCCTCGTAGCCCGGCGGTGCGTCCGTGGCCTGGTCCGTCAGCTACGGCAGCACGTTGGTGATCATCCGCGCGGCCGCGCCCGCGTCCGGCCGGTCGGCGGGCTCGCGGCGCAGGAGCGCGGCGATGACCGGGCCGAGCGCGCCGGCGGTGGGCGCCTCGGGCGCGTTCTCGTTGATGATGGCGGACATCGTGGTGATCGCTCCGCCGCGCCGCTCGAACGGGCCGTGCCCCTCGACCGCGGCGTAGATCGTCGCGCCCAGGGACCACAGGTCGGACGCGGGCGAGGCGTCCTCGCCGCGGATCCGCTCCGGGGCGGTGAACCCGGGGGAGCCCATCACCATGCCGGTCTGGGTGAGCTTGGGGTCGTCCTGGAAGGTGGCGATGCCGAAGTCGGTCAGCACGGCCTGGTCGTTGTTACCGATCAGCACGTTGCTCGGCTTGACGTCGCGGTGCATCACCCCGGCGGCGTGCGCCACGCTCAGCGCGGACAGCAGCTGGCGGGCCATCTCCGCGGCCCGCCGCGGCGACAGCGGTCCCGCGGTCGCCAGCACCTGGTCCAGCGACTGCGCGTTGACCAGCTGCATGACGATCCACGGGCGGCCCCCGTCCTCGGCCACGTCGTAGACGGTGACCACCGCCGGGTGGTTGAGCCGGGCCGCGGTCTTGGCCTCGCGCAGCGTCCGCTGGAAGGCGGTCGCCCGCTCGGCCTCGGTGAGGGTGTCGGCGATCTGGACTTCCTTGATCGCCACGTCGCGGTCGAGGAGCTGATCGCGAGCACGCCAGACGACGCCCATGGCACCACGGCCGAGGGGGGCTTGCAGGCGGTAACGCCCAGCGATCACACGCCCGGTGTCCGCCGATGGGTGCATAGCCGGACCATACACTCTGTTGGCCTCGCTCGCCTCCGGGCGCCCGGAGTTCCCGTCTTCCCTCCTCACTCGTCGCAAGCTCCTCGCTCGTCAGTCCAGACGGGAACGCGCCCTTCGGCTCGCGAGAGGGTTTCACCTCTCGCCGCGGGTCATGGCCAGGACGTCGAGGGCCGCATCCAGTTGCTCCAGGGTGATCTTGCCCTGGTCCACGTACCCGCGCGCGATCACCACCGAACGGATGGGCTCTCCGCTATCCAGCGCCTCGTGCGCCACCTGGGCGGCCGCCTCGTAACCGATGTAACGGTTGAGCGCGGTCACGATGACCGGGGACGACTCGGCCAGCCGCCGCATGTGACCGGCGTGAGCGGTGATGCCGGCCACGCAGCGGTCGGCCAGCAGCGGCACCACCGCCGCCAGCAAGCGGCCTGACGCGAGCAGGTTGCGCGCGATCACCGGCATCATCACGTTCAGCTCGAAGTTGCCCGCCGCCCCGCCGAACGCCACCGCCGCGTCGTTCCCGATGACCTGCGTGCAGACCTGGCAGACCGCCTCGCAGATGACCGGGTTCACCTTGCCCGGCATGATCGACGAGCCGGGCTGCAGGTCCGGGATCGCGATCTCGCCCAGGCCCGCCCGCGGCCCGGACCCCATCCAGCGCAGGTCGTTGCAGATTTTGTACAGGCTCACCGCGACCACCCGGAGCACCCCGCTGGCCTCGACCAGCGCGTCCCGGGACCCGGCCGCCTCGAAGTGGTTCCGCGCCTCGGTCAGCGGCAGCCCCATATCGTCAGCGAGCCGCCCGATCACCCGCGCGGCGAATTCCGGCGGCGCGTTCAGCCCCGTCCCCACCGCGGTCCCGCCCAGCGGCAGCTCACCGAGGCGGGGAAGGCACGCGGTCACCCGTTCGGCTCCAAGACGGACCGCCGCCCCGTACCCGCCGAACTCCTGTCCGAGGGTCACCGGCACCGCGTCCATCAGGTGCGTCCGGCCGCTCTTGACCACCGACGCGAACTCGGCCGCCTTGGCCTCGAAGACCCCGGCCAGGTGGCCGAGCGCGGGCAGCAGGTCCACCGCGAGCAGCCGCACCGCAGCCAGGCCGATCGCCGAGGGGAACACGTCGTTGGACGACTGGGACGCGTTGACGTGGTCGTTCGGGTGCACCTGGCGGCCAAGCGACCGCGCGGCCAGGGCCGCGATGACCTCGTTGGCGTTCATGTTGCTCGAGGTGCCCGAGCCGGTCTGGAACACGTCCAGCGGGAACGCCTCGTCGTGCTGGCCCCGGGCTACATCCGCGGCCGCGTCGTGGATCGCGTCGGCCATGTCCGGCTCGAGCACGCCCAGCTCGGCGTTGACCCGGGCGGCACAGCCCTTGATGGATCCGAGCGCCCCGATCAGGTCCCGCCCGATCGGTTCCCCGGAGATCGGGAAGTTGTCCACCGCGCGCTGCGTCTGCGCCCCCCACAGCGCGTCGGCCGGGACCTCGACCTCGCCCATCGAGTCGTGCTCGGTACGGGTGGCCATCAGGGGTGCGCCGAGATCTGCAGCACCGGCCCGGACGGGTCGGCGAAGAAGTCGTTGCCCTTGTCGTCGACCACGATGAACGCGGGGAAGTCGCGGACCTCGATCTTCCAGACCGCTTCCATGCCGAGCTCGGGGTACTCCAGGACGTCGACGCGGGTGATGCAGTCCTGGGCCAGCCGCGCCGCCGCGCCGCCGATCGAGCCGAGGTAGAACCCGCCGTGCTGCTTGCACGCCGCCGTCACCGCCGCCGAGCGGTTGCCCTTGGCCAGCATGACCAGCGACCCGCCGGCCGCCTGGAAGCGGTCCACGTAGGAGTCCATCCGCCCGGCCGTGGTCGGCCCGAACGATCCGGACGCGTAGCCTTCCGGCGTCTTGGCCGGCCCGGCGTAGTAGACGGGGTGATCCCGCAGGTAGTCCGGCATCGGCTCGCCGCGGTCCAGTCGCTCGGCGATCTTGGCGTGCGCGATGTCCCGCGCCACCACCAGCGGCCCGGTCAGCGCCACCCGGGTGCGCACCGGGTACTTGGCCAGCTCGGCCCGGATCTCCTCCATCGGCCGGTTCAGGTCGATGGCCACGACCTCGCCGTCGTCGGCCGCGACCTCGTCCGGCAGGTACTGCGCCGGGTCGGTCTCGAGCTGCTCGAGGAACACCCCGTCCCGGGTGATCTTGCCGACCGCTTGCCGGTCCGCCGAGCAGGACACGGCGATCGCGACCGGGCAGGAGGCGCCGTGCCGGGGCAGCCGGATTACCCGCACGTCGTGACAGAAGTACTTGCCGCCGAACTGCGCGCCGATCCCGGTCTTCCGGGTGATGCCGAGCACCTGCTGCTCGAGCTCGAGGTCGCGGAACCCGTGGCCGGCCGCCGAGCCGGAGGTGGGCAGCCCGTCCAGGTACTTGGCCGACGCGTACTTGGCCGTCTTCAGCGCGAACTCGGCGCTGGTCCCGCCGACCACGACGGCCAGGTGGTAGGGCGGGCAGGCGGCCGTGCCCAGGCCCCGGATCTTCTCCTCCAGGAACGACGCCATCCGCTTCGGGTTCAGCACCGCCTTGGTCTCCTGGTACAAGAACGACTTGTTGGCCGAGCCGCCGCCCTTGGCCATGAACAGGAACTTGTACTCGTCGCCGCCGGTGGCGTAGATCTCCACCTGGGCCGGCAGGTTGCTGCCGGTGTTCTTCTCTTCCCACATGGTCAGCGGCGCGAGCTGGGAGTACCGCAGGTTCAGCGTGGTGTAGGCGTCGTAGACGCCGCGGGAGATGTGCTCCTCGTCCCGGCCGTCGGTCAGCACGTGCTGGCCGCGCTTGCCCATCACGATCGCGGTGCCGGTGTCCTGGCACATCGGCAGCACCCCGCCGGCCGCGATGCACGCGTTCTTGAGCAGGTCACGGGCCACGTACCGGTCGTTCGGCGAGCCTTGAGGGTCGTCCAGGACGGCCCGTAGCTGGCGCAGGTGGGCGGGTCGCAGCAGGTGGGCGATGTCATGCATCGCCGCGGCGGTGAGGTCGGTGAGCAGCTGCGGCTCGATCTCCAGGAAATTTCTCCCGAACGAGTTCCTGCTTGTCACCCCGTCACGAGCCAGCTGCCGGTAGCTGGTCCCGTCCTGGCCCAGCGGCAACAGGTCCGCGTATTTGAACTCAGCCACGTCTCGTTCTCCTCGGTGCTTCCACCCTGGACTTGCTAGCCTGCGACCTTCCGGTCCGGTTTCCCAGCTTAGGCCGGTCCCGGCGGCGCCTGGGATGCTGGTGATCATCAGCCCCGGTGGACCCGTGTGCCCCGCTGATTCCGAAGGTAACGGGCGAAAATAGGGCCGGAATCGGCCGAAGCTGACGCTGTGTCCTGCTGATCACGACTTGTGCATGAATGGTCAAGCTTGTATCGTGACGCTATGCGGCGGCGCCGCGCCGCGCGGTGCCCCCGTCCGCGCGATGTTTCGCTAAGCACGCGGTGCCCCCGTCCGCGTCCTGCCTAGCGGCGGCGCCGCCGCTGTACTTCTCTCGTCATCCTTCTCGCGTCTCCTGCGCATCCTTCTCGCGCCCTGAGAACGCACCTTCCCCATTTGGTTGAGCCTGACCGGTTTCAGCTTCGTCACCGGGGTAAAACGGGCGGTTGGCGGGCATCGGTGCCCGTGGTCAGCGCATGAAGGAGAACGCGATGACAGCAACGCCCCAGACGGCGGACAGGCCAGGCATCCGTAGCCTGATCCCCGCCCGGATCGACCGGCTGCCCTGGTCCAGGTTCCACACCCGGATGGTGGTGGCGCTGGGCGTGGCCTGGGTCCTGGACGGCCTGGAGATCACGATCGCCGCCAACGTCGGGCCCGACCTGACCCTGCCTAATACCCTGCACATGTCCGCCAGCGGCGTCGCCGACATCGCCACCTGGTACCTGATCGGCGAGGTCATCGGCGCGCTGTTCTTCGGCCAGCTATCGGACAAGCTCGGCCGCAAGAACCTGTTCCTGATCACCCTGGCCGTCTACCTGATCGGGTCCGGGCTGACCGCGGCCACCCCCAAGGGCGGCTACTGGTTCATCTTCCTGTACCTCACCCGGGTGATCGCCGGGATGGGCATCGGCGGCGAGTACGCCGCGATCAACTCCGCGATCGACGAGATGATCCCGGCCCGCTACCGCGGCCGGGTGGACATCGCGGTCAACGGCACCTACTGGGCCGGCGCCTTCCTCGGCACGATCGTGACCCTGGTCGCCCTGAACCACATCTCGCCCGCCCTGGGCTGGCGGGTCGCCTTCGTGATCGGCCCGGTGCTCGCGCTGGTCATCATCTTCGTCCGGCGGCACCTGCCGGAGAGCCCCCGCTGGCAGATCATGCACGGCCGGGAAAAAGAAGCCGAGGCGTCCATCGCGGAGATCGAAGCCGATGTCGCGGCGACCAAGGGCGAGGCTCCACCAGTGGACCCGAGCCGGGAACTGGTGATCAGGCCGACGGAACAGATCGGTTACGTCGCCCTGCTGCGGTCGCTGTTCAAGCACTACCCGGCCCGGTCGATCTACGGCGGGACGCTGATGATCACCCAGTCGTTCCTGTACAACGCGATCTTCTTTACCTACGGGCTGGTCCTGCAGTTCTTCTTCCACGTCCCGCCCGGCAAGACCCCCTATTATTTCATGGCCTTCGCCGCCGGGAACCTGCTCGGCCCGCTGACCATCGGGCGGCTGTTCGACACCATCGGCCGCCGCAAGATGATCTCCGGCACCTACCTGCTTTCCGGCATCCTGCTGGTCATCACCGCCCAGCTGTTCAAGGCCGGCGCGCTTAACGCGGTCACCCAGACCCTGTGCTGGAGCGTGATCTTCTTCTTCGCCTCGGCCGGCGCCAGCGCCGGG
>JAJKHX010000336.1 GCA_021154785.1 Nocardiopsis sp.
CGGGGTGCACGGGGGCGGGGGCGGAGGCGGCCTGGTGCGGGGGCGCCGAGGAGGGCTGGGGCAGGGATACGGAGAGGGCTTGCTCGAGGGAGATCAGGCGCAGGCGCCAGCCGGGCCAGGGGGCCGGGGCTTCGGTGACCGTGCGGATGTCGCCGGCGGTGACCAGGTCGAGGCCGGCGGGGTGCAGGATCCACACCAGGTCGGGGGGCAGCGGCAGCCGGGCGGGGAGGTGGCGGCCGTCCTCGGCGAAGAACAGGAGGGGGTCGGCGGAGGGGACGACGAGGAGCTCGCTGGCGTGGTCGGAGCCGGCCAGGGTGACGTGGACGGCGCGGACCGGACGGGGCAAGGGGTGCGCCGCGGGCGGGGCGACCTCGGTGGAGGCGGCGCAGCGGGCGCGGCTGCGGACCGTTACGGGGTCGCCGCCGGCGGATACCTGCCAGGTGGCGACCTCGTCCGGGGGTTCCGCGACGGCGGGGAGGACGACGTGGACGGCGAGGCTGTCCGGGTCGAGGGCGAGGCGCGGGGCGGGGGTCGGGCGGAGGGCGGGGACTTCGGCCCGGCGAGACGAGGGACGGCCGGGGCCCCAGGCGCCGGCTTCCTTGCGGGCGGCGTCGATGAAGCGGGCGGGCAGGCAGACGCCGGACAGGTCCTGATCGCGGGCGGCCAGCCGGTCCGAGCGGGAAGCCGGGTGATCCGGGCGGGCGGCCAGGCGGTCAGGGACGGTAGCCAGCCGGGCTGGGCGGGCGGACAGGCAGTCGAGGAGGTCCAGGCAGCGGTCGGTGAGGTCGAGGGCCTGGTCGGCGCCTTCGGCGAGGAACTGGCGGGCGGGTTCGTCCAGGCCGGCCAGGCGCAGGCGGCGGCCGGGGGTGGTGGCCCAGGCCAGGAAGTCCTCGGCGGTCAGCGCGGGCTCGAGGCGGCGGCGGCCTCTGAGCAGCCGGAAGAAACGGCTCAGGTCGAATTCGGGGAAGCCGGCGTCGGGCAGGGCCGGGGCGGGCGGCGGCGGGGCGGACTCGCCGGACGGCAGGAACATGCTGGGCTGGCCGGTGCCGGAGACGTACAGGTGGTCCCGGGCCCGGGTGCAGGCCACGAACAGGACGCAGCGTTCCCGCTGCAGGTCCTGGATGTGCGCGGCCGGGTCCTCGGCGGCCGGGGTGACCGCGGACGGAGCCGGGACCACGCCTTCCTCGACGCCGACGACCGCGACGGCCTGGAACTCCAGGCCCTTCATGGCCTGCATGGTGCCCGCCCGGACGGCCTTGGGCTTGCCGCGGCCGCTGAGCGCGACGGTGACGATCCTGGCCGCCTCCAGCGCCTCGCGCGCCTCGCGCACCAGGGCGGCGGTCCGGGCGGCCACGCCGATGGCATGAGGCTCGATGCCGGCCGTGATCCAGGATCGGACTCGTTCGGCTAGCTGGTTGAATTCCTCATCCCGGGTGGCGGCGAGCCTGCGCTGCGGGCGCGGGCCGTGCATCGGCGAGCGGTAGCCGAGCAGCGAGTCGACCTCGCCGTCGAGGCCGGTCACCGGCTCGGTGCCGAGCAGCGGCACGGCCCAGGCCAGGATCTCGGCGGTGGTCCGGTAGTTCAGCGACAGGCGGCGGCTGCGGCCGCGGACGCTGATCCGCAGGCTGGCCAGGGAAACCCGGTTGTCGTAGACGCGCTGGTGCGGGTCGGCCGCGATGAACAGGTCGTCCGGGCCGGGCGCGACGGCGGCGCGGAGCAGGCGCCACTGGGACGGGTGCAGATCCTGGGCCTCGTCCACCAGGATGTGGCGGTAGCGCGGGGTCTTGGTCGCGGCCTGCTGGAGCAGCTGGCCGGCCTCGTCGGCCATCTGCAGGTGGGTGGTCTGGCCGGCGGCGGCGAGTTCGGAGGTGACCTGCTGGGCGGCCTGCCACAGCAGGCTGCGCTGGGCCTTGGTGAGGGGGCGGCCCCGGCCGGTGCGCAGGCAGCTGAGGTAGGCCTGCTCGGTGCGCAGGTCCTGGGCCAGGATGACCTGCTCCCACTCGTTCTTGAGGAAGGCGGGGGTGAGGGTGAGGCCTTGCTTCTGCGCGGCCTGGGCCCAGCGGTCTCGGAGCAGGCGCTCGTCGGCGATGACGGGGGTGCCGCGGGCCTCCTTGACCACGCGGTAGGCCAGCCGGTCCACGTTGACGACCTCGATGCGGCGGCGGACGGCGCTGTCCTTGACCAGCAGGTCGAGCTGGGTGGCGAGGACGTCGGCCAGGTTGCCGTTGAAGGTGGTGACGAGGACGGAGCCGGGGAGTTCGGCCCGCAGGGCGCGCTCGGCCAGGAAGGCGGCGCGGTGCAGCACCGTCACCGTCTTGCCGGTACCGGGGCCGCCGGTCACCTGGGCGGGTCCGGCGTAGCTGGTCAGGTAGGCGATCTCGCGCTGGCTGGGGTGCAGGAAGGTGCGCCAGGCGGCGAACGGGTGGGCCAGGATGTGCTGGAGTTCCTCGGGCCCGGACACGAACGTGACCTGGCCGGGGGCGCGCTCCATGGCGGAGATCAGGTCGTCGGGGTCGATTTTCGCCGGGGGCGGGCCGCCGGGGACCAGGCGGACCACCTCGGCCAGGGCCTCGTCCACGGTCATGCCGCCGGCCAGCGCGTGCAGCGCGGCGTACTGGGCGGCGGGCAGGGCTTCGGAGATGGCCTCGAGCTCTTCCTCGGCGGCCAGGAAGCGGACGGCGGGCAGCAGCTGGGGGTCCACGCCGAGGCGGGCCAGGCCGGCGTCGCTGACGTCGGCGAACAGCTTGGGTTCGTGGTCGGCTGGCTGGTCTTCGTCGGCTTCGGCGGGCTGGAGGCTCTCGATGGCCTCTTCGTCGCGGACCTCCAGGACGCCCAGGACGCGGTTGACGCTGAACCGGTGGCTGGTGGCGTAAGCTTCCGCCTGATCCTGCGGGAGGACCGTGACCAGGCAGTACGTGTCTCCGTCGGTCCTGGCGGGGAGCGCCAGGACGATGCCGCGCCAGCGGTCGTCGACCGGGAGGAGGCGGATCCGGGTGTCGCGGGTGTGCTCCGGCCGGGCCAGGTGCCGGCCGGGCTGGGGGTGCCGGGCGAAGGCGGAGATGGCGGCGTCGACGGCGAGCTGGACGGTCTTGTCGAGCTTCGCGTACTCGCCTAGGAAGCCTCTCGCGATCGCCAGGCGTGCCACTGGTTAACGTCCTCCCCCTGCCAGATGTCCGCGAGCTGGCGCAGACCAGAATCGCGATCCTAGACCCGCCGGGCGCCGGGTGGTATGGGGAAAGCGGGGTTGCGGTGAAGTGAGGCGATGTGGTGTATATCTCGCGGGTCCGGCCGGCGTGGCGGCTTGGATACCGGCCGGTTACCAGGTGGCGCGGGCGAGGGTGGTGGTGATGATGGTCAGGACGAGGCCGGGGTCGCGGAGGGGCGGGAGGTGGTCCAGGCCGGGGACGACCGTGAGCTGGCAGCCGGAGATGCGGGCGGCGGCCTGGCGGTTGGACTCGATCAGCGGCGGGTAGTCCAGGTCGCCGACCAGCAGGGACGTCGGGACTTTGATCTCGCCGAGGCGGTCGAGAACCGGCGGGTCCTCCTGCATCAGGTCGCCGGAGGCGATATAGGCCCGGGCCGCCGAGCGGAACTGCTCCATGACCGCCTCGGTGGGTCCGGCGGCGCCCCAGATGCGCTGGACGAGCCCGGCGATGGCGTCGACGTCGCCGGCTTGCAGCGCGCGGCCGTACTCGGCTTCGAGTCCGTCATCGGGTTCGTCGGGCCAGGCGAAGCCGGGGATGCCGGGGCAGAGCAGGACCAGGGCGGCCACCCGCGCGGGCTGCGCCAGGGCCAGGGCCAGCGCCGAGCCGCCGCCCTGGCTGCAGCCCACGATCGCGACGCGGTCCAGGCCGTAGTGGTCGAGCACGGCGATCAGGTCGGCGAGCAGGGTGAACTTCACCGTCGGGGCGGGCGAGCGGCCGTAGCCGCGGGCGTCGTAGCGGATCACGCGGTAAGTCCCGGTCAGGGCGGGCAGCACCGGTTCCCAGATCCGCGAGTCGCCGACGCCCGGGTGCAGCAGGACGAGCGGCGGGCCATCGCCGCCGCTGTCATCGGCCCATACCTCGCCGCCGTCAACGGCGACCGTCGTCTCAGCCATGAACCCGGACTATCACCGCGCGCCTGTCATGTCACGGCGTTTTCCCGGAATTGACCACGGGGTCAGTTCGGGGAGCGTGAGCCTGCCTCGTTCGGTGGATTGGTCTTGGTTCTTTTGAATTGCGGCTTCGGTTAGGCCGGGCCGCCGGGTAGCTGGCCGACGAGCAGCTGGCGCATCTGCGCGAGGTGGGTCGCGATGCTCTCCTGCTGCCGGGTGAGGTCTTCGACCTCGCGGCGGGCCGCGGCCTGGCGGCGCGCGGCATCGGCCTTGACTTCGGTGAGGAGCTGCTCGGCCTGGCTCTTGGCCTGGCTGAGGATCTGGTCGGCGTTCTCCCCGGCGTTGCTGACCAGCTGCCCGGCGTGCTGGTCGGCGTCCCGGCGGCTCTGGTCGGCCTGCGCGCTGGCCTGGGCCGCGCGGCGCTCCGCGGTGGAGGCGCGCTCCTCGGCTTCGGACACGAGCTGCTGCGTGGTGGACTGGGCGGTGGCCAGCCGCTCGGCTTCCTGGCGCTGCGCTTCTTCCCGGCGCGCCGCGACCTGGATCTCGAACTCGGCTTCGGCGTGGGCCCGCTGCGCCTCGCTCTCCTCCGTGATCCGCTGCGCCTGGCTGCGCAGCTCGTCGGCCGCCCGCTTGGAGGAGGTCAGGATCTCGTCGCGGTCCCGCTTGGCGGTCACCTTGAGCAGGGCTACCTCGCGCTCGGTGCTGGTACGCAGCTTGGCGATATCGCGCTCGGCCCCGGCCCGCTTCTCCGCCACCTCGTGGTCGGCCGCGGCGCGGAGCTTCGCCACCTCGCGCTCGGCGGTCGAGGTCAGCTCGTCGACCTCGCGCCGCACGGTGGTCTTGATCGAGTCGGCTTCACGCTCGGCCGCGCCGCGCAGGTCGTCGATCTCGCGCGCGGCGTTCGCGCGCAGCTCGGCGGCCTCGTTCCCGGCGGCAGTCCGCAGCCCGTCCGCGTCAGCCCGGGACGCGGCCTTGATCTCGTTGGCTTCCGAGCGAGCGGCCTGGACCAGCTCGGTCGCCTGCTCCTCGGCCAGCCGCAGCAGCTGCTCAATCCGGGTGCCGAGGCCGGAATAGGTGGGGCGCTCCTGCTCCCGGAGCTGGCGCTGGACTTGGGACAGCTCCGGCTGCATGGCCTGAGCCTGCTCGCGGTGCTGCCGCCCTTCGGCTTCAATCCGCCGGATGTGCTCGTCGACCTGCTGACGGTCATAACCCCGCATCGCGGTCACGAATTCAAACGGCGGGGCTTCCCCCAGGGAATGCGGCAGCTGAGCGTCAATATCCGATTGCATGTGGCCTGACCCTGATAGACGTGTCGACGGGAGTGACACACGCACACTACTCTTATCGCCCGCCAGCTCGCGGGTCAGCTGAGCAGGTGATCCCGGCGACGGGTCGTTCCAGAATGCGACGTGCATCACCGGAGGGGCGGCGCATGCTGGGGTTGGGTCTCATCTTCAGGCAAAGGAGCCGCTCCATGGCTGGAACGATGCGCGCGTTCGTCATCAAGAAGGTAGGAGAGACCGGGATCGTCGAGAAGCCCATCCCCGAGCCCGGGCCGGAGGAGGCGATCGTCAAGACGACGGCGGCGCTGATCTGCACGTCCGACGTGCACACGGTCAAGGGCGCGCTCCCGGTCCCGGACGGCCGGACGCTCGGCCACGAGTCGGTGGGCGTCATCCACAAGCTCGGGTCGGCGGTCACCGGGTTCGAGGAGGGCCAGCGCGTCGCGGTGTGCGCGGTGACCCCCTGCTACCGGTGCAGCTACTGCCAGCGCGGCTTCACCAGCCAGTGCGGCGGGCCGCTGGGCGGCTACAAGTACACCGTCCAGATGGACGGCAACATGGCCGAGTACTTCGTCGTCCCGGCGGCGCAGGCCAACCTGACGCCGATCCCGGACGACCTCACCGACGCCCAGGCCGTCTACACCTGTGACATGCTGACCACCGGCTTCATGGGTGCCGAGCACGCCTACCTGCAGTTCGGCGAGACCATCGCGGTC
>JAJKHX010000337.1 GCA_021154785.1 Nocardiopsis sp.
GCGTGCCGCCGACCAGGGCATTGTGAGCGAAGGCCGCGGAGGGATCCATGATCCCCCAGTAATCGCGCGCATCCCGGTAGCCAAACGGCTGGACACGCAATTCGAGCGCGGCCCGGCCGCGCAGCGCTCTGGTCCCGGACAGCAGGTCCGCCATGACCGAAATTGCCGAGCCGCACAGGAGAAGGCGGAACGAGCCGGTGCCCGCTCCGGCACCAGGTCCCAGGCTGTCGTAGAGGGACTGCACGATGGACGGCAGCCCGGGGGTTTCCTGGACCAGGTAAGGGAACTCGTCGAGGACTAGCAGCGGAGGCGCGTTGCGGGAAGCAGGTGTGCGGGATGACTCGGCCATCACCTCGGCAGCCGTTCGCAGCGCCTGCTCCCAGCCGCCGAACCCGAATACGCCAGCCGACAGGCCTGCCCAGGCCGCGAGCGAGTCACCGAACCGGCGCAGCGAGACCGACTCGGCCTGCTCGGTGGCCAGGTGATAGAGCCCGCCGACCGCGCCGGTGAGCCGCCGCAACAGGTACGACTTGCCCTGCCTGCGCCTGCCGTAGACCACGGCTATCCGCAGCCCCGGCAACGGCGAGAGCGCGAAGTCTGCCAGGTCCGCCCATTCGGCGTCCCGGTCGAAGACGTCCGCTGGCTTGTCCAGGGTTGTGTCGCTCAGCAGAGCCTCCGCTAGCTCGACTATACTTATATTAAGTCTATTCGAGCTAAGAGCTGATGCGAGCACACACTTGGTCGCGGGGGCGAACCGGCTACCGTTCCCAGTCGAGCGCTTCACCGCAGTGATTTAGCTGTGACTCCGGACGTGCCGCTCGCGCCTGCAAGAGCTGCGGTCACGGTAGATGCGCGACGCGGTACTGATCCCAGATCCCTGGGCGCAGGCGGCCTCGGGCGGGGACGTCGAGACCGTTTTCCTTCGCCCACGCCCTGACTTCTGTTGCCGAGACGGCAGCGGGTTCGGATCGGCCCGCTGGCGCTGGGGCGGCTATCTCGGTGCCGGGGAACAGCGGGATCTCACAAATTACCGGATTGGTGAAGCCGATCCGCTTGTAGGCGGTAAGCCTCTTCCCGTGCATGCGGGTCAGCATGGGCACTCTGGTGTCGGCGTAGTCGTGTACCTCGACCGTCGTTTTCCCCGGCAGATCACGCATGATCCGGCCGACGTTCTGCGTGATGATCGACTCCGAGGAGGACGCTGAGCACAGGAAAAGCGTGTCGAGCGCTGGGCAGTCGAAGCCTTCGCCGATATAGCTGGCGGTTGCCGCCAGCAGCATCGGCTCGTTCGCGTGCACCGGGTCCCAGTCAGCAAGCTGCTTCAGGATGACACGCCGCTTTCCAGGGGATATGGAGCCGTGCAGCACCATCGGCGCCAGGCTGCGGGCGTTCAGTTCGGCGGCGAGCTGGTCGACGTGCTCGGTCCGTCCTGCCATCACCAGGCAGTTGCGGCCGCGTCTGATCGCGTGCACCACGTCATCGATGATCTGCGCGGTGCGGATCTGGTCCGACACGAGTGCCGGGATGATGATCGACTGAAGGATGCCGGGCGTGTCGCTGTCGATGTCGCCGCGGATCGTGGTGGCGGTCGGATGGACATGCAGTTCCTGGATAAGGTCCGTCGCACTCGGGATCTTGTGTCGCACCTGTCCGCAGTGCATGAACATGATCTCCTCGCGGCCATCCGCCCGCTTCGGCGTCGCGGTGAGCCCGAGCCAGCGCCGTGCCGGTATCGACTGGATCACCCGCGCGAACGTGTGGGCCGCGACGTGGTGGCATTCATCTACGATGACCAGGCCGTACTCAGAAAGGATCGCTGCTGGGTCAGCTGCCCGGGTGAGTGACTGCAGCGTTGCCAGGTCGATCCGGCCAGTGAGTTTCGTCTTCTTGCCGCCACCGAGCTGGCCGATGTCCTTGGGGCCAAGACCCAGGTGTTCACGCAGCCGCTCCTTCCACTGGTCAACCAGCGGAGTCCGGTCGACCAGGATTAGCGTCGGCACCTTGTGCCGGGCGATCACGCCGCAGCCCATTACCGTCTTCCCCGCGCCAGGCGGCGCGACGAGGACCCCGAGTTCGTGCGCGGCGACCGCGTCTACCGCGGCCTGCTGTTCTGCCCGCAGCGTGCCGTTGAACTCGATCTCCAGCTCGGCCGGTGCGCTGCGGAGATCGGTGATCGCTAGGCGGCTGCCCGCTTTCTCGATCAGTTTCACGGCACGGTCGGCGACGCCGCGTGGCAGGAACAGCCGGTCCAGGGACTCCGAGTAGCAGCGTAGCATCCGCGGCGCGCCCCAGACGCTCAGCCCGATCTGCTGTCGGCTGTAGAACTCGGGATTGTGAAGTGATGCTAGGTGCTTCAGCGACGACAGCAGGCTCGGCGGCAGCCCGGCCCGGCGGATCGCCAGCATGCCGCTCAGCTCAGCTTTGATGACGTCCGGCGGCGGAAGCTCAGCCGCCAGCGGAGATCTGTGCAGTCGCACCGCAGGACCGACCGTCGGCGGCTGAAGCTCTTCTGCGCGCTCCACTACGTCGCGGCGGGTCATGCGCTCAAGCGATGACAAGTACGCGGACTGATCCCGATAGGGCTCGAATGTCGCCGGACCGACGAACAACGTCGTGCGATTCTGGCGGCACCTGCCCTCCAGCGGTAGCGCGATCAGGTTCCCGAAGCCGCGCCGCGGCAGATAATCCTGCGCAGGGAAAAGGCGGTCGTAGCTCTCTATGTCCATCTCGCCGCGGATCGCCATCGCCTCGTGTAGCAGCGCGGCACCCATGGCACGCGCGTCGGCGGCGGCTACCGGCTCCGAGAAGAAAGTCCACACGTGTGCGCCGTCGCCCGACCGGGAGATCTCGACAGCCACAGGCACGCCGGCCCAGGCAGCCGCTTCCGCGTACGCGGCGGCGTCGAGCCGCCAGGTGCCGCCGTCGAAGTCGCAGACCAGCAGGCGGCAGGTACTGTCAGGCAGCGTCACGTAAAGCCCGCAGGCGGACGGGTTTTCCTTGTCAGGTGCGCGGAGATGACCTCATCGGTAAGCGGCAGGTACTCCGGGTTGTCGCGGGTGGTGCCGGGCCGCCGTTTCGGCGCCCAGCCCTTGGTGCCTTCCGCAGTGTTCTCCCAGCGGTAGGCGTACACATCGCTGCGTCCCGCGAAGAGGGTCCGGTACAAGCCCACCTTGGCCTGCAAGCTTGACTCGTGATCTACCTGGGGCAGGGCGGGCCCGTGGACCGGGCCGAACAGCGGCATCTGCCGCGGCGGCGTTTTCGCGGCCACGTCGGGTTCAGCCTGCAGCGGCAAGGGGTCGCTGGCGCTGAGCGGCAGAGTGGTCAGCGCATTCAGGCGTTCCCGAAGCACGGCGACTTCTTCGCGCAGCAGTGGTATCTCTGCGCAGTGCTCGCAGCATTCCGGTCCAGGCATCTCGGCGGACACCCTTCTAATACTGCCCTGACACGCGTGATGCCCTGTCTGCCGAGGCCCGAGCTGAATGTGACTTCAACCAGCGAATCCCGTGCAGCAAATGCTCGAGATCTTCCCGCTGTGCCCCCGCCAGGAGCAGGGCATAAAGCACGAGGCGCCGGCCGCTGCCTGAGGTCCCCGCGTCATACACTCGCCGTCCGGACCAGGCCACACGCAACGGCAAGCTCGACCGTGCCCGCCGCCGGACCCTTTAGGTCGTCAAAGAAGACGGCAGACGACGACCGTACTCGCTCCACCGCCCGTAGCCATGCTCCTCGCGTCCGAAGCCAGCAGCGAGTGCAAGAGCGCCCGTTATCCGTCAGGGACTCCGGCTGGCAGTGTCAGCGAATTCCATCGTGCAAACGACAATTACACGGGGAAGTGGCAGCGCGAAGCAGTTGCGTCCCGAGGGTCAGCCTTCCGGCAGCAACTTGAGCCGCTGCCCTTTGGGCAGGTGGCGGGGCGCAACTACCTGAAAGTCCCGGCGGTCAAGAGCGGCGACCTCATGGAGGTCCAGCCGCTCGGCGAGCGCTATCACGCAAGCGTCCACGACCTGAAGCCGCAGCGAAGAGTAGGTAATGAGCAGTTCGGCCATCCTCCGGTAGTCATGCGGCGTGATCTCGATGACGCGGAGCTCGTCGTCGGCGATCGCGGCGCAGAATTCGGCGGCCAGGCCGACACGCCCGCGCCGCTGCGGATCGGCCAGCAGATGGCAGACCTCGGTGACGGCGAGCGACGGGATCACCAGCCGGGACCAGTTGCTGGCGAGGAACTCCGCGCACCGGGCATGATCGCTGTCAGCCTCATTGAAGGCAGCGACAAGCGGACCTGTATCGCACAAGATCACGCGGATGCCGCTCCGCTGGCCTCTTCCCGGTCAGGGTAGGACAGGTACTTGTCATGATTACGGCCAAGATCTGACGGCCCGTTCAGCGCGCCGACAAGCGCAGCCAGGTGCCTCGGGAGCCCGGCGGCCTCATCCCGCTCCTGGCCCGCGTCTTGAACCCGTCCATCATCGGCCATGATCAGAGTTTATCGCCACGATCCAAGCGACGCCGGCAATGACGGCCGGTGCGGCCGCGCAAACACGATGTCTTGCGGTCACCTCGATGCGTCACCGGACGGCTTGCGGATCTCATCCCTAGGCCAGCCGCAGGCCAAGGCGGCTACATAAGCTTTTTCGCAGGTCAATGCCTATATCTGCCAGTGCTGCCACAGTCGATAGTGCAAGCGATAACCACACAGGTTGTCCCCTGTCGGCTCGCCGGCTCCGGGAAAATGGCTATGGAGATGGACGAGGGCGACAGCCTACGGCGGTTCCTGATCACGGCAAGGTGGTAGTCCGCTCCCGCTCCGGTGTGACCAGCACTCCAGTCAGCGCCGACGTAGGTTGCGAGGAAGCGGCATCTGTGACGGGCCGGTCGACCAGGGTTTCCCAGTGGCTTGAGCAGCTGCCAGCCAGCCGTCATAACCAGGTGCGACGCGGCGGAAGAGGGCGGTACCCGGGCAGGCGCCATGCGGCACGGTATCTTCATAGCTTAGGAGGAGATCCAAGGCTGGAGAGGAACGGATGGGGCCAGCTACCGTCCTATGACCGTTGCCGATCTAGCGGCGCACCTGTCGCGGACGACAGATGACAGGATCCGGTGGAAGCTGGTCTGGGAGTTCCTGGAGGAGTACCGGTGGGAGCCCGGTGATGCGCAGCCCCGTCTGCTGAGGGATGAGCCGCCTCCCCTCGGTGACGAGCGGTGAGATGCCCTGCTGGCGGCCCTGGCCGAGCATCTCGCGGCCAAACACGATCTCGCGCCGCCGGCCTGGACCGAGTCGCGGGTTCTGCGTCGGCCGTGGTTCCCGGCCGAGCTTCGGGTCCAGCGCGCCGACGCTCTGGTCCGGGCGCCAGCAGCGTTCCGGAAACACGGCGTCTACCTCTCAGCCGCAGACCTGGAAGCAGCGTGACCGAACCTGGGAGTGTCCTCCTCGACCGAGCGCAGATCGAACGGGCGTTCACCGCCCTCGGCGATCGGCTTGTACGGCGCGGCGTGGTCGCCGACGTCTTCATCTTCGGCGGGGCGGCGATGGCACTGGCTTACGATGCCACCCGCGTGACCCGCGACGTCGATTCGCTGTTCGTGCCGCACGGCGTTGTCCTTGAGAGGCCAGGAACGTCGCGCAAGACCTCGGGATGCCGGCGTGGTGGCTCAACGAGCAGGCCAGCGTCTACATTTCAGGCAAGGACGATCCAGATAGGCGCCGCGTGTTCGACCATCCTGGCCTCCGGGTGACCGCGGCATCACCACGCCACATCTTCGCGATGAAGGCCCTCGCCTGACAGTCCTGCCACAGTCTTGCATATTGCCTCGCTGTGCCCGCAGCCCGGCCAAGGCTACAGCTACAGAGACGTTCACCCAGCTCAACGGCTCTATATGCCAGTGTGGGCACAGTCCGCTGTGTCAGCGATAACCACACCGGTTGCCTGCTTTTGCGCCGCGGTTAAACCGAGCGGAATAGCCGTCCTTTGCGGGACGCGGGCTGACGAATACTTGCGGCTAACCAGCCAGCGCCATCCTGGCAGCCAAGACGTCAGGCAGCGAGGAGCGGGTGTGTTTTGGCCTGTTCATAGAGTGGTTCGGGTGCCAGATCGATGCCGTCGGGCCATGCGAGGGTTCCGGCCTCCTGGTCGACAGTGACCTCGGCGAAGTAGGCAGGATCGTTCAGCGGCGAAAGGACGCCTGTCCACCGTTCAGCGGAGAAATCGACATCTCCGGCTGTGCCGTCGCTGAACAGCAGACGGAGCACGCGGTCACCGACGACGGCGACACCTACGATAACGGGCAGGTAGTTCTCGTCCACAGTCCCCATGTTACGCCAGTGGGTCGATGCCGAGCAGGGGCTCGTTTCGCCGGGCACGCTCCCAGTTCGCAAGGATCTCACTGCGGCGGAGGACGGCCCATTCCTGGACGAACTGAAGGGCTCTGGGTTCGAGGCTGCCTGCCAGCACATCCCCGTTGGCAGAGACAGAGGCTCGGCGGCCTGCGTGGTAGGCATGGAAGTGGGCCACCGGGTGATCACGCTCGTTCCAGTACATATCACCACTCCATAGAACGTGCTGACACGTGGCATAGCCCAGCCCTTCTTGGGTCATTCGGCCTTGACTGGCCGGATCGACTGGAGCCAGACCCTGGGGCCGCCACCGCTGTCGATCTGCCAGAACCCCCAGCCGTTGCGGTTGTCGTTCACGCGAGGGTTGTAGTGACGGACCACCGCGCGCGCGGCACCTGTAGGGCTCCTGAATGACCTGCCCTTCAACGGCCCGTCGATGATCTCCACCCGAGCGGGTGCGAAGTACAGCGCCCGAGTCCGACATCATCACCGCTGCAAGCTGGCGGCTGGCGGCTGGAGCAACCCGAACCCGGCATGCTGGTCTGGCACACCCCGGCCGGACGCACCTACACCACCACACCCACCCGCTAGGCCGCCTGACACACCCGGGCCGGCGGCCTCCACGGGAGGCTCCCTAAGCCAGCAGGCACGCGACCTCGTGCGAAGCGCCGTTCGGAACCCGCAGCGCGGGGTCCTCGGCCGAGCAGCGTTCCACCGCGACCGGGCAGCGGGGATGGAAGCGGCAGCCGGCCGGCACGTCGACTGGATCGGGGGTCTCGCCGGTCAGCAGCTGCGGCGCCGCGTGCACCCGCGGGTCCCGGGCGGGCACCACCGACAGCAGCGCCTTGGTGTAGGGGTGCCGCGGATGCCGGACGACCTCGCGGGCCGGGCCCTGCTCGACGATCCGGCCGAGGTACATCACGGCGATCCGGTCGGCGAAGTGCGCGGCGGTGGACAGGTCGTGGGTGATCATGAGGATGCCCATCTGCCCGTCCTGGCGCAGCTTGTCCAGCAGGGCCAGTACCCCCGCCCGGACCGAGACGTCGAGCATGGACACCGGTTCGTCCGCCAGCAGCAGGTCGGGGCCGGTCACGAGCGACGCGGCGATCGCCACCCGCTGGCGCTGGCCACCGGACAGCTCGTGCGGGTAGCGGTCCAGGAAGGCCTCCGCCGGGGACAGCCCGGCCCGTTCCAGCGCGCCGGTGATCAGTTCCCGGCGCTCGGCTTGGGAGTTCCCGATCCCGTGCACCAGCAGCGGCTCGCCGACGGTCGCCTCCACCCGGAACCGCGGGTCGAGCGATTCATAGGGGTCCTGGTAGATCATCTGCAGCTGGCGCCGCAGCGGCCGCAGCTGACGTTCTCCCATGCCGGTGATGCTGGTCCCGTTCAGCCGGACCGTCCCGCTGGCCGGCGCGACCATCCCGAGGACGGTCTGCGCCGTGGAGGTCTTGCCGCAGCCCGACTCGCCGACCAGTGCCAGCATCTCGCCGCGGGCGAGCGTGAAGCTCACCCCGTCCACCGCGTGCACCCAGCGCCGGGGCCGCCCGGTGAACCGCTCGGTGAGCCCGCGCCGCACCGGATAGTGGGTGACCAGGTTGTCGACTTCGAGCAGGGGAGCGGCGGTCACGTCGAGCCCACCCGTTCGGTCCGGTCCTGGGCCTGGTCTTCGGTGTGATGGCAGGCGGCCTCGTGGCCGGCCCCGACCAGGCGCAGGGCCGGGTGCTGGCCGGCACAGCGGTCGAGCACCACGTCACAGCGCGGCTGGAACGGGCAGCCCGTCATCGGCCGGTCCAGCCGGGGCGGCGCGCCGCCGATGGACACGACCTCCTCGTCCCCGTACAGGTCGGGCGTGGCCGCGAACAGCAGCCGGGTGTACGGGTGGCGCGGCGCGTGGAACAGCGTCTCCATCGGCCCGGCCTCGGCGATCTCGCCCGCGTACATGACCGCGGCCCGGCCGCAGGTCTGGGCCACCACCGGCAGGTCGTGGGTGACCAGCACGAGCGCGAGGCCGAGCTCGGACGACAGCCGGGTGAGCAGGTCGAGGATCTGCGCCTGCACCATCACGTCCAGCGCCGTGGTGGGCTCGTCGGCCAGCAGGATCCGGGGCTGGCAGGCCAGCGCCATGGCGATCGACGCGCGCTGCCGCATGCCGCCGGAGAACTCGTGCGGGTACCGCTCGCCGGCGGCGGCCGGGATGCCGACCAGCTCGAGCAGCTCGCCCGCCCGCCGCCTGGCCGCCGCGCCCGTGGCGACGCCGTGGAAGGCCATCGGCTCGGCGATCTGCCAGCCCACCTTCTTCACCGGGTTGAGGGCATTCATCGCGCCCTGGAACACCATCGCGATGTCCTTCCACCGGTAGCCGCGGGCCGAGTCCTCGCCGCCGGCCAGGACGTCCTGCCCGTCGATGCGGACCGCTCCGGACACCGTGGCGGACGGCGGGAGCAGCCCCATCATGGCCAGGATCGTGGTCGTCTTGCCGCAGCCGGACTCGCCGACCAGGCCGAACCGTTCCCCGGGATCGAGCGCGAAGCTCACCCCCTGGACCGCGTGCACCTGCTGGCCCTGCGGGAGATCGAACCAGACGTGCAGGTCCGACACCTCGAGCAGGCTCATATGGCGTCCCGCCCCCTTCCGGCCAGCGGCCGGATCCGCCACCGGCGGACCGACAGGTGGGCCACCTTCAGCCGCGGGTTCAGCGCGTCCTCGATGGCCTGCCCGAGCAGGAAGCAGCCGACGATGACGATCGCGATCACGAACCCGTCGGGCACGATCGCCCACCATGCGCCGGAGCTGATCGCGGTCCGCTCGAAGGCGTGCTCCAAGATGGTGCCCCAGGTGATGACGGTGGGGTCCTCCAGGCCGAGGAACGCCAGCGCCGTCTCCAGGTAGATCGCGATCGCGACGGTGAGCACGGTGTTGGCCATCAGCAGCGGGCCGACCTGCGGCAGGATGTGCCGGACGATGATCCGCGGGTGGCCGGACCCGATCGCCTGGGCGCGCTTGATGTAGACCCGCTGCTTCAGGCTCATGACCTGGGCGCGGATGATCCGCGCGGTGGAGGTCCACTCCAGGATGCCGATCACGATGATCACGTGGAACAGGCTGGGCCCCCAGATGTCCGCGATCACCAGGGCGAACACCAGGTCCGGGATGACCAGCAGGTAGTCGGTGACCCGCATCAGGGCGGTGTCGGCCCAGCCGCTGAAGTAGCCCGACACGATGCCGACCCCGCCGCCGATCACGATGGCCACCACGGTGGCGGCGAAGCCGACCACGAGCGAGGTGCGGCCGCCCTGCATGAGCTCGCTGAGCATGTCGATGCCGCCGTCGTCGCAGCCGAGCCAGTGGCTAGCCGACGGCGGGGCGTAGACCTTGCACGTCTGCGCGGTGGCGCTGTACGGCGAGATCAGCGGGGCGATGAGCGCCAGCAGGACGAAGAACGCGATGATCGCCAGCCCGATCACCGCGGCCTTGCGCTCGCGCAGCACGCCGCGCAGGAATCCGGCGCGGCGGGGCGGCACGCCCAGGCCCTCGGCGGCCAGCGACGGGTCCTGGATCGGCAGGGTCATGCGGTGATCCTGGGGTCGAGCCGGAAGTAGAGCAGGTCGGCGAGGAAGTTGAGCAGGATCACCGAGACAGTCAGGATCAGGAACCCGCCCTGGAGCATGGGGTAGTCGCGCTGGCCGATGGCGCTGTACATGGCTAGCCCGATGCCGGGCCAGCTGAAGATCACCTCGACCAGTACCGCCCCGCCCACGATGAAGCCGAGCTCCAGCGCGATCAGCGTGACCACCGGCAGCAGCGCGTTGCGCACCGCGTGCCGCCACACGATCCGCCGCGCCGGCAGGCCCTTGGCCCGGGCGGTGAGAACGTAGTCCTCCCCGAGCGTCTCCAGCATCGAGGACCTGGTCACCAGGGTGAAGCTGCCGTAGGTCGTCAGCATCAGCGTGACCGCGGGCAGGATCATGTGCTTGCCGACGTCGGCCAGGTGCTGCCAGAACGGCTCGGCCGTGAACAGGAACGGGTCGCTCATCCCGCCCGCGGGCAGGGTGCCGGCGAACAGGATCAGCAGCATCAGGCCGAGCCACTGGGTGGGGAAGGCGTAGGCGGAGATGGCCAGGTTGGTGCTGGCATGATCGGGGGCCGAGCCGCGCCGCCAGGCGGACAGCACGCCGGTGAACACGCCGAGCACGATCGCCGTCACGGTGCCGAGGGTGACCATCGGGATGGTGTTCTTCAGGTCGGCCAGCAGCAGGTGGCTCACCGGCTGCTGGTTCGCGAACGAGATGCCCATGTTCCCGTGGGCCAGGTTGTTCAGGTAGATGAGGTACTGCTCCCACTTCGGCTTGTCCAGGCCGAACTCGGTCAGCAGCGCGTGCCGCAGCGCCGGGGACGCGTGCGGGACGCGGGACAGGTCGGTGACCGCGTTGCCGGGCAGCACCCGGAACAGGAAGAAGTTGATCGTGATCGCGACGAAGATCGTCACCAGGGCGAAGAAGCCCCGCTTGATCACATAGTCGGCTCCGCGCACCCGTCAGGCCTTGTGCACGGTGTCCATGGGAATGATCGACATCGAGTTGAACGAGCCGCCGCCCACCTCGGCCAGGGGACTCCAGTGGCTGCTCTGGGCCTCGATCGAATCCGGGTAGTCGATCACCAGGTAGGGCTTGGCCGAGGCGATCATCTGCTGCATCTGGTAGACCACCTGCTGCCGCTGCGACGGCTGCATCGCCGCGCTCTGGTCGGAGTACAGCTTGTCGTAGGCCTTGCTGCAGTACCCGGTGTCGTTCCACACGTCGAACGAATTACAGGTCAGCACCGAGAGCATGAAGTCGGGGTCGGTCAGCGGGTACCAGTCCCACATGGAGATCTCGAAGTTGCGGTAGTTGTTCGCGGTGAGCGCGTCGTAGGCGGCCGACGGGTCGAGGACCTTCAGGTTCAGCTGGACGCCGATCTTCTTGAAGTCCGCCTGGATGATCTGGAACGAGCGGTTGCCGTATTCGCTGGCGCGGTCCGACGGCATGATGACGGTGTAGGACATCGGGTGGCCGTTGGCGGTCCGCAGGTTATTCGGCCCCATCTTGTAGCCGGCCTGGTCGAGCAGCTGGTTCGCGCTGTCCAGGCTGAACGTGGTCGGCTTGATCGACGGGTCCGACCACGAGCCGGTGGCGGGCGGGATGATGGTGGACCCTGGCTGTCCGTGCCCGAGCAGCGAGGTGGACACCACCGCCTGCCGGTCGATGGCGTGGTCGAACGCCTGCCGCAGCAGCGGGTTCAGCAGCTCCTTGTGGCTGGCCTGCTGGTCCGGGCTGGAGTTGATGATGAAGTCGTCAAAGGCGACCCCGGGGCTGGACCGGACCTGGAAGTGGGCCGCCTTGAGCGTGGCCACCGAGGTCGGCGGGACCGGCACCTCCACCCCGTCCAGCTGACCGCTCTTGAGCGCGGTCACCTCGGCGTCGGTGGTCTGGAAGAACTGCAACCCGAAGCCGTCGATGTGCGGCTTCTGGCCGTAAAACGTGGGGTTCTTCTTGAACAGCGCGACCTGCTTGGGCGTGTACTTCGTCAGGATGAACGGCCCGCCGGAGACGATCGGCGCGTTGTTCTGGAACGTCTTCAGCGCCTTGCCGTTCCCGGTGGCGTACTGGGCCCAGATGTGCTCGGGCAGGATCGGCGCCTGCTGGACTTGCGACAGCACGTTGGCCACCGGCTGGGCGTAGGTCAGCACCAGGGTGGTCGCGTTCGGCGCCGTCGCGCTCTTCAGGTGCGCGACGTACCCGGCCGAGTTGGCGGTGGCGCCGTCGGCGAACTTGACGATGGTGCTGAAGGTCCAGGCCGCGTCCGCCGCCGTCAGCGGCTTGCCGTCGGACCACTTCGCGTTCGGCGCGGTGGTGAAGGTCCAGGTGCGGCCGTCCGGCGAGGTCTTCCAGCTGCGCGCGAAGTTCGCCACGATCTTCAGCGACGGGGTGTACTGCACCAGCGTGGGATAGATGTACTCGAATGTGGTGTACGCGTCGCTCTGGAAGGCGATGAACGGGTTCAGCGAGTCGATCGTGGAGGACGTCCCCAACCGGAACACCCCGCCCTCCTGGACCGTGCTGCTGCCGCCGCCGCTCCCCGAGCCGCCGCCGCAGGCGGCCAGGGCCAGTGCGGTCGCGGCCGCCACCAGCAGGGCCGCCGGCCTGTGCGTGCGCAGTCGACTCATCGACAGTCCTATCCGCAGATACTTCCTGAACCAACGTTTAAGGTGCGTAATCCTGACATAGCGCACACGCGGCCCGCAAGGCGCGGGACGCAAACGTTAACGATCAGAGACCCCGCCAAAGCGCTGGCCAGGACCATGTTCCGCACCGGATCCGGTCTGCGGCATTGGCACACTTTTCTAACTGAGTTAGCGTGGGCGGCAGAGCCAGCAGGGTCCCATGGTGGCATCCGATCTGCGCGGGAGCAGCTGATGAGCGAGCAATTCGACGCGGTAGTAGTAGGCGCTGGTTTCTCCGGCCTGTACATGCTCTACCGGCTCCGCCAGCTCGGGCTGTCGGTGCGGGTCTTCGACGCGGCGGCCGATGTCGGCGGGACGTGGTACTGGAACCGCTACCCCGGAGCGCGCTGCGACGTGCCCACTACGGACTACACCTTCAGCTTCGACCCGGAGCTGGAGAAGGAGTGGACCTGGTCCGAGAAGTACGCCACGCAGCCGGAGATCCTGGACTACCTGCGGTTCGTGGCCGACCGCCACGGGCTGCGCTCCGACATCGAATTCTCTACCGCCGTGACCTCGGCCCGCTGGGACGAGGCGGACCAGCGGTGGACGATCACGACCGACGGCGGCCGGGAGGTCCGCTGCCGGTACTACATCATGGCCACCGGCTGCCTGTCGGTGCCCAAGTCACCCGACATCGAAGGCGCGGACCGTTTCGCCGGGCCGGTCTACTTCACCAGCCGCTGGCCGCACGAGGGCGTTGACTTCACCGGCCAGCGGGTCGCGGTCATCGGCACCGGTTCGTCGGGCATCCAGTCCATCCCGCTCATCGCCCGCCAGGCCCGCGAGCTCACGGTCTTCCAGCGCACCGCGAACTTCTCCATCCCGGCCCACAACGGCCCGGCCCCGGCCGGCCCGCTGCAGCAGCTGGACGAGGACCGGGACGCGTACCGCGAGGCCGCCCGCTGGTCCCGGGGAGGGGTGCCGGTCGAGCCGACCGACGTCCTCGGCGGCACCGCCAGCGAGGAGGTCCGCCGGGAGCGGTTCGAGGCGGCCTGGGCGCAGGGCGAGCTGTTCGGCATCCTCAACGTCTTCGCCGACCAGGGCGTGAACCCGGCCTCCAACGACCTCGTGGCCGAGATGATCCGCGAGAAGATCCGCGCGACGGTGAAGGACCCGCAGACCGCCGAGGCGCTCTGCCCGCGGGGCCACTACTTCGGTACCAAGCGGCCGTGCCTCGATACCGGCTACTTCGAGACCTACAACCTGCCGCACGTCCGGCTCGTCGACCTGCGCACGCAGCCGATCGTGACCATCACCGAGGACGGCATCGAGACGGCGGGGGAGTCGTTCGGTTTCGACGCCATCGTGTACGCCACCGGCTTCGACGCCATGACCGGTGCCCTGGTGGGGGTGGACGTCACCGGCCGCGACGGCCTGTCCCTGGCGCAGAAGTGGGCCGCCGGGCCGTCCACCTACCTGGGCCTGATGACCACCGGCTTCCCGAACTTCTTCATGCTCACCGGACCCGGCAGCCCGTCCGTCCTGTCGAACATGGCCGTCTCGATCGAGCAGCACGTCGACTGGGTGGCCGGGTGCCTGAAGGACCTGCGCGACGAAGGCCTGGAGGTGATCGAGCCGACCGAGCTCGCCGAGGCCGGGTGGAACCAGCACGCCCAGGACTGTGCCGCCATCACCCTGCATCCCACCGCCAACTCCTGGTACATGGGCGCCAACGTTCCCGGCAAGCCGCGCGTCTTCCTGCCCTACATCGGCGGGGTCGGCGCGTACCGGCAGGCGTGCGACGACGTGGTCGCGCAGGATTACCTCGGGTTCACGCTGACCGGTCCGGACACGGTCCGGTGCGCCGACGGGGTGATCCGGCGCATGCAGCCCGACGTGGCCATGGTCATGGAGTTCGTGAACGCGCTGGGCCTGCCGGCCATGGAGACCCTGTCGGCCGACGACGCGCGGGACCTGATGGCCGCCACCGCCGAAAACCGCCCGCCGGGTCCCGCGGTGGGCGAGGTCACCGACGGGGTGATCCCCATCCCGGACGGGGAGCTGCCGTACCGCCTGTACCGCCCGGCCGGGCCGTCCGAGGCCCCGCGCCCGCTGGTGGTCTACTTCCACGGCGGTGGCTGGGTGCTCGGCAACCTGGATTCGGACGACCCGCTGTGCCGGGACCTGTGCGCGCGCTCGGGCGCGGTGGTGGTGTCGGTGAACTACCGCCACGCCCCCGAGGCCCGCTTCCCCGCCGCCGCGCTGGACGCCTTCGCGGCGGTGCAGTGGGCCGCCGCCAACGCCATCGAACTGGGCGGCATCCCCGGTCAGCTCGCCGTCGCCGGCTGGAGTGCGGGCGGCAACGTCGCCGCCGTCGCCTGCCAGCTGGCCCGCGACGCCGGCGGCCCCGAGATCTCCGGGCAGCTGCTGCTCACCCCGGCCGTGGACTCGGACCTGACCCGGCCGTCGTACGAGGAGAACGGCGACGGGTACATCCTCACCCTGCCGCTGATGCGGTGGTTCTGGGATCACTACGCCGACCCGGCCGACCGCGGCGACCCCCGCGCCGCCCCGCTGCGCGGCAACCTGGCCGGCCTGCCTCCCGCCTGCATCGTCGCCGCGGACTTCGACCCGCTGCGCGACGAGGGCGTCGCCTACGCCCGCGCCCTCGAGGCGGCCGGGGTGCCGGCCCGCCTCATCCGGGCCCGCGGGCACACCCACACGTCGGTGACCATGGTCGACGTGGTCCTGTCGGGCGCGCCGGTCCGGGCCGAGATGGCGGCGGCGCTCAGGGAATTCTTCCCGCCGGCCGAGCGGCAGTCGTCCGCCGCACCTTCGGCGCACGTGAGCTAGCCGGTGGCCGAATCGGCGCTCCCGGGTATCGATGCCGGCCAGGTCGGGACCTGGCTCACCGGGCACGTCGACGGCCTGGATCCCGGGTCCGGGCCGGTGACGTTCGAGCTCGTCTCGGGCGGCCGCTCGAACCTGACCTACCGGGTCACCGGCGCCTCCGGTGCCACCTACGCCCTGCGCCGCCCGCCCACCGGGGGAGTGCTGAGCACCGCGCACGACGTGAGCCGGGAATGGCGGTTCATCTCGGCGATGGCGCCGACGGCGGTTCCCGTCCCGGCCCCGGTGGCCTACTGCGCCGATACCGCGGTCACCGGCGCCGAGTTCTACGTGATGGGGTTCGTCGAGGGCCTGGTGCTCGCGGACGACGAGGCCGGGCTGGCGCTGGCCCGGCAGGCCCGGCCCCGCGCGGCCGGGGAGCTCGTCGACGTGCTGGTCGCGCTGCACGCCCTGGACCCGGTCGCGGTCGGCCTGGGCGACATGGTGCGCAAGACCGGCTACGTCGAGCGGCAGCTGCGCCGCTGGCACGCGCAGGTGCACGCGACCGGACCGCCGGAGACGCC
>JAJKHX010000338.1 GCA_021154785.1 Nocardiopsis sp.
GGTGCTGACCAGCCCGGCGTTCGGTGGCAACCGGGTGCTGGCGGCCATCTTGTTCGAGCAGACCATGGACCGCGACGTCGACGGCGTCCCCACTGCGCAGTTCAGGAACTCAGCGCGGCACAGGCGGCGGAAGGCCGAGGAGGAGCGCTCGCGCTGCCGCTCGGCCAGGTACTCCCACAGGTTCAGGAAGGTGACGAAATCCGAATCGGGATCGGCGAACTGGCGGTGCTTGTCGTCAGCCGCCTGCTGGGCCTCGGCCGGCCGCTCGCGCGGGTCCTGGATGGACAGCGCCGCCGCGATGATCAGGACCTCGCGGACGCAGCCGTTGCGGTCCGCCTCCAGGATCATCCGGCCGATCCGCGGGTCGACCGGCAGCCGCGCCAGCTTGCGGCCGAGCCCGGTGATCCGGCCGTTCTTGAACGCGTTCAGCTCGGCGAGCAGGGTGAGGCCGTCGGCGATGTTCCGCGCGTCCGGCGGGTCGATGAACGGGAACTTCGGGACGTCACCGAGGCCGATCGCCGCCATCTGCAAGATGACCGAGGCCAGGTTGGTGCGCAGGATCTCGGGATCGGTGAACTCAGGGCGGCCGCAGAAATCCTCTTCGGAGTAAAGGCGGATACAGATGCCGTCCGAGGTGCGCCCGCAACGGCCCTGGCGCTGGCTGGCCGAGGCCTGCGAGATCGGCTCGATCGGCAGCCGCTGCACCTTGGTCCGGTGGCTGTACCGGGAGATGCGGGCGGTTCCCGGGTCGATGACGTACTTGATGCCGGGCACGGTGAGCGAGGTCTCGGCCACGTTGGTCGCCAGCACCACCCGGCGGGTGAGGCTGGAGGCCGGGCGGCGGTCGAAGACCCGGTGCTGCTCGGCGGCGGACAGCCGGGAGTACAGCGGCAAGATGTCGAGCCGGTCCCGCCCGGACAGCAGGTCGGCAGTGTCCCGGATCTCACGCTCCCCGGACAGGAATACCAGGATGTCGCCGGGCCCCTCCGTGGACAGCTCGTCGATCGCGTCGCTGATCGCCTGCCCCTGATCGCCGTCCTCATCCAGCGGCCGGTAGCGCGTTTCCACCGGGTAGGTCCGGCCGGACACCTCGACGATGGGGGCACCGCCGAAGGCGGCCGCGAACCGCTCGGGGTCGATGGTCGCCGAGGTGATGATGACCTTCAGGTCCGGGCGGCGGGGCAGCAGCTGCCGGAGGTAGCCGAGGATGAAGTCGATGTTGAGGCTGCGCTCGTGCGCCTCGTCGATGATCAGCGTGTCGTAGCGGCGCAGGTCCCGGTCGCGGGCGAGCTCGTTCAGCAAGATGCCGTCGGTCATCAGCTTGACCAGCGTGTCGCGGGCCGAGACGTCGGTGAACCGCACCTGGTAGCCGGCCGCCTCGCCGAGCGGGCTGCCCAGTTCCTCGGCGATCCGCTCGGCGACCGTCCGGGCCGCCAGCCGCCGCGGCTGGGTGTGCCCGATCTGCCCGTCGATGCCGCGGCCGAGCTCCAGGCAGATCTTGGGTATCTGGGTGGTCTTGCCCGAGCCGGTCTCCCCCGCGATGACCACCACCTGGTGGTCGCGGATGACCCGGGCGATCTCGTCTTTGCGCTGGCTGACGGGCAGCTCGGCGGGATAGGTGATGGGCGGCAGGGCCGCCCGGCGGGCGGCTCGCGCGGCGGCGCCCCCGGCGGGCGCGGCGGACGAAGACGTCACAGGACTTGACTCCATACCGGCGGGAAGAATAGATCAGGGTGGTCCCTACCGCATAACAGTTTTTCCCGCCGCAGCCTTCCGCGGGCTAGTTGTCCAGGCCGAGCGTGAAGGTCGGACGGGGTGAGGACTCGGGCAGCCGGTGCTCGTCGGACAGGCGGCGGATGGCGGTGCCGGTGGCCAGGAACTCGGTGGCATGCTCGCCCCAGACGTGGTTATGGACCTCCACGCTCACGCCGACGATGCCGGAGGCGCGGGCCTGGGCCGCTTCGGCCTGCATCCGGTTCAGGGCCAGCTCCCTGGCGTCGTAGACGCCCTGGGTGAACTGGAGCATCTCCTGGTTCTGGCCCGCCTGCCGCAGTGACTGGAGTACGCCCTGGTGGGCGATGTGATAGACGCAGGTGCCCAAGACGAACGACACCGGGACCGCGCCGGCCGCCAGCAGCCGGAAGAAGTCCTGGGCGGACAGGTCGGAGGTGAACGCGCGGCCATCGGGTGCGCGGTGCGCGCCTTGCCCGGTCAGGTGGCGGACGGCGGTGCCGGTGGCGACGAACTCCAGGCAGGACTGACCCCAGGCGTACATCTGCATCCGCAGGTTCACCCCGACTATGCCGTCGGCGGCGAGGTGGTCGGCTTCGGCCCGCATCCGGGCCATGGCCAGTTCCCGGGCGTTGTACATGGCCTGGGTCAGGAGCTGGAGCTCCTGGTTCTGGTTCCACCGGCCGGTCTGGAGGCCGACGTGGTAGATGGAAGAGCCGACGACGAAGCCGAGGGGCTCGAAGCCGGCCTCGCCCAGCAGGACGTATTCCGAGACCGACAGGTCGGAGGTGAACACCCCGGAGGGATTGGCGCCGGCCGTGTGCGCCAGCCGGCTGTCGGCCGCCTTCGGCTCCCATATTGCCGAGCCCTGGTCCTGCTGCTGGTTAGAGAACAGCGGCATCGTTGCCTCCTGTTGAGCTGGCCGACGCGGCCCCGTGTCACGCCCGGACCGAGCCTAGCCGGATGCCGTCCCCAGCGCGTAGAAGCGGGCGGCGGTGCCGCCGAGGACGGCGACACGGCCGTCAGGCGGAAGGGAGGCGAAGAGCCGGGTGAGTTCGGTCCGCACCTTGGCGTAGCCGCCGGACAGCTCGGCTACCGGCCAGTCGCTGCCGAACATCAGCCGGTCCGGCCCGAACAGGCCGAAGGCGAACTCAGCCACCTCCCTGATATCGTCGGCCGTCCAGTCCGGGCCCGGCGGGTAGAGCCCGGAGACCTTGGCGAAGACCCGCGGGTTGCGGGCCGCCGCGGTGATCAGCGCCCGCCACTCCCCCATCGCCGAACCGCCCGGGCCGGAATCTCCGAGGGGCGGGTGGGCCAGGTGGTCCAGGACCATCCGCAGCCCCGGATAACGCTCGGACAGCACCGGCACGTGGCGCAGGTGCCGGGGCAGCACGGCGATCACGTCGAACGGGATGTCCCGCTGCTCGAGCAGCGCGAGTCCCTCTCCCACCTCCGGGCGCAGCAGCCAGTCCGGGTCGGGCTGGTCGTGGATAAGGGTGCGGATGCCGCTGAAGGCCGGCCGGGCCGCCAGCTCGTCCAGGCGCGCGGCCGCCTCGGCGGGCCGGTCGAGGGGCACCCAGCCGACCACGCCGGCGATCTCGGGGTGCGCCGCCGCGATCTCGAGCATCGCCTCGGTGTCGGCGGTGCTGTCGTCCGCCTGGACCAGGACGGCCCGGTCCACCCCGGCGGCCACGGCCCGGGCCCGGAAATCCGCGAAGCCGAACGTCCGGTTGATGGCGGTGTTCTCCGGGCGCTGCAGCCACTCATAGCGCAGCCGTCCGGTGTTCCACAGGTGCAGATGCGCGTCGATCACCACGAGGTACACCCTGCCACGCCGGGACGGTCTGGTTGGATAGATGGCATGAGTTTCCAGCTCGACTTCGCGCCTGCCCTGTCCCGGCCTGACCTGCTCGCCGCGGCGGTCGCCGCGGCGCTGCGCGACCTCCCCGGCTCCGAGGAGGCCGAGGTCGCCGAGATCGACCCCGCGCTGGCGGATACCGCCGCGTTCTGCGAGCGCTACGGCGTCACCCTCGAGGAGTCGGCGAACTGCGTGGTCATCGCGGCCAAACGCGGCGGCGAGACCCGTCACGCGGCCTGCATGGTGGCCGCGACCACCCGGGCGGACGTCAACGGCCTGGTGCGCAGGCACCTCGACGCGCGGAAGGCGTCGTTCGCGCCGGTGGCCGAGGTGACCGCCGCGACCGGCATGGAGTACGGCGGGATCACGCCGGTCGGCCTGCCCGCGGACTGGCCGGTGCTGGTGGACGAGGCAGTGGCCAAGACCGCCTCGGTGATCATCGGCTCCGGCATCCGCGGCTCCAAGCTGCGGCTGCCCGGCCCGCTGCTCGCCGCCCTCCCCGCCGCCCAGGTGCTGCCCGGCCTCGGCGTCCCGGTGGCCTCGTAGGTTCCTATTACGCCGGTATGCCACCGGTTACGCTGGTGTGCCACCGGGCCGGCGGCCAGTGCGCCATCATTGATCCCGTACGCCACTAAATACGTTGAGTAGCTGAGGAGAGACTTGATGAAGCGGAGACGCGTGGTATCGGCGGTGGCGGCCGGGATCTGCGTGCTGGCTCTCGGGCTGGGGCTGAACGGCGCCGCTTCGGCTACGACGTCTTCCTCCCGGTTGTTCCCGGAGCGCACCGTGGTGCTCAACTGCCAGGGTCACGCTCAGGTACGGCCGGGCCGCTTCACGCTGGCCTGCGCCGACTTCAACGACTACCTGACCGGGCTGACCTGGAAAAGCTGGGGCCCCAAGCTGGCCAGCGCGACCGGGGTGCAGCACCTCAACGACTGCGTTCCCTACTGCGCGGCCGGGCACGTCCACCGCTACGCGGTGGACATCGTCCTGCGGCATCCCGCGACGGCCGGCCCGGGAAGCCAGCGCTACACCTCGATCACGCTGCTCTACCCGGGCACGCATCCGGCCTATGCCGGCCACCGCCGGCCGGTCACTACCTCGATGGTGCTGCCCCGCTAGGCGGACCGCACGGGGCGTGATGCTCGGCCCATCATGTCGCCACGGCCGGTCCTGAATTGACAGTCAGCGTCGCCCCGGGCATCCTGAGTGAGGTTGAAACGGGACACCTCGTTCGGTGAGGCGTCTTCACGGACATAGGCCACTGATCCCAACCGTCGAGAGACGCTCCGGATCAGGACACCTCTCCCCGGCCTAAGGGGTGAGGCCAAGTGGCTGGCGGCCCGGCCCTGTTGATAACACGGCCCGGTCGCAGTACGCCGTGGAGTGCCAAAGCTCTTACGAGAGAGGTGCGCCGGGGATTTCTCCAGTCCCGGCGAGTTTTCCCTCAGGTGTCACGCGGTAGGATTCCGCCGGGCGGAACGCCTGGCGGTCAGGTGCGGCCTGGCGCCCCCGTGCGTCGCGACCGAAGGGAGGCATGCGATGGACTCTGATAGTCCGGGCCGAAGTCGGCCCCTCACGCCGCTGTCTCTTTTTGTTCCGGGCGCACGCCGCTTGACCTGAGATTTCCGCCCTTGGCTCGCCCTGCCCGGCTCCGGGCAGGTAGCTGCGTGTGCCCCCGGTTTCCGTCCGGTTTCGTGACGTGAAAGGGGTGTTCACTATGGCCACCATCACCCGTTCCGCTGCTCTGGATGAGGCGCACGGCGGCGATATCCGCGGTGCGCTGGGCACGATCTCCGCCGATGACCTGGCTTCCCGCGCAGGCCTGTCGGCCAAGCTGAAGACGCTGCTAGCCATTGTGGGCCCCGGGCTGATCGTGATGTGCGGCGACAATGACGCCGGCGCGTTCTCCACCTACGGGCAGGCCGGGCAGAACTACGGCACCCGGCTGCTGTGGACGCTGCTGCTCCTGGTCCCCGTGCTTTACGTGAACCAGGAGATGGTGCTGCGCCTCGGCGCGGTCACCGGGGTCGGGCACGCCCGGCTGCTGATCGAGCGGTTCGGCCGCTCCTGGGCCGCGCTCATGGTTGTCTACCTGCTCATCCTCAACGCGCTGACCCTCGTCACCGAATTCATCGGGATCACCATGGCGGCCGGGTACCTCGGCGTCCCCAAGCCGGTCGCGGTACTGCTCGCCGCGGGCGTGATCCTGGCGGCCGCGGCCACCGGCAGCTTCCGCCGGTTCGAGCGGATCGCGGTGGCGCTGTGCGCAGGCTCGCTGCTTCTCATCCCGCTGTACGTGGTCAGCCACCCGGCCGGCGCCGCGATGATCCGCGGGTTCGCCGAGCCGGGCCTGCCCGGCGGTTCCGGGCAGCTGGCCACGGTCATGCTGCTGATCATCGGCATCGTGGGCACTACCGTGGCGCCGTGGCAGCTGTTCTTCCAGCAGTCCTACGTGGTCGACAAGCGGATCACGCCGCGGTTCATCCGCTACGAGAAGGCCGACCTGTGGATCGGCATCGTGATCGTCGTGGTCGGCGCGGCCGCGCTGACAGGAGCCGTCGCCGCCGCCTTCGCCGGGACCCGGGGCGCCGGTAACTTCACCGACGCGACCGGGCTCGCGCACGGCATCGCGGCCCACGCGGGCAAGATCGCGGGCGCGGTGTTCGCGGTCGCGCTGCTCGACGCCTCCATCATCGGGGCGTTCGCGGTCTCGCTGTCGACCGCGTACGCGGTCGGCGACACGCTCGGCCTCAAGCACTCGCTGAACAGCGGGTTCCGCCAGGCCAAGGGCTTCTACGCGATCTACGCCGCGCTGATCGCGGTGGCCGCGGCCATCGTGCTGATCCCGCACGCCCCGCTCGGCCTCATCATCGAGGGTGTCCAGGCGCTGGCGGGCGTGCTGCTGCCGGCCGCCACGGTTTTCCTGCTGATGCTGTGCAACGACCGCGCCGTCCTGGGTCCCTGGGTCAACAGCCGCCGCACGAACGTGTTCACCTCGGTCGTGATCACCGTGCTGATCGCGCTCTCCGCCGTGCTGACCGCCTCGGTGGTCTTCCCCGGCATCACCGGCCGTCAGATCCTCGTCATCATCGGTGGCTGCGTGACCGCGGCCGTCGCCGTCGGCGGCTGGACCCTGCTCCGGTCGCTCCGGGTGCAGAGCTCGGTCGAGATCGACCGCCGCGACCGGGAGAACTGGCGGATGCCGCCGCTCAACGTGCTGTCCAAGCCGGTCATGTCCGGCAGCCGCAAGTGCGCGCTAGCCGTCCTGGGCGGCTACATGGGGATCGCGATGATCCTGGTCATCGTCCGGATTATCGAAATGGCCATCGGGCATTAGGCTTCAATCCGGGCCGGACTTCGATGTCAGCGTGCCGTCGCTGCGGTCTCACGGTCCCGGACGGTCATCGGGCTCTGTCCAGTCCGGCGCTGGCCCGCCAGTCCGCCATCCGGACGATCGTCTCCAGGTAAGCCAGGACGAACGGCCCGTACCGGTCGCGCAACCCGAGCGCGGTGCGAGTCCAGGAACGCTCACCGCCGGGCTGGAACTGGTCCAGGCTCACGGTGAGCTGGGTGGCGGCCTGGCCGAGCAGCGGCGGAATGTCCGAGATCGCTCCCTGTTCGAGACCGAGCAGCGTGCGCTGGGAAGCTTCGCCGGCGGGGTCACCGGTATCGCGGACCTGGACCCGCAGCTTTCCGTGGTGCGCGAGCACCAGGTACCGGGCCAGTTCGGCGTCCGGCGCGTCCGCCAGCAGTCCGTGCAGCGGCCCGTCCAGGATGAGCAGGGAGGCCAGCTCGTGCCGGAACACGACGCCGCCCGCGAACAGCAGCCGCTTGTTGACGCCGGACTTGGCCCAGGGACGCCCGGCGGCGACCTCGTCGTGCCACTGCTGCGGTGCCACGCCGCACAAGGCGTCCTGCCAGATCCGGTGGGCCTTGCCCAGATCATGCAAGTAGGCGGCGGTCACCGCGGACCGCGCCGCGCCGTACGGGAGTTCGGGTGCGATGACGGACAGCAGGGCGGCGGCGTGGTCCCGCGTGTCCTCGCTGTGCCGGTCGAGCGGAACCCAGCCGGGCCGGGCCGCGCTCCATGGATCCACCAGGACCGGATCCTCGGTGCCTGCCACCGGGTCAATCAAGGGACTGCCGGTTACCGGCCCGCGGGCGGCCGGATCAAAGCCGGTGACCGGGTCGTACCCGCCATCGGCGGCGCTGACGAGCAGGACTTCACCGGGCTCCACCGCGTCCTGCGGGGTTAGCATGGTCCACCGGCCGAGAGCCTGGTCCAGCCACCAGACCGGGATGTGGCGAGCCAGGGCGCGGACCTGGCCCAGCGGGACCGGGCAGCGGAAATCGGCCCCCGGGGCCCAGGCCTCGGCGGGCGGCGCACCGTCGGCCGGCTCCGCGGTCCAGGTGGCCCAGGCGACCTGGGCGTCCAGATCCTCCGCATCTCGGACATATGACGATATATCGACATCTGCTGCACGTGAGTCCGGCGCCGTATCGAACAACGTCGTGACGTCGCTCCGGGCCAGTACCGCGACCTGAGTCTCGGTGACGGTCACGACCCGGCTCAGCAGGTCCTCGCCAGTGACCGCGCGGTGGCCGAGGCGGGCCAGTTCCGCGCTCGACGCGTCGATATCCGCCTGCTCGTA
>JAJKHX010000339.1 GCA_021154785.1 Nocardiopsis sp.
TGCGACGGCGTTACACCAGCGCCACGACCGAGGCCAAGAACGCCACCGAGTCCCCGGAGACGGGCGAGCCCGTCACCGACGAGACCCGGCGGTCCGAGGTCAACGGGAGGGTCACGGCGCCGGACGTGTAGTCCGGCCAGCTAGCGAAGAGCCGGCCAGCCGGCTCTTCCGGACGCCCGCGGCGCGTCCCGGCGACGGGGCACGCCGCGGGCGTCCGGCGTCTCCGCCGCATGTGCCCCGCCTACGGCGAGCCTGCCCGGTTTTGCCGCCGGGTCGCCGTCCCGCGGCTGGGTGATCCGGTACCGTCTAGTCACGGATCCACGATGACCAGCAGGCGGGCGATTCAGTGAGCGACCAGGACGAGGCCGGAGCGCAAGCTCGGCCGGGCTTCCCTTCGTCGCCGGGGTCGCCGGGAGCCGTGGCTTCCTCGCCCGGAGCCGCCACTGTGACGCCTGCGACTCGCCTGGCCGGATGGTTCGCCGTCGCCGCCATCGCGGCCGCGATCCTGATGATGATCATCCTCTCGGCCGCCGGGCCGAGCGTCACGGTGCCCGTCCTCCCCCGGGCAGGCCGGCTGCCCTGGTGGCATGGGCTGCACCTGACGACGACGTTCGTCACGGTCTCGCTGTGGGCTGCGATGGCGCTGGGCGGCGCGGGCGTGCTAGCCGGCCTGGCCGCCGTCGGCCGCGGCGCGCGACCGCCGGTACGGCCGGTCCTGGCGGCCGCGTTCCTGGCCGTGACGGCGCTGACGGTGCTTCCGTCCGCGGGCTCCACGGACTCCATCTCGTACGCCGCCAGCGGCCGGACGGCGGTGACCGGGCACAGCCCGTACGTCATGACCCCGCGGCAGCTGCAACAGTCCGGCGACCCGGTCGGCAGGCAGATACCGTCCGCCC
Source organism: Nocardiopsis sp. (assembly GCA_021154785.1). GTDB lineage: Bacteria > Actinomycetota > Actinomycetes > Streptosporangiales > Streptosporangiaceae > Palsa-504. The sequence continues at coordinate 897 of JAJKHX010000339.1, forward strand.
AGATCCCGTCCAGCTGGATGAACGCGGTGTCGGTGTACGGCCCGGTGGCCACCGCGGCCGAGTGGGGCGCGGCCGAGCTCGGCGGGGCCTCGCTGGCCCGCATCACGTTCTGGCTGAAGCTCGAGGAGGCGCTGGCCTTCGGCGCCGTGATCGTGGCGCTGGACCGGCTGCTCCGCGCCAGCCCCGGGATGCGCCTGCGGGCCCACCTGCTGTGGTCGGTGAACCCGCTGCTGCTGTGGGAGATCGTGGCGGGCGGCCACATCGACGGGCTGGCTGTCGTCTTCGGCCTGATCGGAGTCGCCGCCCTGCGGTCACGCTCCGTCCCCGGGGAGAACGGCTCCCGGTCCGGGCCCGAGAGCGCCAGTATCGTCCGGGCGGCGGCCGGTATCGTCCCGGCCGCCAGTCTCGTCCCGGCTGGCGGCGCCTTCCTGGCCGGGCTGCTGATCGGGGTATCGACCGCCATCAAGGTGGAGTACGCGCTGTTCGGCCTGGCCGTGGCCTGGGCCTGCCGCCGGTCGGTCCAGGCGCTGGCCGCCGCCGCGGCCGGCTTCGCGGTGGTGGCCGTCCCGGCCTACCTCGCGGCGGGCACCCCCGCGATCAAGGTGCTCGTCACCCGCAGCGGCGGGATCACCTGGGACACCATGTACCAGCTCTTCTGGCGGCCGGTGCTCGGCTACCGGCATTTCAGCGTGTCCAGCGTCCCGCCGCACCTGGTGCTGATCTCCTACCTGCTCTTCGCGGCGGTGGCGCTGCTGGCGCTCGCGCGCTTCCCGGACCGGGTCCCTGGCCGCCCGGCCGTCGCCCCCGCCCTGGCGCTGAGCCTGGCGTGGCTCTTCGTTACGGGTTTCCAGCGGCCCTGGTACGACGTGATGGCGATCAGCCTGCTCGCCCTGTACCCGGCGTCCTGGCTGGACTGGGTGGTGCTGGTCCGCCTGCTCGCCGGCGCGACCGTCTACGCCCAGGCCATCCAGGGCCCGGCCGAGCCGCACTGGCTCTACGACATCGTCCAGTTCGACGGCATGTGGCTGACGCCCGCCGTCCGCCTGCTGGCCGCCGTGGCGCTGGTGTGGTTCTGCATATCGGGCCGGCGTGGCTGGCGATCTCAGTCGGCACCGTCCTCCGGGCGGCTTCCCGAATTGCTGCCGATGAACTGAGCCGCGTTCTCCACAAGCACACGCTGTGGATAACTCCTTACCTAACGGCCCTGCGTGCACACGCCGACAGCAACTCAATGCACAGTCATGTGGATTCACCTGTGGACAACACAGGCCGTCTGGCGAGCCGGCTCTCACAACCCGGGCCAGTTACCGCAGCCAGGCTACCGCCGCTCCGGGGGATCTCCGAGCGGGTCGGCGGCCAGGTAAAGCCGCGGCCACTGGCAGTCGACGAACTGGTCGAGGTAGCCGGACAGGCGCTCGTCGAAATCGTCGTCCTCGGAGCGGGCTCCGACGGCCCGTTCGACGCCGGAGAGGGTGTCTACGCCGAACGCCACGGCCCGCACCTCCCAGCCGTCCCGCTGCGCGCTGTCGTACCAGCGCTGCACCGTCCCTACCTGGCGCGCGCCGGTGTCACCGGTGATCGCCTGGCCGTAGGTCCGCTCCCATTCCGCGCTGCGCGGGTGAGGGCCGGCTCCCGGCTGCTTCCGGTCGGCCGTCTTGAGCGCGTCCAGGACGAGCGTCCACATGTAGGCCGGGGCGAGCCACTTCGGCTCCTCCCGCTGGCACAGCCAGCTGCCGCGCGCAATCCGGGACCTGATCGCGGTGCTGACATGGGAGGCGAGGCCGACCGGGCTGACCCGGGTGGCGATCACCGGCACCCGGACGCCGACCGCCGTGTCGACGCCGTGCGAGATGGCGCAGTCCCGCAGCCGGTCCCGCATCACCTGCAGCAGCGAGAGCAGCGTCGTGCGCGGCACCGGCATAGGCCAGCCGGTCAGGTGGGCGAGGACGGAGAGTTCCGCCCACAGCCGGATCGCCGGGTACTCCTCGAGGGCGCGCTGGGCGACCCGCATGTCCCGCAGCGTGCAGGGCCGGGCGGAGCATTCGCCGCCGCAGGTGACGCTGCGCGGCCGGACGACCCCGGCCGGGCTGACGGCCGCCGCTCCCTCCCCGGCCGTCCCCTTCGCGGCCCCCCCGGCCGGCATCCGCGCCAGCAGCGGGAAGTCCATGCCGTCGGTGAACACCGCCGCCTCGCCCGGCCCGAGCGTGACCAGGAACCGGTTCTGGGCCGACGTCATGTTCATCGTCGCGCCCACGGTGTCGCGGTCCGCGGCCGCGGGCAGCCGGTGGGTGATCTTCACCGCGGTGTTCCTGACGACGTCGCCGAGGAGGCGCTCCGGGATCCGCTCGGTGAGGATGACCCCCTCGCCGTAGGCCCGGACCTCGGCGAGCAGGCTGGCGAACAGCTCGGCCGCCTGGGCCGCCGCCCCGTCCGGAGCACCGTTCGGCGGACGGCGGAGCAGCCGGTGTGCTTCCTCCAGGACGGTCAGGTGACGCAGCCCCGGGGCCGCCGGATCCGCCCGGTGTGCCATCCGCAAGTGCTCGGCCAGCCTGATCAGCACGGTCCCGGTCAGGAAGGCCTTGTCGCCGTCGTCGTCCACGTCCTCGATCTCGATCACGGCGTTGGTGCCGAGCAGCCGGCCGAAGTCGAGCTGGTGGCCGCCTTCGAGGAACCGGCCGGCGGTCCCGAGCCGCAGGCTGGACAGCCGCACCCGGACGAAGCCGAGCACGTCGTCGGCGACCTGCTGGCTGTAGCCGATTTCAGCGACGATCCGGATCGCGGCCCGGTGCAGGTCGGTCAGGCTGGGATAGCCGGGGCTCGGGTCCGCCGCCGCCGTCTCGCCCAGCGTCAGGTCCCAGCCCGCTTCCTCGTACACCCTGGTCAGCGCCGCACTGAGCACCTGGGAGAACGGTTCCGCGGACCGGAAAGACGCCAGGAAAAGCGCCTTGACCAGGTCGGCGTGGGCCTGCAGCGGGAACCGGCGGCCGTCGGCGTCCGGCGCGGGCTCGAGCGGGTTGAGCCCGGCCGCGATCGAGTCCGATTCACCCGGCCGGATTCGCACCACCCGCGCGAGCGGGCCGGCCGGGCCCGCGGCGCCGGCCAGCCGCGCGGCCATCAGCCGGTACTCCGCCTTGGCGGGCTCGACCACCAGCCACGGGATCCCGGCCCCGGCGGCGGCCTCGAGCATGGCCCGGACGGTCTGCGATTTGCCGGAACCGGCCGCGCCGCTGACGAGCACGTGCTGGTGCAGCGAGCTGAGCGGCAGCGCCAGCGGGCCGGCCGGGCGACGGTACCGGTCGAGGATGGCGCCGACGGCGATCGCCTCCGGACCGGGCCCGCGCTCCTGCGTGACGTCGAATTCGGACCGCAGCGTCAGCCGGATCCCGGGCACCTCGCGCTCAGGCGGCCGGGTCAGCGCGGCGAGCAGCCCGGTGCTGGCGTAGAACGGGTGCGCCGGCACCGCGTCCCCCCCGGGCGGCACTGGGCCCTGGTCGTCCAGGATCTCCCGCAGGCCGCGCCCGGCAGGCCGGCCGGGGTCACCCGCCGGGACGCCGCCGACCGGGACCAGGGCGTACGGCAGCCCGTCCAGGTCGGCCGAGGCGCACACCAGCCCGGCCACCCGCGCCGCGGCCCCGGCATCGGCACCGCCCGCGAGCAGCCGGACCCGCCACCATCCGGCCGACCGGCCGGCCCGGACCTCGGCATGGCGCAGGCTCAGCCGCCGGTCCACCACGGCCCGGCCGGGAAAGCGGTCCCGGTCATCCGCGGCGTACCGCTCGAGCCGGGCCAGCTCGTCCGCCACCTCGCCGGTCTCGGCCGGGCTCAGTGGCTCCGCGACGAGCAGCCAGCCGAACGGGCCCGGCCACGCCGCCAGCAGGCACTCTTCCAGCGTGGGCGGCAGCTGGCCGGCCAGCGAGCCATCAGTGAGCAGGCCGTCGCTGATCCCGGCGATCGCGCGCCAGGCCGGCAGCTGCGCCATCAGGCCGGCCAGCGCGCCGCGCGGCAGCGGCTCGGCGCGCGCGCCACCCGGCAGCGTCAGGTAGGCGTGCCCGTCGTCCTCGCTGCCGACCAGTGCCGCGCCCGCGGTGAGGACCTGAACCGGCCCGCCCGCCTCGGGCCGCACCCAGCCGGCCGCCAGGGCGCCCGCGCCGCTCCCCTTGGCTTCCGCCCCGGCGTGATAGGCCGCGGTCAGCGCGGCGGCCCGCTGCGCCCGGGTCGTGTCACCCGGCCCGTCCGGCGGGTGCCGGCTCGTGCCCGGTCCGGCCCGCCGCGGGATCTCGGTGATCCGGTACGCGCCGAGCTCGTTCAGTACGCTCCACGCCAAACTCATGACGCTCCGCACCGTCTCCGCGAGGACCGCCAGAACGCCGCCAATCCCCACGTTTGCCTTGTACGATGCAATTCTATCCCGCTCGCCTCCGGGCGCCCTTGAGGTCCTGTCTTCCCTCGTCGCTCGTCGCAAGCTCCTCGCTCCTCAGTCCAGACAGGACCGGCGCCCGTTGGCTCGCGGGGTCAGGAGGCTTGGTCGCGGGTGGCTTCGGTCTTGGTGCGGTCGGTCCAGGGGAGCTCGGCCGACTCGTACAGCGGGTAGGGCTCGTAGCCGGCCGGGTAGCCGTACCGCCACTCGGGACGGCGGCCCTCTTCTGGACCGGCCAGCGCCTGGTCAGCCGGGCCGCCGTCCTCGGGATAGGTCCGCCAGTCCCAGGGGTCGTACCGGCGGGTCCCGGATATCCGGCGCGAGCGCGCCTTGAGCTGCAGTATCGCGTACGCCAGGACCGCGAGGATCGCGATCACGACCAAGGCGATCCGGCCCACGGCCGAACCGCTTCCCTGTGTGCCCCCTGCCGCCGACCACGTTGTTACCATCTGGCTCCCCGGCCTCTCCGTCGAATGGGATCAGTACGAACCTCTGGTCTCCACTCCGGCAGGGCACGACCATCGGCGTGACCGGTGCCACGGCCGCCTTCGGTGATGAAGGCGGTGGTCAGGCGACCGCGGCACTGGCCACTCACCCTGGATTACGAGGAGCCGCCCGGCCGCGTTCGGCCCGCCAGGGCCGCGTAATCAGCTGGTAACAAATCGTCCGGACGCCGAGGATCGGGGTTAGTCCCCCAGGACGCGGGTCAGGTAGGCGTTGGTGAACCGGCGCTCGGGATCGGCGTCGGCCCGGACGCGGCGGAAATCACCGAACCGGGGGTACAGGGCATCGAGGCGGGCGGCGCCGAGCGAGTGCATCTTGCCCCAGTGCGGGCGCCCCGCCACCTCGGCCACGATGGACTCGAACCGGTCGAACCAGTCCTGGTAGGGCAGCCCGGCGTACTGGTGGATGGCGACGTAGGCGGACTCCCGGCCGTAGGCGGTGGAGAGCCAGATGTCGTCGGCGGCCGCCACCCGGACCTCGACCGGGAACATGACGGGGTCGGGCAGCCGGGGTACGGCGCGGCGCAGTTCGGCGATCACGTGCCCCAGTGATTCACGTGGAACGGCGTACTCGGACTCGGTGAAGCGCACCCGGCGCGGGGTGACGAACACCCGGTCCGACCGCTCGGTGTAGGTCCGGGCGGACAGCGCGGACGAGGAGAACCGGTTCAGCGCCGGGATGAGCCGGGGCCGGGCCCGGCCCAGGCGGCACAGCGCCCCGAAGCCGGCGTTTTCCATCACCTCGAACTCCCAGAACCGCCGCCAGGCCGGCAGCGGCGGCGGCGGCATGGCCCGGACCCCGGCCGCCCCAGCCCCCGCGGCATCCCCGGGGAGCCGGTTGTTCCGCTTGACCAGCGCGTTGCTCCCGTAGGGGAACCAGTAAAACTCAAAATGGTCGTTGGCCTCGGCCAGCGCGTCGAACTGCTCGAGGACCCCCTCGACCGGCATCGGCCGCTCGTCGGCCAGCAGCGTGAACGCGGGCACGCAGCGCAGCGTCACCGTGGTGACCACGCCGAGCGCGCCGAGGCCGATCCGCGCGGCGGCGAACAACTCGGGCCGGTTCGAGGCCGAACACGCGGCCACCGAGCCGTCGGCCAGCACCAGCTCGAGCGCCTCGACCTGAGTGGCCAGCCCGCCCAGCCGGGCCCCGGTGCCGTGCGTCCCGGTGGCGAGCGCCCCGGCCACCGTCTGCACGTCGATGTCGCCGAGGTTGGCCATGGCCAGGCCGAGGCTGCTCAGCTCGGCGTTGAGGGCCCGCAGGGGCGTCCCGGACCGCACGGTGACCAGGCCCGTCCGGGTGTCCGCGCCGATGATCCCGGTCCAGCCGGTCAGGTCGAGCGCCACCCCGGAGGTCGCCGCGACCGCGGTGAACGAGTGCCCGCTGCCGAGCGCCCGCACCGTCAGCCCGGCCGCCGCGGCGTCCCTGACCGCGGCGGCGATCTCGGCTTCGCTCCGGGGACGAGACCAGCGGACCGGGGCCGCCGTCGCGGTCCCGGCCCAGTTCCGCCAGACGCGGTGCTCAGGCGCAGCCTTCATTCCGCACAGTATTCATACTCCAGCAGCCCTGGTCTACTGGGCGAGCATGTCCGTCGACCAAGGTCACCGCCGTCCCGGCCTGCCGAGGTGAAGGTCAGTGTCTCGGCTAGGCGACGAGCCAACCCCGTTCGGCCCCTAAAGCGCCGTAACCGGCTCGGCGCGAACTTTGATCCCGAACGGGTGTATCACCAGCCATCCTTCAGCCTCCTCCCCTCGAAGTTGAGAAGCCTTGAGAGCTGAAAGGGTTGGAATCGATGTTGACGACTAATGCACGCAGGGGCCGCCGGCTGGCCGGCTGGACCGGACTTGTCTGCGCCGCGCTGCTGGCGACCGCTTGTAACGGGAACGGATCGGTCGCGGCCGGTCCGGCCACGGCGCCGGCCACGGCGCCTGCCACTGTCCCCGCTACCGGGCCGACGGCGAACAGCACCTTCCTCGCGGAGGGACAGGACATCAACGGGACCGTCCTGCACATGCCGCTGTGCACGTCGGGTTGCGCCCTTTCCGGTGACTCCACCTCGATCCTGGCCAAGATGACGTGGAACACCTGGTCGGCCAGCGAGGCGGTCGGGACCGGCACTTACGAGATTGACGGCTGCAACCCCGACTGCGCCGCCGGGCCCGTCTATCACGTGCCCGCGGTGGTCACGCTGAGCAACCCGGTGAAGGCCTGCTCGTCCTCGGGCAGCCGCTGGTTCTGGACCCGCGCCACGTTCCGGTACCCGAACGGGCTGCCCGCGGCGCTGCCGCGCGACGAGGCGCCGACGAACCCGTGGGTGTTCTCCCCCGTGGTCACCGCGGCTCAGCAGAGCTGCGCCAGCTAGCTAGCTAGCCGGAGGCGACCTGATCCGCGATCGCCTTCAGTCCCAGGGCGAGCTCGGCGGGCGAGGGGGCCCGTTCCGGGTCGATCAGCCACTGCACCAGGACGCCGCTGACCAGCGCCTGGTGCAGTGAGCCGATCGCCCGCACCGTGTCCTCGCTGGCGTCGTCCACGCCGTAGAGAAGCCGGGCCCACAGCCTCCGGCCGTCCTCGAGGCCGTCGGCCACGGCGGCGCGCACCTCCGGGTCGCGCTGCGCCACGGTGAAGATATCGAAGGTGGCGAGCCACACCTGGCTGCTGGCCTGGAACGAGTCGATGACCCGGGTCCAGAACCGCTCGAAGCGCATCAGGGCCCCCTGCCCGAGGTCCGGATCGCCGATGGCCTTGGCCATTTCGGCGCCGAAATCCTCCATGGCGGTCAGCACGGCCGCGTTCATCAGCGCCTTGGTCGAGCCGTAGTGATAGCCGATCGAGGCCAGGTTGGTGCCCGAGGCCGCCACGATGTCCCGGGCGGTGGTGTGCGCGTAGCCCTTCTCCCGCAGGCACTGGACGGCGCCGGCGAGCAGGTCCTCACGATGGCTCATGACAGCATCGTAGCGAAGATTTATACAAATGTCCTATACAATTGTCTTACACATCTGTATAGTCCTGGTCATGGACGCTATGCGGAACCAGAACATCCTGATTTCGGGGGCGAGCGTGGCCGGGCCCGCCCTGGCCTGGTGGCTGGCCCATCACGGGTTCCGCCCGACCGTGGTGGAGCGCGCTCCGCACCTGCGCGGCGGCGGCTACGCAGTCGACTTCCGCGGCGCCGCCCACCTGTCCGTGCTGGCCCAGATGGGCCTCCTGGACCAGGTCAAGAAGCGGCAGACGCACCTGTCCGCCACCACCTACGTGGACCAGGACAGCCGGCCGGTGGCGAGCATGCCGCCCGGCATCTTCGCGGGCGACGTGGAGATCCTCCGCGGCGACCTGGGCCAGATCCTGTACGAGGCGACCAGGGCCGGCACCGAGTACCTGTTCGGCGATTCGATCACCGGCTTGCACCAGGATGCCGGCGGCGTGCACGTCACCTTCGCCCGGTCCGCATCGCGCACCTTCGACCTGGTGATCGGGGCCGACGGGCTGCATTCCGGGGTACGCGCGCTGGCCTTCGCCGACCAGCCGGACCCGGTCACCGATCTCGGCCTGTATGTCGCCATCTTCGGCGTGCCCGACCGGTACGGCCTGGACCACGAGGGCCTGCTGTACAGCGTGCCGGGCAAGACCGCGGCCGTGTTCAGCGCACCGGGGACCGGGCAGGCGGTAGCGCAGTTCTTCTTCGCCGCCCCGGGCGGGCAGCCGATCGAGTTCGACTACCGCGACCCCGGTCAGCAGCAGAAGATTCTGGCCAGCGTGTTCGACGACGTGGGCTGGCACGTGCCGGACCTGCTCGGCCAGCTGCCCGCGGCGGACGACTTCTACTTCGACTCGGTGAGCCAGGTTCAGCTGGACCGCTGGTCGGCCGGGCGGGTCGCCCTCGCCGGCGACGCCGGCTACGCCGCCGGACCCGGCGGCAACGGCACCGGCACCGCCGTGGTCGCGGCCTACGTGCTGGCCGGAGAACTGGCTGCGGCCGGCGGCGACTACCGCGTCGCCTACGACCGCTACGAGCGGCTGCTCCGGCCCTACGTGGCCCGCGGCCAGAAGCAGGCCCGCGGCGGCGCCGGCTTCCTCGCCCCGCCCACCGAGAAGAAGATCGCCCAGCGGGACCGCTTCTTCCGCCTGCTTCCCTACCTGCCTCCCGCCCGGGCCCTGGTCAAGCACCTCTCCACCCGCACGGCGACAGCCATCAAGCTCCCCGAGTATGCGTAGCCCTCCACGCAGAGGCCGCCGGACCAGGTGTCGCGCATCACGGGTACGCTGCGGCCCGCCTGGTCACTCGAACGCCTGCCCGACGAATTGCTCACCGTGCTCGGTTCCCTCATACCGGGAAAGGTCCTCATCAGTCCCGACCAGCCGCAGGACCTGTCCTCCGGGGGCCTGGAAGTAGAGGTGCGGATCGGGCACATCGAGCACCTTGACGCCGAAGGCGACGATCTCGCGCCTCATCTCTTCGACGTTGCCGGCCTTCAGCTCCAAGTAGATCGCTTTCCGGAAACCGTCCTCATCCAGGGCAGCCCCATCGTCTTCGTAGAGAAACGCGATGTAGAAGTCGCCGCCCAGGCGGAGGTCGTCCTTCTGATCACCTTCCCGCATGATCTCGCCACCCAGGACATCCCGGTAGAAACGACGTATTCTGTCTTTTTCGGTCCGGGGAACCCGGATCGCCGAGTGATTTCCGAGCATTACCTTGGCCATAAGGGATTCCTTTCGTCCAGTGCATCCCACGTGTTCATACACCGCTTCACCCCCGATCTGGGCGGCCGCCATGAACACCAGGCCCCGTCGTCAGCTCGGGAGCGCCTAATGACGTCGGCTTCAGCGCCCTGGTCTCGATCACGGCGAAGGCAGCGGGCGGCATGGTCACCGTGTCCTGCGTGATCGCGATGCCCGGGCTGGACGCGGCCAGCACGCCGGTGCCGCGCTCGCCGAGCGACAGCCGGACCGGCTGGTCACCGAGGTTTGCGGCGATTCGGAGCCGGCCCCGCCGGACCAGCAGCCAGCGTGCGTCCTCGTCGAAGTCGGCGTGCACCCGGTCCAGGCGCGGATCGACGAGCTCGGGCCGGGACCGGCGCAGCGTGATCAGCTCCCGGTACCAGGCCAGGATGCCGAGGTGCGGATCGTGGTCGGGCTCGGACCAGTCGAGCTTGGACCGCAGGAACGTCTCCTTGTCCTGGGGATCGGGAATCTCGGCCGCGGCCCAGCCGTGCGAGGCGAACTCAGCCTTGCGTCCCTCCGCCACGGCTTCGGCCAGCCAGGGCTCGATGTGGTCGGTGAAATACTGCCACGGAGTTACCGCGCCCCATTCCTCGCCCATGAACAGCATCGGCGTGAAGGGCGAGGTCAGTACCAGGCCGGCCCCGACCTTGACCAGCTCGGGCGAGAGCGTGGCGGCGATCCGGTCGCCGGTGGCCCGGTTGCCGATCTGGTCGTGGTCCTGCAGGTAGCCGAGGAAGCGGTGGGCCGGCACGCGGAACACGTCCACCTGGCGGCCATGGGTGCGGCCGCGGAAGGAAGACCAGATGCCGTCGTGGAAGAACACCCGGGTGTAGGTCTTGGCCAGGGTGGCGAGCGAGCCGAAATCGCTGTAGTAGCCCTGCCGCTCGCCGGTGATCGCGGCGTGCACCGCGTGGTGGAAGTCGTCGCTCCACTGCGCGGCCAGGCCGTAGCCGCCCGCCTCCGGCGAGGTGACCAGCCGGGGATCGTTGGTGTCGGATTCGGCGATCAGGATCAGCTCGCGGTTCAGCAGGGCGGCCAGGGCACCCACTTCAGTCGCGAGTTCCTCGAGGAAGTGCAGGGCACGGTGGTCCTCCAGCGCGTGCACGGCGTCAAGCCGCAGGCCGTCCAGGTGGTAATCGCGCAGCCACATCAGCGCGTTGCCGATGAGGAACGCCCGGACCTCGTCGGATCCAGGCTGGTCCAGGTTCACCGCGGGACCCCACGGGGTCACGTGTGCCTCGGTGAAGTAGGGCCCGAAGTCACCGAGCCGGTTGCCGATGCCGACGTGGTTGTACACCACATCGAGCAGGACGGCCAGGCCGCGGGCGTGACAGGCGTCCACGAACCGCTTGAGGCCGTCCGGGCCGCCGTACGGCTCGTGTACCGCCCACAAGTTGATCCCGTCGTAGCCCCAGCCGTGCTGGCCGGGGAACGCGGCGACCGGCATCAGCTCCACCGCGTGCACGCCGAGATCGCGCAGGTGGTCCAGATGGCCGATGGCCGCGTCGAAGGTGCCTTCGGCGGTGAATGTGCCGGTGTGCAGCTCGTAGATCACCGTGCCGTGCAGCGCGCCGCCCCGCCACTGCCCGTCGGTCCAGCGGAAGGCGTCATGGTTATAGGTACGGCTCAGGCCCTCGATGCCGAACGGCTGGCGCGGCGAGCGCGGGTCAGGCAACGGCTCGCCGTCGTCGAGCCGGAACCCGTAGTCGATGCCCGCCGTCACGTCAGGAACGTCTGCTTCCCACCAGCCGGTGGCATCCGCCCGCTCGTTCGGTGCCTGCTCTGGGCTCATCGGGTAACGCTGCCCGGCGACCTCCACCTCGACGCGGTCCGCGGCGGGGGCCCAGACGCTGAACCCGGTCACCGCCGGCTGCCGTCAGCGTATTCCTGCTCCATCTCCCAGACCCGCTCCGGGACCAGCAACGCGACCGGGAACCGCCTGGTCAGCTCGGCCAGCGGCGGTCTCAGGCCGGCGTGCCGGACGCCGGTGAGAACGTCGCGCCAGTGGATTTCGGGCAGCGGCAGGGCGGTGTCGGCCCAGTCGCCGCGCCGGCGCAGGCCACCGGGCAGCCGGGTGACGACGGTGACCGCGTGACCGCCGCGCGCGAACGCGAACGCGTGCTCGGCGGCGGGCCCCTCGGCCGCCAGCGGGGTGTAACTGCCGCCGAACCACTCCGGGTGATCGCGCCGCAGCCACAGCGCGCGCGATGTCACGAACAGCTTCTCCGCGTCCAGGCCGGTCGCGTGGTCCGGGCCGGCCTCAAGCGCGGCCAGCAGCCGGCGGCGCCGCTGGTAGTCGACCGGCCTGCGGTTGTCCGGGTCGACCAGGGACAGCCCGGTCAGCTCGCAGCCTTGGTAGACGTCGGCCACCCCGGGCATGGTGAGCTGGACGAGCTTCGCGCCGAGGGTGTTGACCCGCGCGTCCGGCGCGATCCGGGCCACGAAGCTGGAGATGCCTGCGGTCAGCTCCGTGTCGCCGAGCACGGCGCCGGCCAGGCCGAGCACCGCCGACTCGTAGCCCGGCCGGCGCACCGTCCAGGACGTCCGCGTCTTGGCCTCGTGCATCGCCTTGTCCAGGTACTCACCGAGCCGCTCGGGACCGATCAGCCAGGCGCCCACCAGGGTCTGCCACATCAGGTACTCGAGGTCGGGCTCGGGGGCCCGCTCGGCCTTCTCGGCGGCGGCCCCGTCGGTGAGCCAGCGGGCCAGGCCGTGCCACTCGGCGGCCTGGTGCCCCCAGTCGTGCGGATACTCGGCCAGCACGGCCAGCCGGGCCCGGACGTCTTCCTGCCGCTTGGTGTCGTGGGTGGACAGCGTGGTCAGGGTGGCCGGCCAGCGCCGGGCGAGGTAGCCGGCCGTGGCGTGGAACTCGGCCGGGCTGATGCCGAACACATCCGGGTCGCCGCCCACCTCGTTCAGTGAGACCAGCCGTGACCAGCGGTAGAACGCGGTGTCCTCGACGCCCTTGGCCAGCACCGGTCCGGTGGTCTGGCCGAACCGCACGATCAGTTCGTCCCGCGCCGCCCGCTGGTCCGGGTCGCCGGCCGGCTCACCCAGGCCGAGGACGGCCGTCACCACCGCGTCCAGCGCGGGGATCAGGTGCTCCTCCAGGTAGTCCCGGGCCGCCGACGCAGCCGCGGTCACCGCCGCCTCGGCGGCCGCCGAGGGCGGCCCGCCCGGGGTCACGTAGGCCCGGTAGACGCGGAACTCGGCCAGCAGCGCGACCAGCACGTCGTGCAGGTCGGCGGCGGTGAAGTCGTCCAGGGCCGGGTATTGCGCCCGGACGAAGAGCCGGGTCAGCCGGGCCAGCTCGGCGGCGAAGGTGCCGTCGGCGATGTCGCGCTTGGCGTCCCGCTCCACCTCGGCGAAGCTCTGCTTGCCGCCGGTGAAGCGGACGTACTCGTCGGCCATCGGGACGTCTCCCGCGGGGTCCGTGAACAGCCCGCCGACCAGGCCGAGAACGTCGTATCCGGTGGTGCCCGCGCACGGCCAGTCGGGTAGTTCCTCGCCGTGCGCCAGGATCTTCTCCACCACCACCCAGGCGCCGTTGGTCTCGGCCGCCAGCCGGGCCAGGTAACCTTCCGGGTCGGCCAGCCCGTCGGGATGGTCGACCCGCAGGCCGTCGATCAGGCCCTCGCGGACCAGCCGCAACAGCACCTCGTGGGTCGCCATGAACACGTCGGGATCCTCGACCCGGACGGCGATCAGCGTGTCGATGTCGAAGAAGCGCCGGTAGTTGAGCTGGGTGGCCGCGTCGTGCCAGTCGGTGAGCCGGTAGTGCTGCTGGGCCAGCAGGACGCCGAGGGGCAGGTCGGCGACCCCGTTCCGGAGCGGGAGCACGTGGTCGTAGTAGCGCAGCACCGGCCCGCGGTGCCCCGGGTTCTCCGGGTTCCGCGGGGCCGTGTCGATGATCAGGTCCTTCAGGCACTCCTCCAGCGGCCCGGCCAGGATGGGCAGCAGCAGCTTGCCCTCCTGCGCGTCCCAGTCGACGTCGAACCAGGACGCGAACTCCGACTGCCGCCCTCGGTAGAGCACCGACCACAGCTGCCGGTTGAGTGTCTCGGGGACCGGCCGCGCCATGTGGTTGGGCACCACGTCGACGACCACGCCCAGGCCGTGCCGGCGGAACTCGGTCACCATGTCGCGGAACGCGGGCTCACCGCCGAGGTCAGCCGAGATCCGGGAGTGGTCCACCACGTCGTAGCCGTGCGGCGAGCCCGGGTTGGCCTGCAGGATCGGCGACAGGTAGACGTGCGTGACGCCCAGCGCGGCCAGGTAACTGGCCTGCGCGGCGGCCTGGCCGAACCCGAAGCTGTCCCGGAGCTGCAGCCGGTAGGTGGACACCGGCTGGCGGCGCCCGGCCCGGGGCCCGGGGCCGGTACTGAACTCAGCCACGGCGCAGCAACTGCAGCGAATTGTTGGTCACGGTAATCGTGTCTCCCGGCTTGACCGGATTGTCGTCATCAGGCTCCGCCACCCCGCTGGCGGTGTCCAGCACCCGGGTCCACCGCGGGCCGTAGCGGCGCGGCGGGACGGTGAACCGGAGGTCCTCGTTGCTGGCGTTGAACATCATCAGGAAGGAGTCGTCCTGGACCCGCTCGCCCCGCCGGTCCGGCTCGCTGATCGCCCGGCCGTTCAGGAAGACGGTCAGCGACTTGACGTACCCCGCGTCCCAGTCGTCGCCGGTCATCTCCTCGCCGGACAGGGTGAGCCAGGCGATGTCGCCGAGCCGGTTCCGGCCGCCGCGCAGCGCCTTGCCGGCGAAGAAGCGGCGGCGGCGGAAGACCGCGTGCTCGGACCGCAGCCTGATCAGCGTGCGGACGTAGTCGTAGAGGGCCTGGTCGTCCTCGGCGCGCGGCGACCAGTCCATCCAGGAGATCTCGTTGTCCTGGCAGTAGGCGTTGTTGTTGCCCCGCTGGGTCCGGCCCATCTCGTCGCCGGCCAGCAGCATCGGCACGCCCTGCGACAGCAGCAGCGTGGCCAGGTAATTGCGCTTCTGCCGGGCGCGCAGCGCGAGGATGCTCTTGTCGTCGGTCGGCCCCTCGGCGCCGCAGTTCCAGGACCGGTTGTCGTCGGTGCCGTCCCGGCCGTCCTCGCCGTTCGCCTCGTTGTGCTTGTGGTTATAGGAGACCAGGTCGGCCAGGGTGAAGCCGTCGTGGCAGGTGACGAAGTTGACCGAGGCGACCGGCCGCCTGCTGTCCTGCTGGTACAGGTCGGAGGACCCGGTCAGCCGGGAAGCGAACTCCGGCAGCGTGGCGGGCCGGCCGCGCCAGAAGTCCCGGATGGTGTCCCGGTACTTGCCGTTCCACTCGCTCCACAGCGGCGGGAAGTTGCCCACCTGGTAGCCGCCGTCGCCCACGTCCCACGGCTCGGCGATGAGCTTGACCTGGGACACCACCGGATCCTGCTGGACCAGGTCGAAGAACGCCGACAGCCGGTCCACCTCGTAGAACTGGCGGGCCAAGGTGGCGGCCAGGTCGAAGCGGAATCCGTCCACGTGCATCTCGAGCACCCAGTAGCGCAGCGAGTCCATGATCATCTGGAGCACGTGCGGGTGCCGCATGAGCAGGCTGTTCCCGGTGCCGGTGGTGTCCATGTAGTAGCGGCGGTCGTCGTCTACCAGCCGGTAGTAAGCGGAGTTGTCGATGCCGCGAAAGGACAGGGTGGGACCCAGGTGGTTGCCCTCGGCGGTGTGGTTGTAGACCACGTCCAGGATCACCTCGATGCCCGCCGCGTGCAGGGAGCGGACCATGGTCTTGAACTCCTGCACCTGCTCGCCGCGGCTGCCTCCGGCGGCGTAAGCGTTGTGCGGGGCGAAGAAGCCGATGGTGTTGTAGCCCCAGTAGTTGCTCAGGCCCTTCTCGCTCAGGTGGCTGTCGTTGACGAACTGGTGCACCGGCAGCAGTTCGACCGCGGTGACGCCGAGTCCCTTCAGGTGCGAGATCACCGCCGGGTGAGCCAGCCCCAGGTAGGTGCCGCGCTGCTCGTCCGGGATGACGGGGTGCTCCTTGGTCAGGCCGCGGACGTGCGCCTCGTAGATGACGGTCTCGTGGTAGGGGATGCGCGGCGGCCGGTCCAGGTTCCAGTCGAAGTAGGGGTTCACCACGACCGAGCGCGGGACGTGCGGCGCGGAGTCGGCGTTGTTCCGCCGGTCCGGGTGCCCGAACTGGTAGGAGAACACCGGCTGGCCCCAGTCCACGGCGCCCTCGATCGCCTTGGCGTACGGGTCGAGCAGCAGCTTGTGCGGGTTACAGCGCTTTCCCTCGTCCGGAAGGTAAGGCCCGTGCACCCGGTACCCGTACCGCTGGCCAGGATTGACTCCGGGCAGGTACCCGTGCCACACGAACCCGTCGACCTCGTGCAGCTCGTAGCGGCTCTCCTTGCCCCCCTCGTCGAACAGGCAGAGCTCAACCTTGTCAGCTAGCTCGGAGAACAGCGCGAAGTTAGTGCCCGCCCCGTCATATGTGGCCCCCAGCGGGTAGCTGTCGCCTGGCCATACGGCAGTTGCCGCCAAGTGTTCCCATCCTTCGCAGAAGGCGTTCCGACCATCTCACACTTTCCCACGTCAGCCGGGACCATGCGCGCTCGTCCGCTCTCCGTGCGCCTGACCTGGCCGGTCGAGTTGTTCGTGATCGTCCATGATTGTCCGACTTCATCAGTCGGCCGTCCGTTTTCATCAGTTCATCTTGCGAAGACAATCAGCAGCGAGTTGACTGCATTCCGTCATCGTTTGTGATCAGGTTCCTGGGCTGTACCGCCGCAGTCGGTCGCTCGTCGTGTCCGGCGAACAGATCGCACTGTGACCTCACGTTCTCTTGCCCCCGGAGTAGTGTGATGATCCCATTGGAGCAGCGATCCAGCGTCGCGAAACCTGGCCCGCACCCTCGTGCGCCGGAGCGTGCCCAAGGTCGGCTCCGGCCTTCCGCGTCAGCTGCGAAGGATCGGGCCCGCAAGCCAGGGCATGACGTCGGCCGGGGCAGCATCCCAGGCACAGGATCCACCGAAGTCCAAGCCGACCGCCGGAAGCTGGGAGACCTGGCGCACCCCCCTCCTGACGCCGGTCCGCCGAGCGGCTGGCCGGATCTCATCGCCTTCGTGGCCGTCCTGATCACAGGGACGCTGCTCGTGCTCTTCGGCCACGTGGCCACCGGGGGCCTGACCACGGCATGCGTCGCGCTTGGCGGCCTGTACGCGGCCTGGTGGCGTTTCCGCA
>JAJKHX010000340.1 GCA_021154785.1 Nocardiopsis sp.
GCAGCTGGGCCACGGTGACGGCCGAGCCGGGCTGCCGCCCGGCCTGGGCCATGGCAAGCAGCTTCCCGAGCTCGATCTGCGCGGCCCGCTCGGTCATGCACGTCTTGCGGAACCGGATCTCCCCGCCGGTGAGCGGGTCGGTCCCGGCGTACACCCTCACGCGCTAGGAGCCGCTCGGCAGTTGCTCTATGTGTCGCTCGGCAGACCAGTGGGGCGGGTGGGGCTCGAACCCACGACCGGCGGATTATGAGTCCGCTGCTCTGACCGGCTGAGCTACCGCCCCGGGCGTCGGCAGCACATTACCATCACGGAGGCACGGGCTGACGCGGCCCGGATCGAGGCGGGGGCGCGTTATAAACGCGATGGCTCGGTGCGGACCTGCTGGTCCGACCTGGCCGGCTGGGCCGGCCTGGATGGCAAGGCACCCTTCCTGAATCAGGGCAGCAGCCCTCAAGGATCGGATCATCGAACTGGACGCCCGGCAGGGCCCGGTCACCGGAACTCGCCAGTTGGGAGATGAGCTGCGCCGCGCCCGCGCCGGCGCCCGGGCGCTGGCAGGTGCCGGGCTTTCACCCTCCCGGGAGGATGCCGCTCATGAGCCTATGCGGTGTGCTCGATAGCGGTAAGGGTCCGGATTTTCTAAGTAGGGACGTTGCCGTGCAGTCAGCGCGTTCTCACTCCCGTTGGTACGTGCGTGCCGCGAGGCGCGCGACCGATGTCCCGGGCGGCATAACCTGCCTGCGGCTTAATGGCGAGCTGGGCGCTGATGCCGTAGACGTGCTCGGCGATACCGTGATAGCTCGCCTGGGGGCCGTCAGCACGCGGACGGAAACGGTTGTGCTCGATCTTTCCGCTACGGCGACCGTCGACGACCGGGGCCGGACGGCACTCCAGTCGCTACAGCGCCGACTGGCCGAACTGACCATCCGGCTTCGGCTAGTAGCGCCCGAACCGAACGTCTACGCGACGCTGAAGAACGGCGGCACCGGAATCGGGCACGATGCCCTCCACACCAGCGTCCGTACCGCCGTGCTTGCCGCGCACGCCGACATCCCGGGACCCGCCTGGGCAACGCCGACTCTGCGCATGCTGCTCACCCAGCCGCCCGAGCCGCTGTCGCTAGATAAAGCGCCTGTTAGCAGCACCCCCGGCGGGCCCGTCCCGACTCGGCGCCCGCAAGGAAATCGTCGAGAGTGACGAAAAGCCAGCGCGAGGATCACGCCGGTGGCTGCCCTGGGCGGCGGCAGGGACCGCCCTGGTCGTCGGGGGCGTCATTACCGGTACCACGGCATCGTCGGGTTCCACTGTGACGCCGGTCGCGAACCAGGTTATTCCCTCGGTGGTCACGATCGCCGCCAGCGGCGGCAACGGGAGCGGTACCGGCTCCGACGGGAAACCCGTCCCGGCCACGATCACCGGCCGGGATCGCAGGCAGATCTAGCCGTCCTCAAGATTTCAGCCCGCGGGCCCGCTGAAGATGATCCTCATGGGCTCGTCGCCGTCGGTGAGAGTCGGCCAGCCGGTGGTGGCGATCGGCGCGCCGCTCGGCTTGTCCGGAACGGTCACCTCCGGCATTGTCAGCGCCCTGGACCGCACGGTGGAGGTGCCGGGAGAGAACCACGCCTCCGCGCTGCTGGTGTCGGCTGTGCAGACCGATGCCGCCATCAACCCGGGAAACAGCGACGGTGCCCAGCCCTTCCGGCGAATCGGGCGGCGGCAGCATCGGGCTAGGCTTCGCCATCCCGGCTGAGCTTGACCAAGAAGCCCGGCGACACGGTCACGCTCGAGCACTCCCGGGCAGGTCACCCGGCCAAGGCGGCAATCACCCTGGGCGCCCAGCCGTTGAGCTGACCGCCCGGCTACGACAAGTGAGGACCGCGATTGCCCCCCTGACCTCAGTGAGGGGCTGGCCAGCGGCACCAGTTCGGTCGCCGACGTGGCGCATGGGCTGGTGGTGCTGAAAGCGGCGGCCGAGCATCTCTTCGCCGCCACTCCTACTCAGTGCCCATCCCTATCCGCGTAACCGCGGCCGGATGTCATAGGTGCTGAGCGGCTGCGTGAACATCGGCATCACCCTTGACGGGTGAAAGGGCGCAGGGTCCTGAGCGGTCCCGATGGCAGGATCTGGGTCAGGGTGCGCGGGCGGTTGGGGTGGCGGTCCTGCTCGCGGGGGTAGCCGAGGGAGACCTCCTCGAAGCGCACGCCGTCTTCCCAGGTGGTCCGCGGGATGTGCAGGTGGCCGTAGACGACGGTCTGAGCGCGGAAGCGCCGGTGCCAGTCGGCGGTCTGGTCGGTGCCGCACCACTGGGCGAAGGCGGGGTAGCGCAGGATCCGGGTGGGCGTCCGGGTCAGGGGGAAGTGGTTGACCAGGATGGTCGGCAGGGCGGGGTGGAGGGCGGCCAGGCGGGGCAGGGTGGCGTCGATCCGCGCCTGGCACCAGGCTTCGCGGCTCGGGTACGGGTCGGGATACAGGTGGCGCTCGTCGGTGCCGATGATCCCGGACTGGTAGGCGAGTTCGAGGCCCTCCTGCTTGGTGCTCGCGCCATCGGGACGGAACGAGTAGTCGTACAGGACGAACAAGGGGACGATCACCGCCGGGCCGCCGGGGCCTTCCCATCGCGGGTAGGGGTCCTCGGGGGTGATCACGCCGAGGCCGCGGCAGACGCGGACCAGGTAGTCGTAGCGTTCGACGCCGCGCAGCGGGAGCGGGTCGCGAGGGTGGGCCCACAGGTCGTGGTTGCCGGGCACCCAGATCACCGTGCCGAACCGGGCGCGGAGGGTGCGCAGGACCCACTCGATGTCCTCGGCCTTCTCCCCCACATCGCCGACCACCAGCAGCCAGTCGCCCGGCTCGCCTGGTGGGAGGTCCTCGACCCACTGGCGGTTCCTGGGGTAGGAAACGTGCAGGTCGCTAATCGCTAGGAGTCTCATCCGCGCTCAGGGTGACCAGGAGATCGTTGAGGCGGCCGACGAACGCGGCGGGCTCGTCGATCCGTGCCCCCATGGTCAGCACGGCCTGGTCGAACAGGACGTGGGCCCACTCGGCCAGGTTCGGGTCGGCGGGCTCGCGGTTGAGGCGCCGGACCAGGGGGTGGTCCGGGTTGATCTCCAGGACCGGCTGGCTGGGCACGCCGGAGCCCCGCAGGCGGCGGGCCAGGTTGATGTCGATGTCGGCTTCGTTGGCCACGATGCAGGCGGGCGAGGTGGTCAGGCGGCTGCTGACCCGGACGTCGTAGGCCCGCTCCCCCAGGGCCGCCTTGAGCTGGGCGACGAGGCCGGCGAGCTCGGTGCTGGCCTGCTCCTTGGCCTTGGTCTCGGCTTCGTCCTCGAGCTCGGACAGGTCGCCGCTGCCCTGGGCGACCGACTGGAGCTGCTTGCCGTCGAACTCGCGCAGGCTGGCGACGACCCAGTTGTCGATGCCCTCGCCGTCGCCCAGCAGCAGGACCTCGATGCCCTTCTTCCGGAACGCCTCCAGGTGCGGGCTGGCCTTGGCCGCGGCCAGGCCAGGGGCCAGCAGGTAGTAGATGTGCTGCTGGCTCTCCTTCATCCGGCCCACGTACTCGGCCAGCGAGACATCCGGCTCATCCGAGGCGGACTTGGTGGTGGTGAACCGGAGCAGCCTGGCGATGTCGTCCTTGTTGCCGAAGTCCTCGGCCAGGCCCTCCTTGAGGACCGCGCCGAACTCCTTCCAGAACGCGGCGTACTTCTCCGGCTCCTTCTCGGCGGTGTCGGCGAGGAGCCGCAGCACCTTCTTGGTCGCGTTGGACCGGATGCTGTCGACCACGCGACTGCCCTGGAGCAGCTCGCGGGAGACGTTCAGCGGCAGGTCGGCCGAGTCGATCACGCCGCGGATGAACCGCAGGTACTGCGGCATCAGCTGGCCGGAGTCCTCCAGCACGAAGACCCGCCTGATGTGCAGCTTGACGCCCCGGCCGGCCTGCGGCAGGTAGAGGTCGAAGGGCGCGCGGGACGGGATGAACAGCAGCAGGGTGTACTCGTAGGTGCCCTCGATCTTGCTGTGCACCCAGGCCAGCGGGTCGGTGAAGTCGCCGGCCACGTGCTTGTAGAAGTCCTTGTAATCCTGGTCGGTGAGCTCGCTCTTGGGGCGCGCCCACAGCGCCGAGGCCTGGTTGACGGGGGCTTCTTCCGCGGACTCATCCGCGGACGGCATCAGGATGGGCAGGCTGATGTGGTCGGAGTACTTCTTGATGATGCCGCGCAGCCGGTAGTCGCTGAGCAGGTCGTCTTCGCCCTCGCGCAGGTGCAGGACGACCGTGGTGCCGCGATCCGCTTGCTCGGCGGCCTCCAGCGTGTAGGCGCCGCGGCCGTCGGACTCCCAGCGGACGGCCTGGCCGGCCTCCAGGCCGGACCGGCGGGTGGTCAGCGTCACCCGGTCGGCCACGATGAAGGCGGAGTAGAAGCCGACGCCGAACTGCCCGATGAGGGACGCGTCCTTGCGCTGGTCACCGGTCAGGGCCGACAGGAACTCCCGGGTGCCGGACTTGGCGATGGTGCCGATGTGGTCGATGACCTCCTGGCGGCTCATCCCGATCCCGTTGTCGGCCACGGTGATCGTCCGCGCGTCTTTGTCGAAGCTGACCCGGATGCGCAGCGGGCCCTCGGCCTCGGGGAGCTCGGACTTGGCGAGGAGCTCCAGGCGGAGCCGGTCGATCGCGTCGGAGGCGTTGGAGATCAGCTCGCGCAGGAAGATCTCCTTGTTGCTGTACAGCGAGTGAACCATCAGGTCCAGGATCTGGACCACTTCCGCTTGGAAGGTGAAGGACTCCGGGTCGGCCTGCCCCGTTTGGTCCGTTTGATTTGCTTGCGCACTCACCGCTGTCTCCGATCCTGCCCTGGCCTCATCCATCCGCTGGGAACTCTAAAACATTTTGACCGAACGGGGTGGGTGCTAGCCTCCTGAGATGCCATTCCCGCCCGGATTCCGCTGGGGCGTGGCCACCTCGGGGCACCAGATCGAGGGTGGCAACTCCAACAGCGACA
>JAJKHX010000341.1 GCA_021154785.1 Nocardiopsis sp.
CCCAGCCACCGCCGCCGCCCCGCGTCCAGCCGCGGCTACCGCCCGGCTCAGTCCGCTCATCACCTCACCCGCCTACCATGCGCTCCGGCCCGTTCATGGTGTCGCGCCCGCCGTCGCACCACGCGGCGCCGGCGCCAGCCCGGGCGCCGGGCGGGCCCCCGAGCGCGCCTTCCCGGCCCCCGCCCGCGCCGCCGCGACTTCGGCCGCGCTGGCCAGCGCGGCCGTAGCACTGGCCAGCCCAGCCGTCGTCAGCCGGTACAGATGCCGCCGCGGCCGTCCCGGCTGCGGCTCGTCCTGCCAGCGCGCCTCGACCAGCTCCCGGTCCGCCAGCCGCATCAAGATCGGGTACAGCGAGCCCGACTTCAAGCCGGTCTGCTTGGCCAGCGCGTATCCGTGCTGCCATTCCGACGGCTGCTCACATAGCGCCGCCAGCACCGACAAGGTCTGCGCGGAGAACTCGGAACGTGACGCCACGCTGGCGACTCTACATAGATAGAACTCGTCCGTCTACATAGGTAGACCATCAATCGCCACGCCATGCCCCACTGCCGCCGCCACTCCGCAGTCCTCCCGGACCGGACCATGATCGCGGGCAGTTCCGGCCGCATAGACGCCGAAACTGCCCGCGATCATGAAATAGCCCGTCACATAGACCCCGGCGCGACGGTTCAACGCGACGGTTCGGCGCGACGGCTCAGCGCGTCGGCCTGGCCCGCCGGCTCGGCGCGGCGGTCCAGCGCATCGGCCCAGAGCGTCGGCCCGGCCTGGAAGCCACCACCAACCCCACCGGTCCCCTGCGCACCATTCCGATTAAGAAATGCTCGCTGCAGTCGCGGTGAACAGCTCCAAGGTAGGAGGCGAAGCGGCGAGCGCGGTGGCAGTCCTCACGAACTGCGCCGAGGCCGGGACGGCGAAGTGCGCCCGGACCGCCTCGGCCGACTCCCACCGCTCGAAGAACACCAGCCGCAGCGGATTCTCTGCGTCCCGGTGGACCGCGTGCGAGATGCAGCCCGGTTCCTCCCGGGACCTCCTGACATGCTCCAGGCCGGCCGCCAGCAGCTCGTCGATCGTCTCCGGCGTGCCCGTCACGCTACCCGTGATGATGATCATGAGCCCGCCTGGCCCGGAGACGGCCGGGTCATCGCGAAGCGGGCGTCGACCTGGGCACTGACGGTCTGCCTTTCCGGTTCCAGGTCCAGCTCAGGGGGCGCCGATTCCGCCCTGTGCGACGCGCGGCCGGCCGCCGCCCGGGACCCGCTGAACGCCCACCGGTCTGACCGGGCCTGAGCGGTGAGCAGGCCCGAATCGGCCGCCTCGAGCAGGTCGCCCAGCTGGCCGCCGAACGCCTCGGCGTACTCGCCGGCCCGCACCGTGGCATCGCGCGCCGCGGCCAGCCGCGCCTCACGATAGACGGGGCTGCCCGGGCGCAGAGCCCACCAGAAGCCGTCCACGGTCGCGAGCTCCGCATCGGCCAGGCTCACGATCAGGTCGCCGAGAACGGTGAAATCCCGGATCGTGACCGTGGTACTGGCGCTGGCCAGGTAACCGGCGACGCGCTCGCCGGCCGCTTCTCCTTCAGCTCCGGGCGGACGCTGACCGGCCCGCTCGCCAGCTTCTCGACCGCCTCGCCGTAGCCCTTGACCAGGTCGGTTATCTGGCGATTACGGTCGGCCAGCCGGTGCAGGACCGTCTCCCGGTCGCGATCGCGGGCCTGGACGGTCACGCTGACGACGGCGATCTCGGGCTCGACCTCGAGTGTCGCCTCGCCCCGGACTGAAATGACCGGCTGTCCGTTCAATCACTGCCCCTTCGCTTCCGTTAGGCGTGCCCAGCCTAGGCGGTCACGAGGGCGTGCTGGCGACTACCCACATAGAGAAGAACTGGGAGCCGCCGCCGTAGGCGTGCCCGAGCGCCACCCGCGCCCCGGGCACCTGGTGCTCCCCGCCCTTCCCCATCACCTGCAGCGCCGACTCGGCGAACCGCAGCAGCCCGGAGGCCCCGATCGGGTTCGAGCTGAGCACCCCGCCGGACGGGTTGACCGGGATCCGGCCGCCGATGGCGGTCTCGCCCGCCTCGGTCAGCCGCCAGCCCTCGCCCGGCGCGGCGAAGCCGAGGTTCTCCAGCCACATCGGCTCGTACCAGGAGAACGGGACGTAGATCTCGGCTACGTCGATCTCGTTGATCGGGTCGGTGATCCCCGCCTGCCGCCACAGCGCGGCCACGCAGTCCCGGCCCGCGGCCGGGTTGACGTGGTCCTTGCCCGCGAACATGGTCGGCTCGCTGCGCATCGAGGTGGCCCGGATCCACGCCACCGGCCCGGGCGCCTCCGCCGCGGCCGGGGCGTCCCCGATGACCACCGCGCACGCGCCGTCCGAGGACGGGCAGGTCTCGTCGTACCGGACCGGGTCCCACAGCATCGGGGAGGCCTGCACCTTCTCCAGCGTGATGTCGCCCTGCTGCAGGTGGGCGAACGGGTTGAGAGCCCCGTTGCGCCGGTCCTTGACCGCGACCAGCGCGCCGATGTGCGACGGCGCCCCGCTGCGCCGGATGTAGGCGCGGATGTGCGGCGCGAAGTACCCGCCCGCGCCAGCGCCGACCGGCATGCTGAACGGCGGGTTGATCGACAGCGCCCACATGGCGTTGGACTCGGACTGCTTCTCCCACGCCAGCGCCAGCACCCGCCGGTGCACGCCCGCCTGCACCAGGCTGGCCGCGACGTTCCCGGTCGCGCCGCCCACCGAGCCGGCCGTGTGCACCCGCAGCAGCGGCTTGCCGACCGCGCCGAGCGCGTCGGCTAGGTACAGCTCGGGCATCATCACGCCCTCGAACAGGTCCGGCGCCTTGCCGACCACCACCGCGTCGATGTCGGCCAGCGTGAGCCCGGCGTCCGCGACCGCGCGGTCCGCCGCCTCCCGGCACAGCCCGGCCATGGATACGTCGGTGCGCTTGGACCGGTGCCGGGTCTGCCCGACTCCCAGCACCGCCGCCTGCTGCTTCATGAGGACGCCCCGGAAAGAACGCACACCAGGTTCTGCTGCAGGGCCGGGCCGCTGGTCGCGTGCCCGAGGGCCCGCCCGGCCCGGCCGGACATGACCGCCCGCGCCGCCAGCCCGATCCGGGCCAGCCCGGCCGCGAACATCGGGTTGCCGCACAGCGCGCCGCCGGACGGGCTGATCGCCACATCGCCGCCGAGCCCCATCGCCTCGCGCAGCAGGATCTCCTGGTGAGTGAACGGCGCATGCAACTCAGCGACGTCAACCGAACCGACGTCAGCCGAAGCCGCCGACGACGCACCCGCCGCCGACGGCACGGACAGCAGGTCCCGCGCACCCAGCGAGCCCGAGTCGATCCGGTGCGCGAACCCGGTGATCCAGGCGGGCCGCTCGCACAGTTCCCGGGCCCGCGCCGCCGACGCGATGATTACCACCGCGGCGCCGTCGCCGACCGGGGCGCAGTCGTGCGCCCGCAGCGGCTCGGCCACGTAGGGCCGGTCGAGCAACTCCGCGGCCGTGACCGAACCCGACACCTGCGCCGCCGGGTTTCCCGCAGCCGCGGCCCGGCTGCGCGCGGCCACCTCCGCCATGTCCTTCTCGGTCCACCGCCCGGCCTCCAGGCCCAGCCGGGCCTGCAGCGCCGCCACCGAGACCGAATCCGGCCACAGCGGCGCGACCAGGTACGGGTCGAGCTGCAGCGCCAGCACCCGGCGCAGCTCCGCGCCCGAGGACTTGCCGAACCCGTAGGCCAGCGCGATATCGGCATCGCCGGTGAGGACCTTGACCCAGGCCTCGTACAGGGCCCAGGCGCCGTCCATCTCGACGTGCGACTCCATCGTCGGCGGCACCGCCCCGATGGCGTCGACCGCCGACACGAAGGAGAACGCCCGCCCGGCCAGGTAGTCCGAGGACCCGGAGCACCAGAACCCGATGTCGGACTTGGTGATGCCGCACGCGCCGAACGCCTCGGCGATCGTCGGCACCAGCATCTCCACCCCGCTGGTGGTGGCGTCATCCCGCACCGCCACCGGCGATTGCGCGAACCCGACGACCGCGACCTCGCTCACATGAACCTCTCATACGACTCGTAGGGCGCGTCGGCTTCCCCGTTCGGCTCGAAGTGGCTGACTCCCTCGTCGCCCCATACCGCCCGCACCCGCATGCCCATCCGCACCTCGCTGGGGTCGCAGCCCAGCACCAGGTGCCCGAACGCGATGTCAGCCCCGTCCAGGAGGATGGCCGCGGCCACGTAGGGGGGCGTGACCCGCTGGCCCGGATACCCGACGTTCACGATGCAGAACGTGGTGACGGTCCCGCTCGGGGACAGCTCCACCTCCTCGTGGGTAGGCACGCCGTCGGCCGGGCAGGTGCCCCGCGGCGGCACGTACACCTGGCCGCACACGCCGCATCGCTGTCCGAGCAGCCGGCGCTCGGCCAGCCCGCGCAGGTAGAAGCCCTCCCCGGGCGATGCGGTGTGCATA
This sequence comes from Nocardiopsis sp., assembly GCA_021154785.1. Taxonomy (GTDB): domain Bacteria; phylum Actinomycetota; class Actinomycetes; order Streptosporangiales; family Streptosporangiaceae; genus Palsa-504. The sequence goes on from JAJKHX010000341.1 coordinate 4,475, forward strand.
TAGTGCAGCCGCACCGGCGTGACCGTCATCCCATCCGCAGCCTCGGCCGTCCCCGGATCATCCGGCACTGCGGGCCCGCCGGACGGCTCGAAGCAGGCGATGTCCCTGATGCTGCCGGTCCGCGCCGCGGACCAGCGGGGCCGCACCCGCAGCCCGGTCCGCATCGCGGCGGCCGAGCCCGCGTCCACCGCGTGCAGCAACGCCGTGTCCGCCCCGTCCAGCCGGATCAGCGCCCAGGCGAACGGCACGGCAAGCGGCTGGCCCGCCAGCGGCTCGGGCATCCAGGACCAGCTGACGACGGTGCCCTCCGGCCCCACCGGCAGCAGGTCCCCGGGCGGCTCGGCGGTCACCGGGTCGTACTCGAACGGCGGCGCGTGCACCCGCCCGTCCGCGCCCCGGGCGCCCAGGATGCGCCGCTGCGCAAGGGCCGCCATGAACTGGCTCAGCACCGGCCCGAGCGAACGCGTGTAGTCGAACTCGATATCCAGCGGCGCCCGCAGCGGCGCCGTAGCAGGCTGGGTCACTCGCCGAGTATAGAACGTGTTCTAGTTAACGGGCAGGCCCCGGGCCTCTAACCTTGTCCCTTAATAGAACGTGTTCTAGATTATCCAGGTGACCGACATCGGCTTGTGGAACATCGCCGCGGGTGACCCGGACAGCCTCGCGGTGGTCGAACCGGACGGCGGCACCGTCAGCTACGCCGGCCTGGCCGCGCGGGCCGACCAGTACGGCCGGGGGCTGCAGGCGCTCGGACTGCGCCCGGGCGATTGCGTGGCCGGGATGCTGCCGAACAGTACCGAGGCCCTCGCGCTGTTCTTCGCCGCCATCCAGACCGGCCTGTACGTGGTCCCGGTGAACTGGCATCTGGCCGCGGCCGAGGTGGCCTACATCCTGGCCGACAGCGGCGCGGCGGCGTTCGTGGCCCACGAGCGGTTCGCCGCCGTCGCCGCCGAGGCGGCCGAGACCGCCGGGATCAAGGAGAACGCCCGGTTCGCGGTGGGGGAGATCGGCGACTTCACCCCGCTGGCCGCGCTCGGCGCGGACAGTGCCGGGGCGGGCAGCACGGGCCGTCCGGAGCCGCGCACGGCCGGCGCCCCCATGGTCTACACCTCGGGCACGTCCGGCCGCCCCAAGGGCGTACGCCGCCCGCTGACCGGCGAGGACCCCGACCGGCCGCCGCTGGCGGCGGGCTGGTTCTTCGGCATCTTCGGGCTGAAGCCGTTCGACGGCAACGTGCACCTGTGCTGCTCGCCGCTCTACCACACGGCGGTGCTGAACTTCGCGACGATCTCCCTCCAGGTCGGCCACCCGGTGATCCTGATGGACCGCTTCGACGCCGGGGAACTGCTGAAACTGGTCCAAGAGCACCGGGTCACCCACAGCCACATGGTGCCCACTCAGTTCCGCCGTCTCCTCGCTCTGCCCCAGGAAACCAGGGACCGTTACGACGTGTCCTCGTGGCGGTGCGCGATCCACAGCGCCGCCCCCTGCCCGCCGGACCTCAAACGGCAGATGCTGGACTGGTGGGGCCCGGTGGTGACCGAGTACTACGCGGCCAGCGAGGGCGGCGGCACCGTGATCACCGGGTCGCAGTGGCTCGCCCGGCCCGGATCCGTCGGCCTGCCCTGGCCGGGCTCCCAGGTGCTGATCCTCGACGAGCAGGGCAGCGACGTCCCGGCCGGCCAGCCCGGCCTGGTCTACATGCGGATGGGCACCTCGACCTTCGACTACTACAAGGACGAGGAGAAGACGCTGGCCTCCCGCGCCCGCGGCATGTTCACCGTGGGGGACATCGGCTACCTGGACGCGGACGGCTACCTGTTCCTCTGCGACCGCAAGAGCGACATGATCATCTCGGGTGGCGTCAACATCTACCCGGCCGAGATCGAGGCCGCGCTGTCCGCCCACCCGGCGGTCGACGACGTGGCCGTGTTCGGCATCCCGCACGAGGAGTGGGGCGAGGAGATCAAGGCGGTGGTCCAGCCCGCACCCGGCGCCGAGCCGGGTCCCGGGCTCACCGCCGAACTGCTCGCCTTCACCGGCGGCCGGCTGGCCCGGTTCAAGCTGCCCAGGACCATCGACTACGTGGCCGAACTGCCCCGTGACCCCAACGGCAAGCTCTACAAACGCCGGCTCCGCGACCCGTACTGGGCCGGCCGGTCCCGCTCCATCTGACTCCGCAGGACATTACGGTTTCTTGATCAGCGGTGCCGGCGCTCAGCGGTCCCTGAACTCCGGGCGCCGCTTCTCGGCGAACGCGCGCGGGCCCTCCTTGGCGTCCTCGCTGGCGAACACGGCCATGCCCGCCTTGGCCTCGAGCGCGAACGCCTCGTTCTCGCCCATCCCCTCGGTGTCCCGGATGACCTGCAGGATCGCCCGCACCGCGACCGGCCCGTTGGCCGCTATCGCCGCCGCGATCGAAAGGGCCCGGTCCAGCGCCTGGCCATCGGGAACCAGGTGGCCGATCAGCCCGATGGACAGCGCCTCCGCCGCGGTGATATGCCGCCCGGTGAGCAGCAGGTCGGCCGCCACGGTGTAGGGGATCTGCCGGACCAGCCGGACCGCCGAACCGCCCAGCGGGAACAGCCCCCAGCGCGCCTCGGACACGCCGAACCGCGCGCTCTCACCCGCCACCCGGATGTCACACGCCTGCAGGATCTCGGTGCCGCCCGCGATGGCCGGGCCCTCCACCGCCGCGATCAGCGGCTTGGTCAGCCGGCGCCCCTTGAGCAGCGGCTCGATCACCGACAGGTCCATCCCCCCGCCCCGGAACGCGTCGCCGGGGTGCGACCTGGTCATCGCCTTGAGGTCGGCCCCGGCGCAGAACGCACCGCCCGCCCCGGTCAGCACGCAGGCCCGGATATCGGAGTCGGCGTCGACGGTATCCCAGGCCTGGCGCATCAGCTCAAGCATCGGCCCGCTCAGCGCGTTGCGCACGGCCGGGCGGTTCATCGTGACGATCAGCACGTGGTCCCGGCGCTCGATGAGCGCGTGCGGCTCCTCCCCAGCAAGATCCCCAGCAAGATCCCCAGAAGATTCCGTCATGACGGCGATTCCCTCGTCTCAGCCGGGCCGAAAGGCTTGCTGAAAACAGTAACACGTTCTAGTTTCGACCCATGGCACTGAACATGGCCGACTTGTTCGAGCATGCCGTCGACGCTTTCCCCGAGCGGGTCGCGCTGATCTGCGGCGACCGTCAGCTCACCTACGCCGAGCTCGAGGACGAGGCCAATCGCCTGGCCCACCACCTGGCCGCCCGGGGAGTCAGCCCCGGCGGCCACGTCGGCCTCTATGCCCGTAATTCCGTGGCGGCCGTGGAAACGCTGCTCGCCGTCATCAAGCTCCGCGCCGTCACCATTAACATCAACTACCGCTACCTGGCCGGAGAACTGGCCTACCACCTGCGGGACGGCGACCTGGCTGCCCTCGTCCACGATCAGGACCTGGCCGCGATCGTGGACGCCGTGGCGCCGCCCGGACTGCCGCGCGTGGTGATCGGCCCGGACTTCGACGCGGCCATAGCGGCCGCATCGAAAACACGTGACTTCGGCCCGCGCAGCCCCGACGACGTCTACATCATCTACACCGGCGGCACCACCGGGTATCCCAAGGGCGTCATGTGGCGGCACGAGGACATCTGGCGCACGCTGGCCGGCGGCATCGACTTCCTCACCGGCGAGCCGCTGGCCGACGAGTGGGCGCAGTCCCGCAAGGGCGCCGAGGGGACCGCCCTGGTCCGCATGGCGCCCGCGCCGCTTATCCACGGCGCCGCCATGGTGGCCACGCTGGGCTGCCTGTTCGCCGGGGACACGGCCGTCATCATGCCGAAGTTCGATCCGGACGCGCTCTGGGCCGCGGTGGAAAAGCACCGGGTCAACACGCTGTCGGTCATCGGCGACGCGATGGCCCGGCCGCTGATAGAAGCGCTGGCCGCGGGGAACTACGACACGTCCTCGCTGATCAACCTGAACACCACCGCCGCGCTGTTCTCGCCCGCGGTCAAGGACGCGGTCGCCCGGGCGCTCCCCAGCGTGTTCCTCACCGAGGCGATCGGCTCGACCGAGACCGGCTTCACCGGCATGGCCCTCCACAGCGCGGGCGGTGCGCACCGGGGCGGTCCCACGGTCACGGCCGGCCCGGACGTCATCGTCATCGACGAAGCCGGCGGCGCCTGCGGGCCGGGGGAGACCGGCAAGCTGGCGCGCGGCGGGCACATCCCGCTCGGCTACTACAAGGACCCGGTTAAGACCGCCGAGATGTTCACGGAGGTGAACGGCCGCCGGTACGCGGTGCCCGGCGACTGGGCGCGGGTCGAGGAGGACGGCACGATCACCCTCCTCGGCCGCGGCAATACGTGCGTGAATACCGGTGGCGAGAAGGTCTTTCCCGAGGAAGTCGAGGGAGCGCTGAAGTCGCACCCGGACGTGTTCGACGCGCTGGTCCTCGGCGTGCCCGACGACCGGCTCGGGCAGCGGGTGGCCGCGCTGGTCCAGCTGCGCCCCGGTGTCACCGCGGATGCCGCCGCGCTCCAAGCGCACGTGCACGGCCAGCTGGCCGGCTACAAGGCGCCGCGTACCATCTGGTTCGTCGATTCCGTCGGCCGGACCGTCTCCGGCAAGGCCGACTACGGCTGGGCCCGGGCCTACGCCGAAGCCCACGACCCGGCGAAGGCAGCCCCGTGACCTTCCGCACCCCCCTTTGCGACCTGCTCGGCATCGAGCATCCCCTCGTCGGCTTCACCCCGTCCGAGCACGTCGCGGCCGCGGTCAGCCGGGCCGGCGGCCTGGGCGTGCTCGGCTGCGTCCGCTTCAACGACCCGGCCGAGCTCGACGCCGTGCTGGCCTGGATGGACGAGAACACCGGCGGCCGCCCGTACGGCATCGACGTGGTCATGCCGGCCACCGTCCCGGCCGAGGGCGCGGCCACCGATCTCAGCCAGCTGATCCCCGGCCCCCATCGAGAATTCGTCGAGCAGACCCTGCTCGACCTGGGCGTGCCGCCGCTGCCGGACGACACCCAGTCCGGCGACGGCGTCCTCGGCTGGCTGCACTCGGTGGCCCGCCAGCACGTCGAGGTGGCGCTGGCCCACCCGGCCGCGCTGATCGCGAACGCGCTCGGCTCGCCGCCGCCCGACGTCATCGCCAGCGCGCACGACCGCGGCATGCTGGTCGCCGCGCTGGCCGGCAAGCCCGGGCACGCCCGCCGGCAGGTCGCCAGCGGGGTGGACATCGTGGTCGCCCAGGGCCACGAGGCCGGCGGCCACACCGGCGAGATCGGCACCATGGTCCTGGTCCCCGAGGTCGTCGACGCGGTCGGCGACCAGGCACAGGTCCTGGCCGCGGGCGGTATCGGCTGCGGCCGCCAGGTCGCCGCCGCCCTCGCGCTCGGCGCCGCCGGGGCCTGGATGGGCTCGGCCTGGCTGGTCACCACGGAGTACCAGCAGCTGTCGGCGGCGCCCGCCATGCAGCAGGCCCTGCTGAACGCCACCTCCTCGGACACCGTCCGGTCCCGGATCTACAGCGGCAAGCCGGCCCGGCTGCTGAAGAACCGCTGGACCGCCGCCTGGGAACAGCCCGGCGCCCCCGCCCCGCTGCCCATGCCCTTGCAGAACCTGCTGGTCAGCGACGCCCACCAGCGCCTCATGCGGTCCGGCCAGCCGGACGTGGTGACGATGCCCGCCGGGCAGATCATCGGCCGGATGAACGAGGTCCGCCCGGTCGCCGACGTGATGGCCGACCTGATCACCGAGACGGACGAGGCCCTAGACCGGCTGGGCGGCCTGCGTTAAAGATGATCACATGAGGACCTCCGTCTCGGCCGGCTACTGGTCGGCCGGCCCGCCCCCGGGCGCGCCTGAGCTGTTCGAGACCGCCGAGCGGATCGGCATCGACCAGATGTGGACCGCCGAAGCCTACGGCAGCGACGCCTGGACCCCGCTGGCCTGGTGGGGCTCCCGTACCGAACGGATTCAGCTGGGCACGGCCGTCTCCCAGATCTCGGCCCGCCCGCCCGTCACCCTGGCTATGACCGCGATGACCATGGACCACCTCACCGGCGGCCGGGTCCTGCTCGGCGTCGGCACCAGCAACCCCCAGGTGGTGGAGGGCTGGTACGGCCAGCCCTACCCGCGCCCGCTCGAGCGCACCCGCGAGTACATCGACATCCTCCGGAAGGTCATCGCCCGCGGCGAGCCGGTCGCCTACGACGGGAAGCACTACCAGCTGCCCCTGCCGGCCGAGAAGGGCGGCACCGGCCTGGGCAAGCCGCTGCGCTCGATCCTGCACCCCTACCGCGACGAGATCCCGGTCTACCTCGGCGCCGAGGGCCCGAAGAACGTGGCGCTGGCGGCCGAAATCGCCGACGGCTGGAACGTCATTTTCTTCTCGCCGGCCATGAACGACTTCTACGCGAAAGCCCTCGACGAGGGTTTCGGCCGCCCCGGCGCACGCCACACCCGTGACACGTTCGACGTAGTAGGCGGTCCGCTAGCGATCATCATCGACGACGATACCGAACGGGCGGCCGATTTCATCCGGCCCACCCTGGCTCTCTACATCGGCGGGATGGGCGCCCGCGGTGTCAACTTCCACTACGAGGTATTCGCCCGCCTCGGCTACGAAGCCCAGGCCCGGCGGATCCAGGATTTCTACCTGGCGGGCGACAAGAAAAGCGCGATCGCGGCCGTGCCCACTCAACTGGTCGAGGACGTGGCCCTGGTCGGCTCCTGGGCCAAGGTCGCCGACGAACTCCAGCGCTGGAAGCAGACCGTCCTCACCACGTTCTCCCTCAACTGCGACCCCCGCTACCTCGAGAAGCTCGCCGCCCTGGTCAGCTGATTTGACCTGGCCCCTGGGGCCGGCCCCAGCCTGAGAGGCACCGGGCCACCTGGCCCGGGATGAGGGAGGCGGACGTGGAGCTGATGACCAGCGGGGCCTTCGCCCGGGCCTCCGGGCTGTCCCGCAAGGCCCTGCGCCTGTACGACGAGCTCGGGCTGCTCCACCCGGCCCAGGTCGACCCGGCGACGTCGTACCGGTTCTACGACCCGGGTCAGCTCGAGCAGGCCCGGCTGGTGGCCTGGCTGCGCCGGCTGGGCATGCCGCTCGCCGGGATCCGCGCGGTCAGCGCCCTGCCACCCGCCCAGGCCGCTACCGAACTGGCCGCGTACTGGGCCCGGGTCGAGGCGGAAACCTCGGCCCGGCGGGAGCTCGCCGTCTTCCTCATCGGCTACCTGTCGGGAAGGGACACCGCCATGAACGATGGCACCGAGACACTCACCGTCCGCTACGCGGTCCGGTCGGACACCGGCCTGGTCCGCGAGGGCAACGAGGACGCCGCTTACGCCGGGACCCGGCTGCTCGCGGTGGCCGACGGGATGGGCGGCCACGTGGGCGGCGAGGTGGCCAGCGCCGCCGTCATCGAGGCGCTGCGGCCGCTGGACACCCACGTGCCGGGCGGCGAGTTGCTGAACGCCCTGGATCACGCCGTCCGCCGGGCCGACCGGGCGCTGCGCGACATGGTCCAGGCCAACCCCGCGCTGCACGGCATGGGCACCACCCTGACCGCGCTGGTGTGGTCGGGTTCCCAGCTCGGCCTGGCCCACATCGGCGACTCGCGGGCCTACCTGGTCCGCGACGCCGAGGTCTTCCAGATCACCCAGGACCACACGCTGGTCCAGTCGCTGCTGGACGAGGGCAAGATCACGGCCGAGGAGGCCGCGTCCCACCCGCAGCGGCTGCTACTGCTCCGCGCGCTCACCGGCGACCACGCGTCCCGCCCCGACATCCAGTTGCGCCAGGCCCGCTCCGGCGACCGTTACCTGCTCTGCTCCGATGGCCTGCACGTGGCTGCGCCCGCCGACGCCATCGCCCGGGTCCTGCTCACCGTGCCCGACCCCGACCAGGCCGCCGCCGACCTGATCGCCCTGGCCATGGACGGCGGTGCCCCCGACAACATCACCTGCATCGTCGCCGACGTCACCGCCCAGCCGTCCCGCACCCCCCGCCCCACCGCTTCCGTGACCCACTGACGGTCCGGCGAGAACCCCGCTAGCGTTGGACAAGGGGATACGGACGGGAAAACAGTTAGAGAAGGGGCCGAACATGTCGGCATTGCAGCATTTCCGCGCTCCCGACGGGCTGGCACCCGGCCCCGGCTACAGCCACGCGGTGACCGGCCGCGGCCGCTGGGTGGCCATCTCCGGGCAGGTCGCCCTCGACGAGAACGGTGAGCTGGTCGGGCCGGGTGACATGGAGGCGCAGGCCTGGCAGGTGTTCGCCAACCTGAACCGGGCGCTGGCCGCGGCCGGGGCCTCCTTCACCGACGTGATCAAGCTGAGCTTCTACCTCACCGACATCTCGCAGATCGCGGTCGTGCGCCCGGTCCGCGACGAATACGTGGACACCGCCCGCCCGCCGGCCAGCACCGCGGTCCAGGTCGGGGCGCTGTTCAGGCCCGGCCTGATGATCGAGGTCGAGGCCTGGGCCGTCTGCGACGACTGACACTCGATTACAGCGCCAGGTCAGCCAGCGCGCGGGCTCACCCAGTCCCCTTGCGTCCGGCGCAGCGCCCGGGTCATCTGCGGGGCCGTCGCCAGGGTGTAGTGACCCC
>JAJKHX010000342.1 GCA_021154785.1 Nocardiopsis sp.
CGCCGCGGCGGAACCGGGTCGCGGTCGAGCGCGACCTGGCCGTGCAGACCCTCGAGCAGTACCGGGCGCTGTCCGGCCGGGGCGTGCCCGCCCGGCTGGTCGTCGGGCCCCGGGCTCCCAAGCGCAGGACCCGGTGCGCATCTGGGTCGGCGGCGAGGGCGCGGGGGAGTGGCGGCAGGCCGGCACCTGGCCGCCGCCCGGTGCTGCCCCGCAGCGCTGGTACCTCGGCGCGAACGGCTCGCTCGGCCGTGCGGCGCCCGGCTCGCAGCTCGGGCCGGCCGCCAGGTTCGGGTACGACCCGGCCGACCCCACGCCGTCGCCCGGCGGCGCGACCCTGTCCGTCCACGCCGGGAGCCGTGACAACCGGGCCGTCGAGCGCCGGCCGGACGTGCTGGTGTTCAGCAGCGGCCCGCTAGCCGAGCCGGCCGAGGTAATCGGCGAGGTGGCCGCCGAGCTCTCCGTCACCCGCGATAACCCGTACGCGGACCTGTTCGCCCGGCTCTGCGACGTGGACCCGCGCGGCCGGTCCCGGAACGTCTGCGACGGCATCGTGCGGCTCACCGCGGCCGACCCGCTGACCGGGACCGTCCGGGTCAGCCTGCTCGGCGCGGCGCACCGGTTCGGCCGCGGCCACCGGATCCGGCTCCAGGTGGCCGGCGGGGCGTACCCCCGGTTCGCCCGCAACCCGGGAAACGGCCAGGTCGACGCGCCCGCCGGCCGCCTGCTGCCGACGCGGTACGAGATCGGCCTGGACGCGGCGCACCCCTCGGCCCTGCTCCTGCCCGTAGCGCCCGTCGCAGCCGGCCGGTCCGCGGCGCCCGCCGGGCCTGCCGCCCGCCGCTAAGCCTGCCAGCCGCTAAGCCTGGAAGTAGCGCACCTGGCTCTCGTGCATGTCCCGCATCCACTCCGGGCTGTCCGCCGTCAGCCGCGGGTCCTGGTACGGCCGCCCGGCCGACATCGCGTCCAGGTAGGCGGTGTCGAGGCCGAGCCGCCTGCGCAGTTCGCCGGAATCCCCGATATGGCCGTGCCCCGGCACGACCTGGCGCACGCCGGGCACCGACGCCAGCCGCTCGACGCCGGTGCGGTAGTCGCCGAGCGGGTCCTTCTCCTCGGTATCGAGCAGCGGGATCTCTATATCCGAGCACATGTCCCCGGCGAGCAGGACGCCGCTGTCCGGCAGGAAGACCGCGCCGTGACCGGGAGCGTGGCCGTCATGCACGATCAGCCTCGCGTCTGGCCCGTCCCACGGGATGGCCGTGCCCTCCAGGGCCTGCATTCTCCCGACCAGTTCCAGGTCGTGACCGGGGGCGGATTGGCCGAGCTGCTCCAGCATGGCCCCCCGCTCGGTCGCCAGGAGGGTCACCGCGGCGGGCGCCGCGTACCGGGGTGCGCCCCCCAGCGCGGCGCTCCACAGCACGTGGTCCCAGTGCGGGTGGGTCGACCAGGCCGCCGCGGGCCGCAGTCCCCGGTCCGCCAGCTCACCGGCCAGCGCGGCCAGGTCGGCCACGGTGACCGCCGGGTCGACCAGCAGGCAGCCGCCCGACGAGCCGACGACCACGGTGCTGGTGGTCATGGCGTAGGTGCTGGTCGCGACGAGCACGCCGGGCGCGATTTCGGTCAAGCGTCCCATCGGACCGGTATACCACCACCTCACTGGCCGCTGGTGCCGCCCCCGCCGGGGTCCAGCCGCACCGGGAGGGATTCCAGGCCGTGGATGAGCGTGCTCGGCCGCCAGCGCAGCGCCTCCGGCGGCACGGCCAGCTCCAGGCGGGGGAACCGGCCCAGCAGGCCGGTGAAGGCGATCTGGGCCTCGAGCCGGGCCAGCGGCGCGCCCACGCAGTAGTGGATGCCGTGCCCGAACGCCAGGTGCCCGGAGCTGTCCCGTCCCAGGTCCAGTCCTTCCGGGCCGCCGAACCGGGCCGGGTCCCGGTTCGCGCCGCTCAGCGCGACGAACACCGGGTCGCCCCGGCCGATGCGCACGCCGCCGAGGTCGACCGGCTCGGCGGCGCACCGGAACGTCGTGTGGCTGACCGGCGCCACGTACCGCAGCAGTTCCTCCACCGCGCGGCCGGTCAGCCCGGGGTCGGCGGCGAGCCGGGCCAGCTCGGCCGGGTTGAGGAGCAGCGCCAGCACACCGCTGGCGATCAGGTTGACCGTGGTCTCGTGCCCGGCCACCAGCAGCAGGAACGCCATCGATACGAGCTCGTCCTCGCTCAGGCTGTCGGCCTGGTCCCGCGCCGCGATCAGCGCGGACAGCAGGTCGTCGGCCGGCTCGCGCCGCTTGGCCGCCAGCAGCGCCCGGAAGTAGCTGACCATCGCGGTGGCATGGGCGATCATCACCTCGGGGGCCGCCGTATCCGACACCACGGTGGTCGACCAGTCGCGGAAGTCGTCGCGCTCGTCGGTGGGCACGCCGAGTAGCTCGCAGATCACCGTGATCGGCAGCGGGAACGCGAACGAGGCGAGCAAGTCGACCTCGGACCGCGCCGGGATCTCGTCGAGCAGCGCGGCGGTGATGGCGGCGATCCGGGGCCGGAGCCGCTCGACGTGGCGGGCGGTGAAGGCCTTGTTGACCAGGCGGCGCAGCCGCCCGTGGTCCGGCGGGTCGCTGTTGAGCATGTGACGCTCGAGGACGGCGAAGACCGAGTCGGGTCCGGGTGCCCAGCCCGGCATGCTCTTGCGCAGCCGCGGGTCGGCCAGCGCGGCCCGCGCCTCGGCGTACCCGGTAACCAGCCATACCCGCGTGTCGCCGCCCGGCAGGACCACCGGCGTGACCGGGTGCCGCGCCCGCAGCCGGGCGTGCACGGAGTAAGGATCGGCGAAGTAGTCGGCGCCGAGGTACTCGGCGGCCAGTTCCCGCGTGGTCATGCGGCCCCTCGTCAGTTGAGCGGGACCCCGGTGTCCCCCGTAAGCCCGGTGCCCCCGCAAGCCCGTTGCCCTCGCGGCCAGCTTAAGTAATAACTTGAGGTCTGGCAACGGAATATCCCGGCCGTCCGCCGGCCCGCCGGCGGGCCGCGCCCGGCTCAGCGCGGACGGCCACCAGTTCCACCGGCCGATCAGCACCACCGCGGCCGGCACCAGCAACGTCCGGACCAGGAACGTGTCCATCAGCACGCCCAGCGCGAGGCCCACGCCGACGTTCACGATCGTCCGGACGTTCTGCGCCCCGGCGCTGCCGGAACCGACGATCGCCAGCACCCCGAACGTCCCCGCCAGCACCAGCCCGGCCGAGGTCACCGTCGTCCCGGTCACGCTCAGCGCCCGGCCGACCGCCGCGCGCAGCGGAAGCCGCTCGGCCTCCTCCCTGATGCGCGTCATGACCAGGATGTTGTAATCCTCGCCGAGCGCCAGCAGGAAGACGAAGAGCAGGAACGGCAGGATGAAGGTCAGCCCGGGCTGCCCGGCGGCCTTCATGAACACCAGGACGGTCAGCCCCAGCGCCGCGAAGTACGAGAGCACCACCGACGCGATCAGGTACAGCGGCGCGATCAGCGAGCGCATCACCAGCGCGAGCAGCACCGCGATCACCGCGATGGCGATCGGGATGACGGTCCGCAGGTCGCCGTCCGACAGCTGGGCGACGTCGCTGGTGAACGCCGCCTGGCCGGTGACCCCGGCGGCGAGGGCCCCGGCGGTCCGCGCCGCGCGGGCGGCCGCGACCCGGACCGCGGGCACCGCCTGCGCCGCCGCGGTGGTGGTCGCGCTGCCCGCCGACAGCGCGGTGGCGAACGAGATCGTGCGTCCGTCCGTGCTCACGTAGGAGCCGCTCGCCCGGTAAGACTCGAACGCGGCCAGCCGCGCGGGCGGAACCCGGACCGAGGCCGCGATGGCCCGCGGCGGGCCGTAGGCGGCGTACAGCGCGGCGTACTGGGCGGCGGTCAGCGCCGTGCCGTTCGCGTTCAGCGGCCCGGACACCGAGGTGAAGACGGGGTCCGCGGCGAGCTGCCGCTCCGCCGCGGCCACGGCGCCCGCGGCGGCCCAGGCGGGCTGCCGCAGGCGCAGCACGACGACCGTCGGGTTGGCCGCCGTCTGCGGGAAGTGCCGGCTCAGCAGCGCGTCGCCGGCCGCCGAATCGCTCCCGGCCGGCCCGGTCGCCGGGCCGCCGAGCCCCGCCGCCAGGTAGCCGGCCGAGGCCACCGCGAGCGCGCCGAACACGACCAGGCCGATGACCAGCGTGGCCAGCGGCCGCCGCACGATCCGCGAGCAGGCCGGCCCCCACCACCCGGCCCGCCCGGCGCCGGGCCGCACCGAGGACGGCCAGAACGCGGCCGGCCCGCAGATCGCGAGCAGCGCGGGCAGCAGGGTGAGCCCGGCCGCCAGCATCAGCCCGATGGCGATGGCCAGCGGCGCCGCCAGCCCGGAGTACAGGCTGAAGGACGCGGTGGCGAGCGAGAGCAGCGCGACGATGAGGACGCCGGCCGAGAACGTGATCGTCTCGCCGACCCGCCCCACCGAGAACACGATGGCCTCGTGGCAGCCCTGTCCCGCGCGCATCTCCTCCCGGACCCGGAACATCAGGAACAGGGCGTAGTCGGTGCCCGCCCCGAGCACGAGCACGATCAGGAGCAGCGCGGCGATCTGCGATACGCCCAGGCCGTGCACCGCGGCCTCGGCCGTGAGCCGCTCGGCCGCCAGCACCACCACGACGGCGGGCAGCACCGCGATCAGCGGCGCCAGCGCGGACCGGAACACCGCGACGAGCAGCGCGATGACGAAGATGATGGAGAACCACTGGACCTGGCCGCCGGTCTTGCCCGAGGTGGCGTTGGTATCCACCCGGGTGGCCACGGTGCCCGCCGTGCGCACCGTCAGGCCGCCCGGCGGTCCCGCCGCGCGGATGACCTCGCGTATCCCGGACACCAGGGTGGCCTGCTGGGTGGTGGCCAGCCCGCCGGACCGGGCCAGCGCTGCCAGCACGGTGAGCTCGTCGGCCTGCCCGTCGGCCGACTGGCCGGCGTCTCGCACCGCCGTGACCCGGGCGACCCGGGACAGCGAGCCCGCCAGCCGCGCGACGAACGTCCCGTCCGCCGCGGAGACCGGCCCGCCGGGGCGCGCCGCGACCACCGTGACCGCGGTCAGCGAAGCCTGCTGCAGCGGGGAAGCCAGCTCGGCCGCCTGCTCGCTGGGCGCGCTGGCCGGCAGGAACGAGTTGTTATCGCTTTGCGTCACGCTCGACAGCGGCGGCAGCAGCACCATGGCGGCGGCCGTGCCGGCCGCCCAGGCCAGCACGATGACCCAGCGGAAGCGGACGGACAGCCGCCCGGCCGCCGTGAAGAACCTGCCCACGAAGCCATCGTGGCCGGCCGGAGGCCGCGCGCGGGAGCCTAAGATTGGCTCCGTGGCAGATCCGCTTGGTTTCCGGCCGGCGCCGGGCGAGATTCCCGAGTCTCCCGGGGTCTACAAGTTCCGTGACCAGCGTGGCCGGGTCATCTACGTCGGCAAGGCGAAGTCGCTCCGGCAGCGGCTCAACCAGTACTTCGCCGACTTCGCGAGCCTGCACCCGCGCACCCAGATGATGCTCACCACGGCGGCCGGCGTCGAGTGGACCGTGGTCGGCACCGAGGTCGAGGCGCTGCAGCTCGAGTACTCCTGGATCAAGGAGTACGACCCCCGGTTCAACATCAAGTACCGGGACGACAAGAGCTACCCCTACCTGGCCGTGACGATGAGCGACGAGTACCCCCGGGTCATGGTCATGCGCGGCGCCAAGCGCAAGGGCACCAGGTACTTCGGCCCCTACAGCCACGCCTGGGCCATCCGCGACACGGTGGACACGCTGCTCCGCGTCTTCCCGGTGCGCACCTGCTCGGCGGGGGTGTTCAAGCGGTCCGGCCAGATCGGCCGCCCGTGCCTGCTCGGCTACATCGGCAAGTGCTCCGCGCCGTGCGTCAAGCGGGTCAGCGCCGAGGAGCACCGGCGCCTGGCCGAGGACTTCTGCGACTTCATGGCCGGGCAGACCAGCCGGTTCGCCGGCCGGCTCGAGGCCGAGATGAAGCAGGCCGCGCGGGAGGAGGAGTTCGAGCGGGCCGCCCGGCTCCGCGACGACCTGCGGGCCCTGGAGCGCGCGATCGAGAAGCAGGCGGTGGTGCTCGGCGACGGCACCGACTGCGACGTCATCGCGCTGGCCGAGGATCAGCTCGAGGCGGCCGTCCAGGTCTTCTACGTGCGCGGCGGCCGGGTCCGCGGGCAGCGCGGCTGGGTGCTGGACAAGATCGAGGAGGTCACCGCGGCGGGCCTGGTGGAGCAGTTCCTCGGCCAGGTCTACGCGGACAGCCCAGCCGGGGCCGAGGCGGTCAACGCCGGCATCCCGCGGGAGATCCTGGTCCCCGAGCTGCCGCCGGACCCGGCCACCATGACCGAGTGGCTGGCCGGACGCCGCGGCGGCCCGGTCAGCCTGCGGGTGCCGCGCCGCGGGGACAAGAAGGCCCTGCTGGAGACCGTGGCCAGGAACGCCGGGCAGTCGCTGGCGCTGCACAAAACCCGGCGGGCCAGCGACCTGACCACCCGGAGCAAGGCGCTCAGCGAGATCCAGGAGGCCCTGGAGCTGGACGACGCGCCGCTGCGGATCGAGTGCTACGACGTGTCGAACCTGCAGGGCACGCACGTGGTCGCGTCGATGGTCGTGTTCGAGGACGGCCTGGTGCGCAAGAGCGAGTACCGCCGGTTCGCGATCAAGGGCACCGGCGGCACCGACGACATCTCCTCCATCCACGAGGTGATCACCCGGCGGTTCCGCCGCTACCTGGCCGAGCGGGAGAAGACGGGCGAGCTCGACACCCTGGGCGACCCCGACCCGGACGAAGAGCAAGATCAAGGTCTTCCGGCCGAACGAGATGGGCTCGACGCCACGAAGAAATTCGCCTACCCGCCGAACCTGGTCGTCGTCGACGGCGGCCCGCTGCAGGCCGATGCGGCCGCCCGGGCCCTGGCCGAGCTCGGCATCGACGACGTCGCCGTCTGCGGGCTGGCCAAGCGCCTGGAGGAAGTCTGGCGCCCGGGCGAGGAGTACCCCATCATCTTGCCCCGCAGCAGCGAGGGACTCTACCTGCTGCAGCGGGTACGGGACGAGGCGCACCGGTTCGCGATCACCTACCACCGGCAAAAGCGCGGCAAGGCCGCCACCAGCAGCGCGCTCGACGACGTGCCCGGGCTCGGCCCGGCCCGGCGCCAGGCCCTGCTCAAGCACTTCGGCTCGGTCCGCAAGCTCACCGCGGCGACCGTGGAGGAGATCGCGGCCGTGCCGGGCATCGGCCCCCGGCTCGCCGCCACCGTCTCGGCCGCCCTCGGCTCTCATCAGGCGCCGGGTACCAATCAAGCGGGGGAGCCTCATGAAG
This sequence comes from Nocardiopsis sp., assembly GCA_021154785.1. Classification (GTDB taxonomy): domain Bacteria; phylum Actinomycetota; class Actinomycetes; order Streptosporangiales; family Streptosporangiaceae; genus Palsa-504. The sequence goes on from JAJKHX010000342.1 coordinate 7,335, forward strand.
GCAGCTGACGATATCGCGGACATCGTCATCATCACCGGCCTGTCCGGCGCGGGCCGGTCGACCGCGGCCAAGTCGCTCGAGGACCTCGGCTGGTTCGTGGTGGATAACCTGCCGCCCGGCCTGCTGCCCACGATGGTGGACCTCGCGGCCCGGTCCAACGGCGCGGTCAGCCGGATGGCCGCGGTGGTCGACGTGCGCAGCCGCGCGTTCAGCACCGACCTCAAGTCGGCCATCAGCGACCTCGGCGCGCGCGGCGCGACCGCCCGGGTGGTGTACCTCGAGGCGGGCGAGGACACCCTGGTACGCCGGTTCGACAGCGAGCGGCGACCGCATCCGCTGCAGGGCAGCGGCCGCGTCACCGACGGGATCGCGGCCGAGCGCGAGCTGCTCCGCGAGGCGCGCGGCGACGCCGACCTGGTGCTCGACACGACCCGGCTCAACGTGCACGAGCTGCGGGCCCGGATGCGCGACTTCTTCGGCGGCGGCACGGCGGCCGGGCTGAGGCTCAGCGTCGTCTCGTTCGGCTATAAATACGGCCTTCCGGTGGACGCCGACCTGGTGGCCGACTGCCGGTTCCTGCCCAACCCGCACTGGATCCCCGAGCTGGCCCCGATGACCGGGCAGGACGCGCCGGTCCGCGACTACGTTCTCGCCCAGCCGGGCGCCAGGGAGTTCCTCCGCCACTACGCTGAGCTGCTGCACGTAGTGATTCCCGGCTATGAACGGGAGGGCAAGCGGTTCGTCACCCTCGCGGTCGGCTGCACCGGCGGCAAGCACCGCAGCGTGGCGATCGCCGACGAGCTGGCGGCGCGCGTCGCCGGAGCCCTCGGCACGGGGGCTGACGTGCAGGTGGTGCACCGGGATCTAGGGCGGGAGTGAGCATCTGGTGACTGGCCCAAGAGCGGTAGCGCTCGGTGGCGGGCACGGTCTGGCGGCGTCCCTGGCGGCGCTGCGCCAGGTGACGGAGAGCCTCACCGCGATCGTCACGGTCGCGGACAACGGCGGGTCGAGCGGCCGGCTGCGCCGCGACTTCGGCGTGCTGCCGCCCGGCGACCTGCGGATGGCGCTGGCCGCGCTGTGCGACGACGACGAGTGGGGGACTACCTGGAGCAAGGTGGTGCAGCACCGGTTCGCCGGCGACCGGGAACTGGCCGGCCACGCGGTCGGCAACCTGCTCATCGTGGCGCTGTGGGACCTGCTCGGCGATACGGTCGCGGGCCTGGACTGGGTGGGCAGGCTGCTCGGCACCGGCGGCCGGGTGCTGCCGATGGCCGCGGTGCCGCTGGACATCGTGGCCGAGGTGGTCGGCCTCGACCCGGCCTGGCCGGACGAGGTCAGCACGGTCCGCGGCCAGGCGGCGGTGGCCAGCACCCCGGGCCAGGTCCGGTCGATCACGCTGCTGCCGCCCGATCCGCCCGCGGTACCCGAGGCGGTGCGGGCGGTGCTCGACGCCGACTGGATCTTCTTCGGCCCGGGCTCGTGGTTCACCAGCGTGCTGCCGCACCTGCTGGTACCCGAGCTTTCGGCCGCGCTGCACGCCACCGCGGCCCGGCGCGTGCTCGTCCTCAACCTGGCGCCGCAGCCGGGGGAGACGGAGGGTTTTTCGCCCCATAAGCACCTGGAGGTCCTCGCCGGGCATGCGCCTGCGCTTACTGTGGATGTAGTCCTTGCCGACACCAAGACCGCCGGAACCGGTAACCTGGCCGACTTGGAGAAGGCGGCCGCGGTGCTCGGGGCCCGGCTGATGACGGCGGATGTGGCCGCCGCCGACGGCACGCCCAGGCACGACCCGAGGCTGCTGGCGGGGACGTACGCGCAGATTTTCCGGCGAGGGGCCCAAGGGGGGAGTGACGCCGCATGGCGATGACCGGGGTGGTGAAGGACGAGCTCAGCCGGGTTCAGGTGATCAAGCCCTGCTGCCGTAAGGCCGAGGTTTCCACGTTGCTCAGGTTCGCCGGCGGCCTGCACTTGTCCGAGGGGCGAGTGATCATCGAGGCGGAGCTCGACACCGGCGCGGCGGCCCGGCGGCTGCGCGCCAGCATCACCGAGGTCTTCGGTCACCCGGCCGAGTTCCTGGTGCTGTCGCCGGGCGGCCTGCGCAAGGGCAACCGCTACCTGGTCCGGGTGAGCAAGGGCAACGCGGGCGAGAGCCTGGCCCGGCAGGCCGGGCTCATCGACGCCCACGGCCGTCCGGTCCGGGGGCTGCCCCGGCAGGTGGTGTCCGGTTCGGCGTGCGACTGCGAGGCCGCCTGGCGGGGCGCGTTCCTGGCCCACGGCTCGCTGACCGAGCCCGGCCGCTCGATGGCGCTCGAGATCACCTGCCCCGGGTCCGAGGCGGCGCTCGCCCTGGTCGGCGCCGCGCGGCGGCTGAAGATCCACGCCAAGGCCCGCGATGTGCGGGGCGTGGACCGGGTGGTGATCAGGGACGGCGAGGCGATCGCCGCCATGCTGACCCGGCTGGGCGCGCACCAGGCCGTGATGGCCTGGGAGGAGCGCCGGATGCGGCGCGAGGTCCGGGCCACCGCCAACCGGCGGGCCAACTTCGACGACGCCAACCTGCGCCGCAGCGCACGCGCCGCGGTGGCGGCGGGCGCGCGGGTGGAACGGGCCCTGGAGATCCTCGGCCCGGACGCGCCGCAGCACCTGACCATGGCGGGCCAGCTGCGGATGGCGCACCGGCAGGCCAGCCTGGAGGAACTCGGCCAGCTGGCCGACCCGCCGCTGACCAAGGACGCCATCGCCGGCCGCATCCGCCGCCTGCTGGCCATGGCCGACCGCCGGGCCATGGAGCAGGGCCTCCCCAGCACCGAGGCCTGCCTCACCGTCGACATGCTCCCCTGACGCGTTACGCACGGAGCCAGGCTACGTGTCCTTGACGCCTAGTAACGCTAGGCATAAGTTTCCGTAGTATGAACCGTGAGCGGCTCAAGGGCCATCTGGATCTGCTGCTCCTGTCGGTCCTGGCGGCCGGCCCGGCACACGGGTACGCGATCATCTCGGCACTACGCGAACGCAGCGAGGGCACGTTCGACTTGCCTGAGGGGACCGTCTACCCCGCCCTGCACCGGCTGGAGGCGGCCGGCCTGCTGGCCAGTTCCTGGGCGGAGGCCGACGGGCGCCGCCGCCGCGTCTACGGCGTCACCGACGAGGGCGCGGCCGCCCTGGCGGCCCAGCGGACCGAGTGGCGCCGGTTCGCCCGGGGCGTGCAGTCCGTGCTCGGCCCGGCGGCCCACGGGGTTCACGGGTTCCAGGCGGCGCCGGGGTGGTCGGCATGATCCGGGACGAGGCACCGCGTGACCTGATCGGGGAGTACCTGGGCCAGCTGCGCCGGGGCCTGCGTGTCCCCCGGGGAGAAGCTGAGCTGATCCTCGCCGAGGCCGAGGATCACCTGCGGGAGACGGCGGCGGCGGGCACCGCCATCGGGATGACCGAGCGCGAGGCGCAGGAAGCGGCGATCTCCAGCTTCGGCCCGGTCCGGGCCGTGACCCGCGCCCACCTGGCCCGGGCCGCCAGGGACGGGACCGTCCTGGCCACCGTGGTCATGACGGCCTGGAAACTGGTCTCGCTCCTGCTGCTCGCCGCGGGTGCCAGCGGCATGGCGATCGTCGTGCTCACCGGGTTCGCCCGGCGGCTCAGCGGTCCCGTGCCGCTGTTCCTGGCCGGTCAGGGACCGCACCAGACCACGTTCTACGACCTCACGTTCAACCCGGTCAGCGGCGTCTGGACGCAGGTGGCCGGCTGGTCCGGCCAGCACCCGGCCTATATCTCGGGCGGCACCGTCACCTGGCTTGACCAGCCTTTCCCCGGATGGCACGCGTCGGTCCTGCTGGCGGTGGCCGGCGCGGTCTTGCTGGCCTGCTACGGCCTGGCCCGGCGGCGCTCGCCGCGCCCGCCGCTAACGGGGCTCTTCCCGGCGGTGGCGGTGAGCGTCTTCGGCGCCATCACCCTCGCGTTCCTCGTGCTCGGCGGGCGCGCCCAGGCCGGCGGCTACGACTTCAGGCCCG
>JAJKHX010000343.1 GCA_021154785.1 Nocardiopsis sp.
CGGCCGCGCGTTCGGCCTCCCGGGCCTCCTCGACGGTGAGCTCAGCGGCGGGGTCCGCCTCCAGGCGCTCGTCGGGGATCGGCTCGCCGCTGCGGACGGACCGGCCGTAGGTGCCCTCGTCCAGCCGGTGCAGGGCGCGCTCGATGACCTCCAGCCGGTTGCGCAGGCTCTCCGCGATGGCGTCATCCTCGCCCTGGGCCTGCAGCGGCTGCGCGGCGTCGCCGGTATCGCCCGTCTGGCTGTCCACCTCCGACACCCGGTTTTCCTGCCCGGCCGCCTCCGCGTCTTTCAGCAGGCCCTGCACATCGTCACGCTCCGCGACAAGCAGGCTGCGTGCGCGCTCGGAGTCCATCAGCCGTCCTCCCTAGTCCGTCTTCATCCATGTGTGCATCCGCAGCATAGCCAGCCTGCCGGCCCGTCGTGATCAGCAAGTAACGTCGACACCGGCACGCTCCGCACCCTGCTGGGACCGTAGACTCGCGTGCGTGAGCACGGTCCCGCCGGTACCCGGCGTAGAAATTGGCGGGCTGGTCAAGCGGTACGGCCAGACGACGGCGGTGGACGGGGTGAAGCTCAGCGCGGCCCGCGGCGCGGTCACCGGCCTCCTGGGACCGAACGGGGCAGGCAAGACCACGACCATCGAGATCTGCGAGGGTTACCGGCGGGCCGACCAGGGCACGGTGCGCGTTCTCGGCCTGGACCCGGTGCGCGACGCCCGGGCGCTGCGGCCGCGGGTGGGCGTGATGCTCCAGTCGGGCGGTTTCCCGCCGTCGGTGCCCGCGGCCGAGTACCTGAACCTGCTGAGCCGGTTCCACGCCCACCCGATCGCGGTCCCGGTCCTGCTCGACCTGGTCGGCCTGACGCCCGTCGCGCGGACCGCGTACAAGCGGCTGTCCGGCGGGCAGCAGCAGCGGCTCTCGCTCGCCGCGGCCGTCATCGGCCGCCCCGAGCTGGTGTTCCTCGACGAGCCCACGTCCGGCCTGGACCCGCAGGCCAGGCACGCGACCTGGGACCTGGTCGGGGAGCTGCGCTCGGCCGGCGTGAGCATCATCTTGACCACGCACTTCATGGAGGAAGCCGAGCGGCTCTGCGACCACGTCGCCATCATCGACCACGGTCAGCTGGTGGCCGCGGGCACGCCGGAACAGCTCACCGGCACGGTGGGCCAGCTCAGGTTCCGCGCCGAAGCCGGCCTGGACGTCGACAGCCTGCTGGCCGCGCTGCCGCCGGCCAGCCTGGCGAAGGAGTCACCGGCCGGGCATTACGTGATCGAGGTACACGGCGCGGTCGACCCGCGGCTGCTGGCCGCCGTGACCGCCTGGTGCGCGGATCGCGGCGTGCTGGCCAACAGCCTGCTGATCGAGAGCCGCACCCTGGAGGACGTGTTCCTCGAGCTGACCGGGAAGGAACTCCGCCCATGACGGTGTTCACCCCGGCTCCGGGGGCGGCGCCGCTGCGGCGGATGATCGCGGCGCAGGCCCGGCTGGAAACCAGGACGCTGCTGCGTAACGGCGAGCAGCTGCTGCTCACGCTGGTGATCCCGCTGCTGCTGCTGGCCGCGTTCGGCCTCGAGCCGCTGGTGAACTTCGACGCCGGCATGAGCCGGATCGACTTCCTGACCCCCGGGATCATCGCGCTGGCGGTGATGTCGACGGCGTTTACCAGCCAGGCCATCGCCACCGGCTTCGAGCGGCGGTACGGAGTGCTCAAGCGGCTCGGGGCCACTCCCCTGTCCCGCACCGGGCTGATCGCGGCCAAGACCGCCACCGTGATCGCGGTGGAACTGCTGCAGGGCGCGCTGATCCTGCTCGTCGCGCTGGCCATCGGGTGGCGGCCGGACGCCAGCCCGGCCGCGGTGGCGGTGGCGCCCCTGCTGATCCTGCTCGGCACCGCGGCGTTCAGCGGCCTGGCCCTGCTGATGGCGGGCACCTTGCGGGCCGAGGCCACGCTGGCCGGCGCGAACCTGGTGTACGTGGTCCTGCTCGGCGTCGGCGGCGTCGTCTTCCCGCTGACCAAGTTCCCGGCCGGCGCCCGGCCCGTGCTCGAGCTGCTGCCGACCGGCGCGCTGTCCGCCGGCCTGCGCGACGTGCTGCAGCAGGGAGGCGCCTTCCCGGCCGGAAACGCGATCACGCTGGCGGTCTGGGCCGCCGCGGCGATCACCCTGGCGGCGCGGATGTTCAGGTGGGAGTGAGGGACACCAAGGAACTCCAGCCAGCCAAGGCCCAGGACGGGGAAACCCGCGGGCGGATGATCCTGCCCGCCGCCATGATCCTCACCGGGATCGTCTCCGTGCAGTTCGGGGCCGGCCTGGCGGACAAGCTGTTCGGGCAGATCCCGCCGGCGGCGGTCACCGGACTGCGGCTGTGGACGTCCGCCATCGCCATGGTGGCACTGTCCGGACGCGGCTTTTCCCGGTCGGTGCGCGACCTCAGGGAACGGCGGGCCTTCGGCGATGCGGCCATCGCTGCCTCGTTCGGCCTGGCTCTGGGGGTCATGAACTTCTCGATCTACCAGTCGTTCGCTCGCATTCCGCTGGGCATCTCGGTCACGATCGAGTTCCTCGGCCCGCTGGCGGTGGCGGTGGCCGGGTCACGGCATCTGCGGGACGTGGGCTGGGTGGTGCTCGCGGCGACCGGGGTGGTGCTGCTGACGCAGGGCGGGCACGGCCACCTCAACCTGGCCGGGGTGCTGTTCGCCGGGCTGGCCGGAGCCTGCTGGGCCGCGTACATCGTGCTCAGCTCGGCGACCGGGCGGCGGTTCCCCGGCTCGGCCGGGCTGGCCATCGCGATGGTGGTCTCGGCCGTCATCGTCACGCCGCCCGCCCTGGTGTCGGGCGGCAGCGCGATGTTCGGGCCGGCCGTGCTCGCGGCCGGCGCCGCGATCGGGCTGCTGTCCTCGGTCATCCCCTACCGGCTCGAGCTGGAGTCGCTGCGGCGGATGCCGATGCGGCTGTTCGGCGTGTGGATGAGCATGGAGCCGGCCGTGGCCGCCCTGATCGGGCTGGTCCTGCTCGGACAGCACCTGAGCGGGGCGGAGTGGCTGGCCATCGGCTGCGTGATGGTGGCCTGCGCGGGAGCCGCCCAGCACTGACTAGCATTAGGGCCGTGCCCGGTGACCTGAAGTCGCGCGCGGCGGCCTGGACCAGGCCGGTGCTGTCGCCGACGACGACCTCGATGCGCCGCCTCGCGCTGGCCGGGGTCATCGCCAACACGGTGATCATGTCGACCGGTGCCGCGGTGCGGCTCAGCTCGTCCGGGCTGGGCTGTCCCGACTGGCCGCGGTGCAGCACGGCCGACATCGTGGCCAGCAAGAACGCCGGGCAGACGCTGCTCAACACCTGGATCGAGTTCGGCAACCGGCTGCTGAACTTCCCGCTGGTCATCGTGGCCGCCCTGGTCTTCGTCGCGGCCTGGCGGTTCCGCCCCGGCGGCCCGGGCGGCCCTGGGGTCCCGGGTAACGGGAGCCGGCGTGGCTTCGTGTGGCTGGCGGCGGCGCAGCCGCTCGGCGTGGTGGCGCAGGCGGTGATCGGCGGGATCCTCGTGCTGGCCAAGCTCAACCCGGCCCTGGTCTCGGTGCACTTCCTGGTGTCCGCGTCGGTGGTCGCGGCCGCCGTCGTGCTCCATGTCCGGTGCACCGATCCCGGGCGCGAAGGGCCACCTGTCCGGCGTGATCTGCGGCTTATCTCGGCCGTCCTGGTCGGGGTCACCGGCCTGATGCTGGCGGCCGGCACCGTGGTCACCGGGACCGGGCCGCTGGCCGGCGACGCGGGCGTGGCCCGGTACCACCTGCCGCTCGAGGGGGTCACCCAGCTGCACGCCGACATCGGCTGGCTGCTGACCGGGCTGTCCGTCGCGCTGGTCCTCGGCCTGCGGCTGTCGGGCGCGCCGCGGCGGGCGGTCCGGGCGGGCTGGATGGTGCTCGCGGCGATCAGCACCCAGGGCGTGATCGGCTACATCCAGTACTTCAATCACCTCCCGGCCGGGCTCGTCTGGGTCCACGTGACCGGATCCGTCCTGGTCTGGATCGCCGTGCTGCGCCTGTTTCTCGCGCTGCGCGAGCGGACCCCGGTAAACACCGCGCGAACAGGGCCCGCGGTGTCCGTACCCAGCAGGCAGCCGGAGCCACTGGACCGATAGGCTCGTGCCGTGAGCACACAGGCCAGTCTTGACTGGACGGCGACCGACAAGCGCGCCGTCGATCTCATCCGGGTTCTTGCCATGGACGCGGTCCAGAAAGTGGGCAACGGCCATCCGGGGACGGCGATGAGCCTGGCGCCCGCGGCCTACCTGCTCTTCCAGCGGCTGATGCGGCACGATCCGGTCGACCCGAACTGGCCGGGCCGGGACCGCTTCGTGCTGAGCTGCGGGCACTCCAGCCTGACCCTGTACATCCAGCTGTACCTGTCCGGCTACGGCGTGACCATGGACGACCTCAAGGCGCTGCGGACCTGGGGCAGCATCACCCCCGGCCACCCGGAGCACCGGCTCACTCCCGGCGTGGAGGTCACCACCGGCCCGCTCGGCCAGGGGATCGGCAATGCCGTCGGCATGGCCATGGGCGCCCGCCGCGAGCGCGGCCTGTTCGATCCGGACGCCGCGCCGGGCACCAGCCCGTTCGACCACTATGTCTACTGCTTCATGTCCGACGGGGACATCGAGGAGGGCATCAGCCACGAGGTCTCCTCGCTGGCCGGCCACCAGGAACTGGGCAACCTGATCGTCCTCTACGACGACAACCAGATCTCCATCGAGGACAACACCAACATCGCCAAGTCCGAGGACGTGTGCGCGCGTTACGAGGCTTACGGCTGGCACGTGCAGAAGGTGGACTGGCGCGGGCCGCGCGGCGGCTACGACGAGGACGTGGACGCCCTCTACCAGGCGTTCCAGAACGCCAAGGCACACACCGAGGCGCCGTCGTTCATCGCGCTGAAGACGATCATCGGCTGGCCCGCCCCGAACAAGAAGGACACCGGCGCGGCGCACGGCTCCGCGCTGGGCGTGCCCGAGGTCAAGGCGACCAAGGAGATCTTGCACTTCGACCCCGAGGTCGACTTCCCGGTCGAGGACGAGGCGCTGAACCATGCCCGCGAGGTCGCCGAGCGCGGCAAGACCGCCCACGCGGAGTGGGAGGATACGTTCGCCGCCTGGGCCAAGGCCAACCCGCAGGGCAAGGCCCTGTTCGACCGGATGGCGGTCCGCCGGCTGCCGGACGGCTGGGCCGGGGCCCTGCCGGAGTTCCCGGCCGACGCCAAGGGCATGGCCACCCGCAAGGCCTCCGGCGCCATTCTCTCCGCGCTGGCCCCCAAGCTGCCTGAGCTGTGGGGCGGCTCGGCCGACCTGGCCGAGAGCAACCTCACCACGATGGAGGGCGAGCCTTCCTTCATCCCGGCCAACCACCAGACGCCGATGTGGCCGGGCAGCCCGTACGGGCGGACCCTGCACTTCGGCATCCGCGAGCACGGCATGGGCGCCATCCTCAACGGGATCGCGCTGTCCGGCGGGACCCGGGTCTACGGCGGCACGTTCCTCCAGTTCAGCGACTACATGCGGCCGTCCGTGCGGCTGGCCTCGATGATGGAGCTGCCGGTCACCTACGTGTGGACGCACGACTCCATCGGGCTGGGCGAGGACGGCCCCACCCACCAGCCGATCGAGCACGTGTGGTCGCTGCGCAACATCCCGCAGCTGGAAGTGGTGCGGCCAGGCGACGCCAACGAGACCGTCGTGGCGTGGCGCACCATCCTGGAGCGGGCCCGGCCCGCGGCGCTGTGCCTGACCAGGCAGAACCTGCCGGTACTGGACCGTTCCGGAGAGCTCGAGGGCGCGGACAAGGTGGCCCAGGGCGCCTACGTGCTGGCCCCGGGAACCGACGTGATCCTGATCGCCACCGGCAGCGAGGTCCCGATCGCGCTGGACGCCCGCGAGCTGCTGGCCGCCGATGGCGTTTCGGCCCGCGTCGTGTCCATGCCGTGCGTCGAGTGGTTCACCGAGCAGGACGAGTCCTACCAGCGCGAAGTGCTGCCGCCCACGATCAGGGCCCGGGTCTCGGTCGAAGCCGGGATTACGCCGCCCTGGAAGTTGTTTGTGGGAGATGCGGGCGCTTCAATCGGAGTAGATCACTACGGCGCCTCGGCCGCTTACCAGAAGATCTACGAGGAGTTTGGCATTACGGCGGAGCGGGTAGCCGCAGCCGCACGCGACAGTCTGGCCCGGGTCAGGGCCTGAACCCGGACCCCGGCACGCAGGAAGGAAGAGCTACGATGTCAAGTGACGTTCTCGGGCAGCTATCCGAGGCCGGCGTATCGGTGTGGCTGGACGACATCAGCCGCGACCGGCTGCGGACCGGCAACCTGCAGTCGCTCATGGACGATTACCACGTGGTCGGGGTGACGTCTAACCCGACGATCTTCGCCAAGGCGCTGTCCCAGGGCGATGCCTATGACGAGCAGGTCAAGGATCTCAAGATCCGCGCTGTGAGCGTGGAGGAAGCCTCCCGCGCTCTCACCACCTACGACATCCGCTGGGCCTGCGACGTGCTGCGCCCGGTCTACGACGCCACGAACGGCCAGGACGGCCGGGTGTCGATCGAGGTCGACCCGCGGGTGGCCAAGGACACCGAGAAGACCATCGCCGAGGCCAGGAACCTGTGGTGGATGGTCGACCGGCCGAACGCCTACATCAAGATCCCGGCCACTCAGGCGGGCCTGGAGGCGATCACCGAGACGATCGCGCAGGGCATCAGCGTCAACGTCACGCTGATCTTCTCCCTGGAGCGGCACGGCAAGGTCATCGACGCCTACATGGAGGGCCTGGAGAAGGCCAAGGCGAACGGGCACGACCTGTCCAAGATCTTCTCGGTGGCCTCGTTCTTCGTCAGCCGGGTGGACTCCGAGGTGGACGGCAGGCTGGACAAGCTGGGCACACCGGAAGCCGAGGCGCTGCGCGGCAAGGCGGCCATCGCCAACGCCCGGCTGGCCTACGAGCTGTTCGAGAACAAGTGCGCGACCGAGCGCTGGCAGGCGCTGGCCGCCGACGGGGCCAACGTCCAGCGGCCGCTGTGGGCCTCCACCTCGACCAAGGACCCGGCGTTCCCCGACACGATGTACGTGGTCGACCTGGTTGTGGCCGACACGGTGAACACGATGCCCGAGGCGACCATCAAGGCCACGGCGGACCACGGCGAGCTGCGCGGTGACACCGTGCACGGCACCTACGACGAGTCGCGGCAGGTCTTCGCCGACCTGGAGAAGCTCGGCATCGGCTACGACGACGTGGTGCAGGTGCTCGAGGACGAGGGCGTGGCAAAGTTCGAGGCGTCGTGGAACGAGCTCCTCGACACGATCAGAACCAATATGGGGCTCTGAGTGACGGCCGACCAAGGCCCGGCCCCGGCGAATCCGGGAGTCATTGCAGGAATGGATGAGACCGCCGAAGCACGCAATCCGCTCCGCGACCCGCGGGACCGGCGCATCCCCCGGGTGGCCGGGCCGTGCGTGCTGGTCATGTTCGGGGTCACCGGCGACCTGGCGCGCAAGAAACTGATGCCGGCCGTCTACGACCTGGCCAACCGCGGCCTGCTGCCGCCGGGCTTCTCGTTCGTCGGCTTCGCCCGCCGCGACTGGGAGGACGAGGATTTCGCCCAGGTCACCTACCGGGCGGTGAAGGAGTACGCGCGCACCCCGTTCCGGGACGCGGTCTGGCAGCAGCTCAGCGAGGGTGTCCGGTTCGTGTCCGGCTCGTTCTCCGACGACGCGGCGTTCGACCAGCTGGCCACGTGTGTCCGGCAGCTCGACGAGGACCGGGGCACCGGCGGGAACTACGCGTTCTACCTGTCGATCCCGCCCGGCCAGTTTCCCACCGTGGTGCAGCAGCTCAAGCGCAGCGGCCTGTCCGACTCCGACAACGGGGGCTGGCGGCGGGTGGTGATCGAGAAGCCGTTCGGCCACGACCTGACCAGCGCGCGGGAGCTGAACGCCACCCTGGACGGAGTCTTCCCGCCCGAGGCGGTATTCCGCATCGACCACTACCTCGGCAAGGAGACGGTGCAGAACATCCTGGCGCTGCGGTTCGCCAACGAGATGTTCGAGCCGGTCTGGAACCGCGATCACGTCGATCACGTCCAGATCACCATGGCCGAGGACATCGGCATCGGCGGCCGGGCCGGCTACTACGACGGTATCGGCGCGGCCCGTGACGTGATCCAGAACCACCTGCTGCAGCTGCTGGCGCTGATCGCCATGGAGGAGCCGGTCGCCTTCGACGCGGACTCGCTGCGGATGGAGAAGGAGAAGGTGCTGTCCGCGGTCCGGCTGCCCGCCGACATCGCGGCGGGTACCGCGCGCGGGCAGTACTCGGCGGGCTGGCAGGGCGGCCGCCAGGTCCACGGCTTCCTGGAGGAAGACGGCATCCCGGCGGACTCGCGGACCGAGACCTACGCCGCGGTGCAGCTGGGCGTGGACACCAGGCGCTGGGCCGGGGTCCCGTTCTACCTGCGCGCGGGCAAGCGGCTGCCGCGCCGCATGACCGAGATCGCGCTGATCTTCCACCGGGCGCCGCACCTGCCCTTCTCCGCCACCGACACCGAGGAACTCGGCCAGAACGCGCTGGTGATCAGGATCCAGCCGGACGAGGGCATCACGGTCAGGTTTGGCTCGAAGGTGCCGGGGACGGCGATGGAGGTCCGCGACGTGAACATGGACTTCGCCTACGGCGAGTCGTTCACCGAGTCCAGCCCGGAAGCCTACGAGCGGCTGCTGCTCGACGTCCTCATCGGCGATCCGCCGCTGTTCCCGCGGCAGGCCGAGGTCGAGCTCGGCTGGCGCATCCTCGATCCGGTCGAGGACTTCTGGGCCTCCCACACCAAGCCGGATCAGTATCCGGCCGGCTCGGCCGGGCCCGCGTCGGCCGACGCGATGATGGCCCGGGACGGCCGCACATGGCGCCGGCTCTAGAGAGGCTCCGATGACCATCGACCTGACCGACACCAGTACCGGCGCGATCCACGAGGCGCTGAGCCAGGCGCGGCGCCGGATGGGCGGTCCCGCCTCGGGCACCGTGCTGACGCTGATCATCGTCACCGACGAGTCCGAGCAGTACGACGCGGTCCGGGCGGCCAGCCAGGCGGGCCGCGAGCACCCGAGCCGTATCCTCGCCGTCATCACCCGCAAGCCCAAGGGCGAGTCGCGGCTCGACGCCGAGATCCGGGTGGGCGAGACCGGCCCCGGCGAGACCATCTTGCTCCGCATGTACGGCCCGCTCGGCCAGCACGCCGACTCGGTGGTGGCGCCGCTGCTCGCGCCGGACGTGCCAGTGGTCATCTGGTGGCCGGACGTGGCTCCGGCCTCGCCCCGGGGAGACGCGCTCGGCGCGGTCGCCCGGCGCCGGGTGACCGACGCGGCCGCCAGCGATACGCCCAGGGACATGCTGCTGGCCCTGGCCCGGGCCTACCAGCCCGGTGACACCGACCTGAGCTGGACCCGGTCGACGCCGTGGCGCTCGCTGCTCGCGGCCACGCTGGACCAGCCCTACCCCGAGCTGCTCGGCGGCGAGGTCCTGGCCGAGCCCGGCAACCCGAGCGCGGACCTGATCGCGGCCTGGCTGGGACTGCGGCTCGGCATCGAGGTGCAGCGAGGCGAGTCCGGCGGCCCCGGGATCACCGAGGTGAACTTCGAGACGGCCGACGGCAAGGTCGCGCTGTCCCGGCCGGACGGCCGCAACGCCACCCTGTCCTGGCCGGGCCGGCCGGAGCGGCGGGTGGCCTTGCACCGGCGCGACACCGCTGAGCTGGTGGCCGAGGAACTGCGCAGGCTCGAGCCGGACGAGGTCTACGCCGAGACCCTGCGGGCCCTGGCCCGCTCATGAGCGCTCCCGAGGTGATCGTCTACCGGGACGGCCCGCTGCTCGCCCAGGCCGTCGCGGCGCGACTGGTCACCGGGCTGACCGACGCCGCCGCCGCCCGCGGCAGCGCGTCGGCGGTGCTGACCGGGGGCGGCATCGGCACCAAGGTGCTCGAGGAACTGGCCGCTGCCCCGGCCCGGGACGCGATCGACTGGCGGCACCTGGACATCTGGTGGGGAGACGAGCGCTTCGTCCCGGTCGGCGATCCGGACCGGAACGAGACCGGGGCGCGCGCGGCCCTGCTCGACCACGTCGACGTCGACCCGGTCCGGGTGCACCCGATGCCGGGTCCGGACGGCCCGGACGGGGACGACCCGGACGCGGCCGCCGCCCGGTACGCGTCGTGGCTGGCCGACGCGGCCAAGCAGGCCGGCCAGGGCCCGGTCCCGGCGTTCGACGTGCTGATGCTCGGCATCGGCCCGGAGGGGCACGTCGCCTCGCTGTTTCCCGGCCTGCCGGCGCTCGATGACGGCCGCCCGGTGGTCGCGGTGCGGAACTCGCCCAAGCCGCCGCCGACCCGGCTGTCGCTCACCCTGCCGTCGATCCAGGCGGCCCGCGAGGTCTGGATTCTCGCCTCGGGCGAGGAGAAGGCCGACGCGGTCGCGCTGGCGCTGCCCGGCGACGACCCGGCGCCGATGCCCGCCGCGGGATGCCGCGGCCGGCAGCGGACGCTATTCCTGCTCGACCGGGCGGCCGCGGCGAAGGCGCCCGGCCGCTAGGTCACGCACTGACTTCTCCCCCGGCCCGCGGGCGAACGCCAGGCCGGCCGCCAGGCAGGCGGCGGGCGCCGCGGCGAGCACATAACGGTAGCTGAACCCGGCCGTCATCGCCGGCAGCACGATCAGCACCGCGCCGACCAGCCATGGCAGCAAGCCGAGGCCGCCCCAGCGGCGCCAGCGGGCCAGCACGCCCGCCAGGCCCGCCAGCACGATGAGCGCGAGCAGCGTCCCGCGCAGGTAGAAGATCCGCTGATAGAACTGCAGGATCTGATACCACGGACCGACCGCCCGGGTCTCGCCGAGCCCGCCGCCGGAGAAGGCCCTCTCCGCCGCCTGGATCTGGCCCGCCTGCGGGTCTCCCTGCTGGCAGGTGGCGTCGCAGAAGCTGTGCGGCGGGGTACCGGGAAGGTGCGTGGGATGGGTGTACCAGGGAATCGTGTGGACCAGCGCCGGGCGATTGATGAACTGGAAGGTCGGGCCGTTCCCGTTCGCGGTCTCGTAGACCCCGCCCGGGTCCGGCTCGCGGTTCCAGCCGAACGTGTGCACGACGTCCTTCAGCACGACGCGCAGGTAAGTCACCGGCTGCTTCTTGATGAAGAACTCGGCGAACTGCTTTTCCTTGGCGCCGACCACGGGAGCGAAGCGGGCGCCGGTGTCGGAACCGATCCGCTTGTCGTTGTAGAGGGGGGTGTACGTGACCTTCCCGTTGACCGGCAGGTCGTTGTCGGCCCAGATGTACTGCGAGGCCGGCGGGCGGTACTGCGGCGGGTTCGTGTCACACAGGAAGCGCAGGTCGGCCGGCGGCTCAAGCTTCGAGCAGTCGGCGAAGGCGCTGACCCGGCTGTACACGAACGGACCCAGGGACTGGGTCAGCCCGTACTTGCCGGTCGAGCTGTGGAACCAGACCATGTAGGCCGCGATGGGCACCAGGCCGGCCACGAGCAGCGTCACCACGCGCCGCCAGCCGACCCGCCGGATCAGCATGGCCACCAGGGCCACCACGAGCAGCGGCTCGCCGACGGACCTCACCAGGGTGGCGTAGCCGATGAGCAGGCCGGCCACGGCCATGACCGGGACCGAGGGGCGGTCATTCCAGCACAAGATCACGATGGCGATGGTGACCAGGAAGACGAACAGCACGTCCGAGGTGATCATGTGCTCGAGGTGCAGCTGGTAGGAGTCGAACAGCACCGGGACTGCCGCCAGCGCCGCTCCCCACCACGGCAGCCCGCGGTGGCGGAGCAGGGCATAGATCACGATGCCGATGGCGACCCCCATAGCCGCCTGGATCAGCCCGATCGGATAGGTACTGTGCAGCGGGAGCAGCAGCTGGAGGAAGAACGGGTAGCCGTTCGCCCTGATAACGTCCGGGCGGCCGGTAAACGCATCGTAGATGTAGTTGTAGGAGTCGTCGAACCACAGGATCGGCGGATAGCCCAGGATCACGATGATCCGCATCAGGACGGCCACGGCCACCACGATGGCGAACTGCCAGTGGACCGCCACCGAGCCGGTGAGCCGGGTCAGCCGCGACACGCGCCTGTCTTCAGGCGGCTGCTGATCAGGAACGACCCGATCGCTGCCGGTGGTCGTGTCGGACAACGACCGCCTCCTGCCTCTCCCAGCCAGCCGGAAGTCCCGTAGTTCAGCTGCCTGATTCCCGCAGGCCTCGGCAATCAGGCAGGCCGGCGCGACTGTGCCGGCGCCGGCCGACTCATAGTAGCCGCCTGCCCAGGGCGGGGATGACTAGTACTGACTATTAGCGCGGGTCAGCGTGTCGCACGCCGCCGCCCGGGCGTCAGCGTCCCCCGTAGCCTACCCGGCACGCCAGCAGGCAGATGAACACGACCGACAGGGCTGCCGCCGTATCCGGCGAACCGGCCGCCGCCGCGATCATGATCCAGGCGAAGATGACCGGCAGCAGCCGGCCCAGCGGCCGGTTGCGGCCGTCGTGGCGCTGCCGGGGCACCGTCGGCATGACCTGCGCGACGGGCCGCGGATGCGGCGGACGCTGCGGCAGGCCGGCCCCGAGCACCGGTTCGACCGGCAGGTCCGACGTCAGCTCGCGCAGATCACCCCAGGTCTTCGACGCGTAGGCGGCCGACGTGCGATCGTCGAACTCCTCCAGGGTGATCCGGCCGTCCGTGTACGCGTCCCTGAGGACTTCGACAACACTGTCCCGCTCTTTGTCAGACGCTCGGATCGGTCGGTCGGTCATCGGCGCGGACCCTTCCTCGTGCTCCCCCTGATCCTAACCTAGTAACTCGCGGGAGCCCGCTCGCCCCGGTGATCGCCATGGCGGCACTGGCCCGTGCGCTGCGCCACGCGGGCGCGGCGGCGGACGTCGGGGCCGCCCTCGAGGCGGTGCCCGGCGCGGATTCCCGTGGCGGCGGCGCCGCTAATTCCGAATTCTGGCCGGAAGGGAATCTTGGCACCGCTTCGGCCGCCGCCCCGTGAGGCGGCCTGCGAATGGTGACAGAAACAGTCGGATTTTAGGTCTCGCACCCTAACGCGCGCGGCGTTACGCTGTTGACGAATCATTCGTCTGGTCATTCTGTGCCAGATGTGACCAGGGGAAGGTTAGGGCGCGAAGTCTTTGGTAGGTAGGACAAGATCTCGTGCCAGGCACGCAGTAATGACGGGCGCTCCGTCCTCTCGACCGCCGCATGGTCCGCCGGGAGCCGGACGAGCCGTTCCCCACCACTAGGAGGGATCGATTTGAGCGTCAGCGAAGACCGCACAGTCCAGCCCAGCCCCAGCACTGCCGCCGTTTCTGGAATCGCCGACCCTGCTCCCCTGGGTCTCGCAGCCTTTGCCCTCACTACGTTCCTGCTGTCGGCCAAGAATGCCGGCTGGATGACCCATGCCACCGGCAACGCATGGCTCGGCTACGCTTTCGCCTACGGCGGACTCGCCCAGCTGCTGGCCGGCATGTGGGAGTTCCGCAACAGAAACGTATTCGGTGCCACCGCGTTCTCCACCTACGGCGGTTTCTGGATCGGCCTCGGCCTGTGGGTCCAGTTCGTCGTGAACCCGGCGGTCGCGGCCATCAGGCCGGCCACGGCGGCGGCAACAGTCGCCTCGCTCAATCACGATCTAGGCTGGATACTGCTCGCATTCGTCATTTTCAACACGTACATGCTGATCCTGAGCACTCAGGTGAACATGGCGGTGTTCGCGGTGTTCCTCACCCTGGAGCTCACCGAGATCATCCTTTGCATCGGTAACTTCACCGCTGGCGCTGCATTGCTGCCCACCGGAACGATCAAGTTCGGCGGCTACGTCGGCATCATCACCGCGCTAGTCGCCTGGTACACCTCGGCGGCCGGCGTCTCGAACGGCATCGCCGGGAGGCTCCGGTTCCCGGTCGGCCGACCGCTGATCGGCTAGGCCTTCGTCTCGGTCAGCGCCGGGGAGCATCCGCTCCCCGGCGCTTTTCGTTGTCCGGGGTCTCCGGGCCGGGCCGGGCCGGACCCGGGTAGCGTTAGCGGGCCACAGGCAGCCGCGGGGGGAGGAGCTCAGTGCAGAACGGACGGCAGATCGACCTGTCGGAGCAGGTCGAGCGCGTCAAGCGCAAGACGAGGCCGTGGAAGGCGATCATCGCCTTGCTGTTCGCGATCGCGGCCGCGGTCATCTCGGATCAGGCGCGTTACGACTCGGCCCCCATCTTCTCGGCCACGAGCCACCTCGCCGACCGGTTCATCTGGGCGGCCATGGCGGTGGCCTTTTTCATCTTCGGGTCCGTCGCGACCTACAGCCTGGCCGGGAAGGTCAGGGAACTGCTCCAGCCCAGGACGGGCACCGCGCACGCGGCGGTGGCGGGGTACATCATCTTGATCGTCGGCGCCTTCGCCACCCTGGTGATCACGCTGGAGCTGTTCGCCGTGCCGATCGGCCAGCTGGTCCTAGGCGGCGCACTGACCACCGTCTTCGTCGGCATCGCGGCGCAGCAGGCGCTCGGTAACGTGTTCGCCGGGATGGTGCTGCTCTTCGCCCGGCCATTCCAGGTAGGAGACGCCGTCAGGTTGCAAGCGGGCGCGCTCGGCGGCACGCTCGACGGCATCGTGACGGATATCGGGATCACCTACGTCCGCTTCGACACCGGGGGCAGCGTGATGTCCATCCCCAATTCACAGGTGCTCAACGCGGTCGTCGGTCCCATCCCGCCGCCGGAGGACGAGGACTCCCCGGTGACCCCGGACGGCCGGTCCGGCACGCCGGGCGGCCCGGAACACTCGCAGCCGCGACCGGGCGGACCTGCGTAAACGAAGAACCGGCTGGCTAGCCAGCCGGTTCTTCGTCACGCGCACCGGTGCGGAGGTCGCCTCTCGGCGAAAGGCACAACACGGCTCCAGCCGAACGGTATTCCGTGAAGGCAAATAGGTGCGGCCCGGGGGACACAACCGCACCGGCTGTTATCTACTAACGTCCGCGGCGGCGCCTCTGTTCCCGGCGCGTAGGAGGGTCTGTTTCGTAGGGGAACGAGGAGACGGCCTGATGACTCGCGGTCGCCTCGTCATCCTGGTCCGGGTACTGGCTGGCCTGATACTGGCCGGCCGGGGACTGGCCGCCCTGGTGCTGGCTGGGCTGGTGCTGGCTGGGCTGGCGCTGGCCGGCTACGCCGCGGTAGGACTGATCCTGCCCGCCGTAGCCGAACGTGCTGTAGCCCTGGTCCGGATAGGACACGGCGTCGCCCGCGGCCGGGTGGTCCTGGCCGCCGTAGCCGTATTCGCTGAACCCCTGGTCCGGGTAGGCCGACGTGTCAGCCTCCTGGTAGCCCTGCTCCTGGTACCGCTGGTCGCCGTAGCCGGGGTAAGCCTGATTCGCGTACCCGGACTCCGGGTAGCTCCCGGCCTCGTATCCCTGGCTAGCGCCCTGGTCCGGATAGCCGTACTCCTCGTACCCGTGCTGGGCCACGGCACCCTGGCTCGGGTCCTGGTAGTGCTGGCCGTCGTATCCCTGGTCCTGATACCCCTGGTCCTGGTACTCCTGGTCACGGTAGTGCTGGCCCTTGTAACCTTCGTCGGCGTAGCCCTGCTGCTCCTGCCCCTGGTAACCAGGTGCCGGGTAGCCGCGGCTGTCGTAAGAGCCGCTCTCATACGAACTGCTGTCGTACGAGCTGGTGTCGTAGCCCGGGGCGGAGGTGTCGTAGCCCCGGCCGGAGTAGGAGTCCGTTCCGTATCCCTCTGCCTGGTAGGACCCGCTGTCATGGCGCTGCCCCTGGTAAGCGGGGGAAGGCGGGGACTGATGCGAAGAGGACGAAGAGGGGTAGCTCTGGTTAGCGCCGGCCGCTGACGGGGCACCGTATCCCTGATCGCCATACCCCGGTGCGGAGTATTCCTGGCCGGAATGGCCCGGCCCGGAATACGGCTGATCGGCGTACTGCCCGGAATAGCCCTGGGAGTCGTATCCGTTCCCGGTGTAGCCCTGGCCCTGGCCGGCATAGTCACGGTTGGCGTAGCCGTATCCCTGATCACCGTAGGCCTGC
>JAJKHX010000344.1 GCA_021154785.1 Nocardiopsis sp.
AGCCCACCGTGTACCGGTCCAGGAAGTCCCGGTCGGCGAGCCCTTCAGCGTCCAGGACATGACACAGCGCGAGCATCAGGGCGGCGTCGGTGCCGGGCACCGGCGCGATCCACTCGGCGCCCAGGCGGCGGTCGGTGTCACTGCGCAGCGGGCTGACCGAGACCAGCCGGCAGCCGCGTGCCACCGCCGCCGACAGGGCCGGGCCCATCACATGCCGGCCGATGCCGCCCGAGGCCACCGCGGAGTTCTTCGGGGACAGCCCGCCGAACGCCACGATCAGGTCGGTGTGCTCGGCGATGACCGGCCACGCGGTGGCCCCCGCCATGACCACGCCCGTGTCGCCGACCACGTGCGGCAGCAGCACCGCGGAGGTGCCGTAGCTGTAGTTGTTCACCGAGCGGACGTAGCCGCCGAGGCAGTTCAGGAACCGGTGCAGCTGGCTCTGGGCGTGCTGGAACCGGCCCGCGCTGGCCCAGCCGTAGGACCCGCCGTACACGCCGTCCGGACCGTAACGGTCGTACACCCGGCGAAGTTCGTCCGCCAGCAGGTCGAGGGCCGTCTCCCAGGGCACGGGCACGAACGCGTCGTCGCCCCGGGCGGCCGGGCCCGGGCCGTGCTCCAGCCAGCCCTGGCGGACGTAGGGCTGGTCGATCCGGGTCGGGTGACGGTGCGCCCCGGCCAGGTTCTCCAGGATCCGGCTGGGATCCGGATCCTCCCGCCAGGGGCGCACCGACGTCAGCCGCTGCCCGTCGCTCTCGATCTCCGCCGCACCCCAGTGCGTGAGGTGGACCTGACTGCGCTGCTGACTGGCCATGATCACCATTCAAACCGAACGGGCCGCGATCCGCATCCCTGCCAGGAGGCCAGCAGCTGCTCGATGTCGTCGCGTCATGCGGTCCGGGGCGTTACCCGGCCCCTCGTCGTCACCATCCGCGGCTGCCCGTCACGGACCGACACGTCGAACCGCCGCGACACGCGTTCGTAGCGGCCGGCGTGCTGACCGGGATCCGCCTCGCGGCCCGCCGGGGGCCTGGTCGCGTCCGGACGCGGCGGCGCCGGCATGGTGACGCCCGTCAGGTTCCCGAACACCTCGTTGAACACCTGGCGGTACAGGGCCTCGGACTCCGTGGCGTTGGTCAGCAGGCAGGCGGCCACCCTTGCCTCGGGGTCGGTCCGCAGGTAGGCGGACTGGCCGATGGCGTCCCCGTCATGCCCGATGACCGGGCGGCCTCCCCAGCGGTTCAGCCGCCAGCCCAGCCCGACGGCCGCGCCGGGTGCGGCGAAGTCGGGAATCGCGGCGCCCGCCGTCTGCATGGCCGCCACCGACGCCTGGCTGACAACCCGCTTGCCGTCGGCCGTGACGCCGCCGTCGAGATGCAGGCGGGTGAAGGTGAGCAGGTCGCCGGCCGTGGAGCTGATCAGGCCTCCTCGGGCAGGGTAACGGTCCGGGTGAGGGCGAGCGGGCTGATCAGCCGCTCGCGCAGCGACTCGTCCCAGCTCTGCCCGTCGAGGACCTCGATGATCAGGCCGAGCACCACGAAACCGCTGTTGCGGTAGGAGTAGGCCGCGCCCGGGGAGAATACCGACGGGCCTCGGCCAGCAGGCCGAGGTAGCGCTCCACGCATTCGTCGCCCCGGCCGGTGTCGGTGAAGACGTCGCCGTCGACGCCGCTGGTGTGCGTGAGCAGGTGCCGGATCGTCACCTGGCCGCCCACGTCCCCGGCCCCGAGCCGGGCGTCCGGCAGCACCTCGGCGACGGTCGTGTCCAGCGACAGCTGGCTCTCGTCGGCCAGCTGCATGATCATCGTGGCGGTCCATATCTTGGTGATGGACCCGACCTGGAACAACGAGTCGGCCGTGACCGGGACCCTGGTCGCGGAGTTCAGCTCGCCCGCGGCGACCAGGATCTCCTGGCTGTCAGCCCAGATGCCCAGGGGCGCGCCCGGGACACGCGCCCCGGCAGCGAGTTCCTGAAGTCGAGCTGTCCAGTTCGTGACGTTGAGCATCTTGTGGACGCTAACGCACGAAGGCCCGGCCTGGCCCTTACCGTCCGGTCTCGACCACCCTTACCGAAACTAAAACGGCTAACCACGCTCAGGTCGGATTTTGGGTCTCGACCTGCGCGGTCGGTCATAATGAGCAGCATGCGCCTTTGTGGCACCGGTCATGGTGGGCCCGGCCAGCTCGGGTGTAGTTTCACTGCGAAGCCACTGGGACAGTTGCGGAGGAACACATGAGCATCCTGGGTACCAGGGTGATACGGACCGAGGACCCGCGCCTGCTGACAGCCGGCGCGGTGTACGTCGACGACCTGCGGGTCCCTGAACTCGACGGGGCGGCGCGGGTGACGTTCGTCCGCAGCCCGGTCGCGCACGCCCGCATCACCGGCATCGACGCCAGCGCGGCCCTCAGCGAGCCGGGCGTGGTCGCGGTGCTGACCGTTCAGGACATGACCGACCTGGCGCCGCCGCCGCCGGACAGCGGCGAGCCCGTCGGCGGCGAGGGCCCGGCCCCGCTCGGCGGCCCGTGGTCCGAGCCGCTGCTGGCGGCGGACACGGTGCGGTTCGTGGGCGAGCCGGTCGCGGTGGTCATCACTGATGGCCGCTACCAGGGCGAGGACGCCGCCGACCTGGTCACGGTGGACTACGATCCGCTGCCCGCGGTGGTGGGCCCCGAGGCCGCCCTCACGAGTGAGTCGCTGCTGTTCCCCGCGGCCGGGAGCAACATCCCGCTCACCAGCCCGGTCTCTGCCGACGACGCCCCGTTCGACGCCTGCGAGGTTGTCGTCGAGCAGGCCATCGTCAACCAGCGGCTCGCCTGCATGCCGCTGGAGGGGCGCGCGACCGCGGCCACCTTCGAGAACGGCAAGCTGACGGTCTGGCACAGCTCGCAGAACGCCCAGCTGTGCCGGCTCATCCTGTGCGGCGCGCTGGGCATGGCCCCGGACCAGATCCGCGTCATCGTGCCCGACGTGGGCGGCGGCTTCGGCGCCAAGGTCGGCATCGACCGGGACGGGCTCGTCGTCGCCTGGGCGGCCAGGAAAACCGGCCGCGCGCTGCGCTGGAACGAGACCCGCAGCGAGAACCTGGTCGGCATGACCCAGGGCCGCGCCCAGCTGCACCACATCAAGATCGGCGGCAACCGGGACGGCAAGATCCTGGCCTACCGGATCGACGTCATCCAGGACAGCGGCGCCTACTCGCGGATGGGCGGATTCCTGCCCATGCTGACCTGCCTCATGGCGCCCGGCGTGTACGACATCCCCGCGGTCCAGGCCGGCTACCGGGTGGTGGTCACCAACGCGACGCCGATCAGCGCCTACCGCGGCGCCGGGCGGCCGGAAGCCGCGGCCACAATCGAGCGCGCCGTCGACCTCTTCGCGGCCGAGATCGGCATGGACCCGGCCGAGGTCAGGCGGCGCAACTTCGTCGCCCCGGACAAGTTCCCGTTCCAGACCAAGACCGGCGCGCTGTACGACAGCGGCCAGTACGAGGAGGCCCTGGACAAGGTCCTGGCCGGGGCCGGCTATCAGGAGCTGCGCAAGGAACAAGAGCGCAGGCGCGCCAGCGGCGACGTCAGGCAGCTCGGCATCGGCATCTCCAGCTACGTGGAGATCACCGCGGCCGACGGCGCCGCCGGGGAGACCGCCAAGCTGGAGGTCGCGGACGACGGCACCGCGACCGTCTACACCGGCAGCTCGCCGCACGGCCAGGGGCACCACACCGCCTGGGCCATGCTCGTGCAGGAAGAGCTGGGCATTCCCATGGACAAGGTCACCGTCGTCCACGGCGACACCGACCTGATCCCCGTCGGCGTCGGCACCTACGCCTCCCGTTCACTCCAGCTCGGCGGCTCCGCGGTGCACAAGGCGGCGGTCGAGGTCAAGGACGAGGCCCGCCGTCAGGCCGCGGACATCCTCGAGGCGGCCGAGGCCGACGTGGTCCTGGACACCATCAGCGGCCTGTGGCAGGTGCGCGGCGACCCGGAAGCTTCGCTCACCTGGGCACAGGTCGCGGGCCACACCAGCGGCGGCCTCGTCGCGGACGTCAGCTTCGCCGCTGACCTGCCGACGTTCCCGTTCGGCGCACATGTGTCGGTGGTCGAGGTGGACACCGAGACCGGGAAGGTGACACTGCTGCGCCACGTGACCGTGGACGACGCCGGGCCGGTGCTCAACCCGGTCCTCGCCGAGGGCCAGCGGCACGGCGGCATCGCCCAGGGCGCGGCCCAGGCGCTGCTGGAGGAGGTGCTCTACGATGCGGACGGCAACCCGCTGACCTCCACGCTCGCCGACTACGCGGCCATCACCGCGGCCGAGCTGCCGAGCTACGAGCTGCTCGCCAGCGAGACGCCGACCACGGTGAACCCGCTCGGCGTCAAGGGCATCGGCGAGGCCGGGACGATCGGCTCGACCCCGGCCATCCAGAACGCGGTCATCGACGCGGTCGCGCACCTCGGCATCCGGCACATCGACATGCCGACCACCCCGCAGCGGGTATGGACGGCCATCAACGAGGCACAGAAGGCGGGTAACCAGTGAAGGTCGACCTGACCGTCAACGGCAAGGACATCAGCGCGGACGTCGAGGACCGCATGCTGCTCGTGCATTTCCTGCGCGACGTGGCCGACCTCACCGCGACCAACGTGGGCTGCGACACCACCTCCTGCGGGGCCTGCACGGTGCTGCTCGACGGCGAGTCCGTCAAGTCCTGCACGGTGCTGGCCGCCCAGGCCAGCGGGCACGAGATCACCACGGTGGAGGGGCTGGCCACGAACGGCGAGATGCACCCGGTGCAGCGCGCCTTCCACCAGGAGCACGGCTTGCAGTGCGGCTTCTGCACCCCGGGCATGGTGATGGCCATCGTCTCGCTGCTCAAGGAGAACCCGGACCCCAGCGAGCAACAGGTGCGGCAGGGCCTGGAAGGCAACCTGTGCCGGTGCACCGGCTACCACAACATCGTCCGGGCCGCGCTGGCGGCCGCGGACGAAGGGAAGGTCTCGGCGTGATCCCGACCCCGTTCACCTACAAGCGGGCGGGCTCGGCCGCCGAAGCCCTGGAACTGGTCGCCGAATACGGCGACGACGCGAAGTTCCTGGCCGGCGGCCACTCGCTGCTGCCGCTGATGAAGCTGCGCCTGGCCGCCCCCGAGGTGATCATCGACCTGAGCGGCCTGCGTGACCTGTCCTATGTCACCGACCAGGGGACCTACGTCGCAGTGGGCGCGCTGACCAGGCACCACGACGTCGAGCACTCCGATGTTCTCGCCCGCGACGTCCCGCTGCTCGCGCACGCGGCCGGCCAGGTCGGCGACCCGCAGATCAGGCACCGGGGCACGATCGGCGGCTCGATTGCGCACGCCGACCCGGCCTCCGACCTGCCCGCGGTCCTGCTCGCGCTGGACGCCACCCTGGTCGCGCAGGGTTCCGGCGGTACCAGGGAAATCCCGATCGGGGAGTTCTTCCAGGGCCTGTTCGAGACCTCGCTCGAGCCGGATGAGCTGCTCACCGAGATCCGGGTGCCCAAGCCCGCGTCGGCCGGTGCCTGGTCGTTCCAGAAGTTCTCCCAGCGGGCCATCGACTGGGCCATCGTCGGCTGCGCCGTCCAGGGCGGCAACGTGGCCCTGGTCAACATGGGCGGGACGCCGCTGCGGGCCGCGGGCGTGGAGGCCGCCCTGGCCGACGGCGCCGCGCCGTCCGACGCGGCCGCGCACGCCGCCGAGGGCACCAGTGCCGCCGACGACATCCGCGCCACCCGGGCCTACCGCGAGCACCTGGCCCGCGTCCTGGTCTCCCGCGCGCTCACCGAGGCAAGCTCGCGCGCATGATGCCGAACGGCCGTGGCGCGTGCCCCGGCACCGCCACGGCCTGCCTCGGCCGCCTGCGGAACCCGGCGTGATCGAGGCGGTCGTCTTCGACCTGGACGGCGTCCTGATCGATTCCGAACCCGTCTGGGAGCAGGTCCGTCGCGGCCTGGTGGCCGAACGCAGCGGCCACTGGGCCCCGGACGCCCAGAAAAAGCTCATGGGCATGAGCACGCCTGAATGGGCCCGGTACCTCAGCGAGGACCTGGGTGTCGGCCTGCCTCCCGGCGAGGTGGCGGATCTCGTCACCGGCCGGATGGCCGCCAGCTACCGGGAGCACCTGCCGCTGCTGCCGGGCGCCGTCGAGGCGGTGCGGCGGCTGGCCGCCCGCTGGCCGCTCGGCCTGGCCAGCTCGGCTCCGGCCGTGCTGATCGAAACCGTCTTGCAGGCTGCGGGCCTGCGCCCGGATTTCCGGGTCACGATGTCCACCGAGCAGGTACCGCGCGGCAAGCCCGCACCGGATATCTACCTGGCCGTGGCGGACAGGCTCGAAGTGGCCCCGGCCCGTTGCGCAGCCGTGGAGGACTCATCCAACGGCCTGCGCTCGGCCGCCGCCGCGGGCCTGCGCGTCATCGCCATCCCGCGCCCCCGGTACCCTCCCGACCCCGACGCCCTCGCCCTGACCAACCTGGTCCTCACCAGCCTCGACGACCTGACCCCCGAAGCCGTGGCAGCGCAGTCGTGAGGCCGAAAGGTGCTGAAGATAAACTCCACTCTTGTGACCAATGATCTTGCTGACCGGTTCCCGCAGGCTGGTGCGTTGTCGGCGGCGCTGGCGGGGGTGGGGTACCTGGCGGGGGAGCAGCTGGGGGCGGCGTTGTTCCTGGCGGTGCGGATGGGGCAGCCGATCTTGCTGGAGGGTGAGCCGGGGGTGGGCAAGACCGAGGCGGCCAAGGCGCTGGCGGCGGCGATCGGGACGCCGCTGGTGCGGTTGCAGTGCTATGAGGGGATCACCGCGTCGGAGGCGCTGTATGAGTGGAATTACCCGCGGCAGCTGCTGGCGATCCGGCTGGCGGAGGCGGCCGGGGACCGGATCGAGGATAAGGACCTGTTTACCGGTGAGTACCTGCTGCCGCGGCCGCTGCTGTCGGCGCTGCTGCATCCGGGGCCGCGGCCGGCGGTGCTGCTGATCGATGAGGTGGACCGGGCCGATGATGAGTTCGAGGCGTTCTTGTTCGAGCTGCTGGCCGAGGCGGCGGTGACGATTCCGGAGCTGGGGACCCAGCGGGCGGTGGTGCCGCCGGTGACGGTGCTGACCTCGAACCGGACCCGGGATCTGCATGATGCGCTGAAGCGGCGCTGCCTGTATCACTGGATC
The DNA here is from genome assembly GCA_021154785.1 of Nocardiopsis sp. Classification (GTDB taxonomy): domain Bacteria; phylum Actinomycetota; class Actinomycetes; order Streptosporangiales; family Streptosporangiaceae; genus Palsa-504. The sequence goes on from JAJKHX010000344.1 coordinate 7,179, forward strand.
GCCTATCCGGGGACGGCCCGGGTGGCGGAGATCGTGCGGCGGCGGGTGCCGGGGTCGGGGGAGCGGCTGGCGGGGCAGGTCGCGGCGGCGGTGGGCCGGCTCCGGGGGCTGGACCTGACCAAGCCGCCGGGGATCTCGGAGGCGATCAGCTGGGCGTTCGCGGTGAGCGTGTTCGGTGCGGCTGAGCTGGGCGCGCCGGTGGCCGGGCAGACCCTGAGCACGGTGCTGAAGTACCCCGAGGACGAGGACACGGTACGCCAGGCCGGCCTGGCCGCCGTGGTCGGCCGCATTGACTGAGACCGGGACCGTTCCCGGGGCCGGCCCGGACGTCGCCGCCATGGCCACCGGCCTGGGGATCGCCCTGCACACGGCGGGACTGCCGGTCGGGCCGGACCGGTGCGAGCGCCTCGCCCGCGCGGTGACCGTCATGGGCGCGACCTCGCTGGCCGACCTGCG
>JAJKHX010000345.1 GCA_021154785.1 Nocardiopsis sp.
ATCGACGGCCCGCCGGCAAGTACGTTCACCACGCCCGGCGGCAGGTCCGCCTCGGCGACGATCTCGGCGAGCACCAGCGCGCTGAGCGGTGTCGTCTCGGCCGGTTTGAGCACCACCGTGTTGCCGCAGGCCAGCGCGGGGGCGATCTTCCAGGCCAGCATCAGCAGCGGGAAGTTCCACGGGATGACCTGGCCGGCCACCCCGAGCGGCCGCGGCGCCGGCCCGTATCCCGCGTGCTCCAGCTTGTCGGCCCACCCCGCGTGATAGAAGAAGTGCGCCGCGACCAGCGGGATGTCGACGTCGCGGGACTCCCTGATGGGCTTGCCGTTGTCGAGCGACTCGAGCACGGCCAGTTCGCGGGCGCGCTCGGCGATGATCCGGGCGATCCGGAACAGGTACTTGGCTCGTTCGCGGCCGGGCATGACCGACCACGTGGTCTCGTAGGCCTGGCGGGCGGCGGTCACCGCGCGGTCGACGTCGGCGGGCCCCGCCTCGGCCACCTCGGCCAGCACCTCCTCGGTGGCCGGGGAGATGGTCTTGAACGTCTGGCCGTCTTTGGCGGGGCCGAACTCGCCGTCGATGAAGAGCCCGTAGGACTCGCGCAGCGAGACGACGGACCGTGACTCCGGCGCCGGGGCGTACTCGAATTTGGCCATGGTCAGTCCAGGGTGAAGTAGTCGGGGCCTTCGTAGCGGCCGGTGGTCAGCTTGGTCCGCTGCATGAGCAGGTCGTTCAGCAGGCTGGAGGCGCCGAACCGGAACCAGTCGGGATCCAGCCAGTCCTCCCCCGCTGTCTCGTTGACCAGGACCAGGTAGCGCAGGGCGTCCTTGGCGGTGCGGATGCCGCCGGCCGGCTTGACGCCGATCTGGCGCCCGTGCTCGGTGCGGAAGTCACGCACGGCCTCCAGCATGACCAGGGTCACCGGCAAGGTGGCGGCCGGGCTGACCTTACCGGTCGAGGTCTTGATGAAGTCGGCGCCGGCCAGCATGGCCAGCCAGGACGCGCGCCGGACGTTGTCCAGCGTGACCAGCTCGCCGGTCTCCAGGATGACCTTGAGGTGGGCACCCCCGGCGGAGCCGGACGAGGCAGCAGAGCCGCAGGCCTGCTTGACCGCGGTGATCTCGTCGAAGACCCGCAGGTAGTCTCCGGCCAGGAAGGCGCCGCGGTCGATCACCATGTCGACCTCGTCGGCGCCCGCGGCGACCGCGTACTTCACGTCCGCCAGCTTGACGTCCAGGCTGGTCCGGCCGCTGGGGAACGCGGTGGCCACGCTGGCCACGTGGATGCCGGTGCCCTTGAGCTCGGTCGCCGCGACGTGGGCCAGGTCCGGGTAGACGCAGACGGCGGCGACGGCGGGCGTGGCCGGGTCGGCGGGATCGGGGCGCCTGGCCTTGGCGCACAGCGCGCGGACCTTGCCCGGGGTGTCCTGGCCCTCCAGCGTGGTCAGGTCGATCATCGAGATGGCGGCATCGAGGGCCCACTGCTTGGCCGTGGTCTTGATGGACCGGCTGGCCAGCATGGCCGCGCGGGCCTCCGCCCCGACCCGGTCCACGCCGGGCAGCCCGTGCAGGAACCCTCGCAGCGAAGCCTGTGACCAGGTGACGCTCTGCGTGTGCGCTGGTGCGCTCATAGCGGCTCCCTCCTTCTACCGACATTCTTACCCAGCGGAATGTCAGTACCGGAAACCACGATGCCGTTACCGGGGCAGCGCGGCCTCGATTACGCGGCCGAGGGCGATTAGCTGCTCCTCGCCGCCGGGCGGCCCGATGAGCTGGAGGGAGGCGGACAGGCCGGCCGGGCCGCCGGGGACCGGCAGGACCAGGGCGGGGAGCCCGGCCAGGTTGGCCGGCATGGTCAAGATGGTGGTGGACATGCGCTCGCCGATCAGCGGCGGCGCGCCGATCAGCGCGGGCAGGGCCAGGACCGGGTGGCGGGCCAGGGCGGCGCTGAACCAGTCCCGCAGCTCCTGCCGGGTCCGGGCGGCCGCGGCGGCCTCCTCGTCGGTGATCTTGGCCGCCTCGGTCATGTTGCGCCTGATGTCCTCGGTGAGCTGGTCCAGTTGCGGGAGCAGGTGCGCGTTGGCCGGGTAGGCCTCCACGTCGATGGAGACGTTCCCGGCCCGGTTGACGGCCCGGAAGTCGAACCCGGCGACGTCGGTGACCTGGAGGCCGGCCAGGGCGGCGTCGACCGCCGCGTCGATCGCGCTATCCACGCCGACGTCAGCCGGCGTCCGGATGCGCCCGACGCGGGCGGGCGGGTCGGCGGAGGCGCCCGCGAAGCCGGGATCGATCAGCCGCATGCCCAGTTCCACCGCGGTCACGTCCATGCCGAGCGGGCCCACCGTGTCCATGGAGGCGGCCAGCGGGTACACCCCGTCGAGCGGAATCCGGCCCCAGGTGGTCTTCAGGCCGGTGATCCCGCAGCAGGCGGCCGGGATCCGCACCGAGCCGCCGGTGTCGGTGCCGAGGGCCACATCCGCCTCACCGGTCGCGACCGCTACCGCCGAGCCGCTGGACGAACCGCCAGGGATCCGCCGGGGGTCGAGCGGGTTCGGCGGCGTGCCCAGCCACGGGTTTATCCCGCTGGCCGACCAGCACAACTCGGTCAGGCTGGTCTTGCCGACGATCCGCGCCCCGGCCCGCCGGGCCGCCGCCACCACGGGCGCGTCGCGGTCGGCCGGGACCGCCTGTTCCGCGATCGCCTGGCAGCCGGCCGTCGTGAGCAGGCCTTCCATGTCGATGCAGTCCTTGACCGCGAGCCGCGGCCCGCCGCCGGGCGCGTCCAGCCGCACCACCCAGATGGAGTCCATGGGTTGGAGGGTACGGCGCCCGCCCGTGAACCTGAACGCGTTAAGCGGACCTTCAGGAAACTTAGAGCTTTACCAGCGGTTCCCCTTGGCTCGCCTCAAGGTGCGGAACCGAGTATCAGAGCGTAACGAAGGAACGAAGCCGTACCACGGCACCGACTTGAGGGCGAGACCGATGAGCCAGACTTACGACCCGAACTATCCCGGACACGGGCAGGGCTACTTGGCCGGACCTGACTACGCCGGCGGTCCCGGCTATCCGGGCGGCTACCAGGGAGCGGGTTTCGGCGCACCGCCACCGCCGCCGCCGCGCAGCCGCAAGCGCGGACTGATCATCACCGGCGCGGTCGCGCTGGCCGCGGGGGCCACCGCGGGCGGGCTGATCGGCAGCATGAACAAGGGCGTGGTGAGCACGGCCACCGCCACCTCGAACACGGTGCTGAGCGCCAGCCAGATTGCCCAGCGGGTCGACCCGGCCCTGGTTGACATCGTGTCCACCAACAGCGCCGCGGGGTCGACCTCGGCCGGCACCGGCATCGTGCTGACCGCCAACGGCGAGATCCTCACCAACAACCACGTGATCCGGGGCGCCACCTCGATCAAGGTCACCGACGTGGGCAACGGCAAGACCTACACCGCCTCCGTCGTGGGCTACGACGCCAGCCACGACGTGGCCGTGATCCAGCTGAAGAACGCGTCCGGCCTCACCACCGCCAGCCTGGGCGACTCCTCCTCGGTCGCCAGCAGCGACACGGTGACCGCGCTGGGCAACGCGGGCGGCAAGGGCGGCACCCCGTCGGTCGCCAGCGGCACGGTCACCGCCCTGGGCCAGTCCATCACCGCCTCGGACGAGGGCTCCGGCGTCAGCGAGCAGCTGACCGGGCTGATCCAGACCAACGCGGACATCCAGCCCGGTGACTCGGGCGGCGCGCTGGTCAACTCCCACGGCCAGGTGATCGGCATGAACACCGCGGCCTCGACCGGCTTCCAGTTCCAGGACCAGTCCGGCTCCCAGGGCAGCCAGGTGCAGGCCTACGCCATCCCGATCGACTCGGCGCTGACCATCGCCAAGCAGATCGAGGGCGGCAACGCCTCCTCGACCATCCACATCGGCGCCACCGCCTTCCTCGGCATCGAGACCTCGGGCAGCGACTCGAGCGGCGCCAGCGGGTTCGGCGGCTTCGGCGGCCAGGCTTCCGGTACCGGGGTGGCCATCGCCGGCGCCCTGGCCGGCTCTCCGGCGGCCAGCGCGGGCCTGACCCAGGGCGACACGATCACCGCGGTCGGCGGCCAGTCGGTCTCCTCCGCCAGTGACATCCAGCAGGTGCTGGTCAAGTACCACCCGGGCGACAAGATCACGGTCAGCTGGCAGGACGCGTCCGGCCAGTCGCACAGCACGACCGTGACGCTGACGTCCGGCCCGGCCGCCTAGCGGCGGCCGACGGGGGGTCTCCGGGTCGGTATCCCTGCTAAATCCGCCCCGGCGCCCATCCGCCCGATGCCAGCCAGGACCGCACGCCGGTCCCCCCCGTTGGCTGGCACCGCAGCCCAGTGATCCCCGGCTAACCCCGGGGATCACTGGCGTTGTCGTTTCCTGACGGCCGGCGAGAGGATGAGCGGGTGCGCGCAGCGAGACTCCACGCGGTAGGCGACCTGCGGGTCGCGGACGAGCCGGAGCCGGCCGCCGGGGAATTTCCCGGGGCCGGCCTGAGCCTGGTACGGGTGACCGCGGTCGGCATCTGCGGTTCCGACCTGCACTGGTTTGACGAGGGCGCGATCGGCGACGCCAAGCTCACGCACCCGCTGGTGCTCGGCCACGAGGGCGCGGGGGTGATCGCCGGCGGGCCGCGGCGCGGCGAGCGGGTGGCCATCGACCCGGCCATCCCGGACGAGACCTGCCGGGCCTGCCGGGACGGCTACCGCAACCTGTGCTACCACGTCAAGTTCTCCGGCCACGGCGACACCGACGGCATGCTGCGCGAGGTCATGGCGTGGCCATCGCACCTGCTGCACCCGCTGCCGGACGGGGTTTCCGACACCGACGGCGCCGTGCTCGAGCCGCTCGGGGTGGCGATCCACTCGGTCGACCTGGGGCACCTGCCGCTGGCCGGCACCGCCTCGGTGATCGGCTGCGGTCCTATCGGGCTGCTCATGATCCAGCTGCTGAAGGTGGCGGGCGCCCGTTCGGTGCTGGCCGTCGAGCCCCTGGCCCACCGTAGGGAAGCAGCCGAACGGATGGGCGCCGACCAGGTCTGCGAGCCCTCCGCCAGCCTCGGCGAGGCGGACGTGGACGTGGCGTTCGAGGCGGCCGGCAACGACGAGGGCGTCGCCCTGGCCCTGGCCTCGGTGCGGCCCGGCGGCCGGGTGGTGCTGGCCGGGATCCCGGGCGCCGACGTGATCAGCTTCGGGGCCTCGCTCGCGCGGCGCAAGGGGCTGACGATCGCCATGGTGCGGCGGATGAACGAGGTGTACCCGCGGGCGATCAGCCTGGCCGAGCGCAAGGCGGTGGACCTCGCCTCGGTGGTGACGAGCCGGTCCGGGCTGGGCGAGATCACCGACGCGTTCGGGGCGGCGGCCCGGCGCACCGGGCTCAAGGCGGTCATCGAACCGCAACGGTAAAACCCACGGCGGTAGGGTGGGCGGATGCGCTCGGTACGGCTCGCGGCGGTGCTGGACTGCTGCTGCGTGCTGGTATTCGTCGTCATCGGGCGGGCCAGCCACACCAAGGGCGAATCCCTGGCGGGCATCGCCTCCACGGCGTGGCCGTTCCTGGCCGGGCTGGCGGGCGGCTGGCTGGCAGGGCGGGCCTGGCGACGGCCGTATCCGCTGTGGCCGGCCGGGGTCAGCGCCTGGCTCGGCACGGTGGCCCTGGGCATGGCACTGCGGGTGGTGTCAGGACAAGGCACCGCCGTCCCGTTCGTTATCGTCGCTTTGATCTTCCTGGGACTGTTCCTGCTCGGCTGGAGGTTTGCGGCCGCTAGGCGGCGTTAGCCCGCAGCGGCACGCCGACGTCGTAGCCTTCGCCGATCCGGGCCGCGTTGCGGACGGCCTCGCCGGCGCCCTCCAGCCCGGTTGTGAACAGCTTGCAGTCTCCGGCCTGTAAGAGCATGATCGTGTATGCGCATACATGAAGGGATTCCTCCTGGTGCGGGACAAGCCGAGCGTGTACGAGGTGGCGCGGCACGCCGGGGTGTCCACGGCCACGGTGTCGCGGGTGCTTGCCGGGCACGAGCGCGTCCTGCCCGGGACCCGGGACA
>JAJKHX010000346.1 GCA_021154785.1 Nocardiopsis sp.
GCCGGGCCGGCCGCGCCCGCGGCCTACGCCCCGACCGGCACCTACGCCGGATCGCCGCTGCCCGAGCCGCTGGGCCGGCCGCCCACGTTCACGCCGTCCGCCGCGGCGGCCGGCCCCGGGCTGGCCGGAGCAGGGCTGGCCGGACCCGCGGCGCCGCTGGCCCCCAAGCAGGCCGCGCGGGACGTCGCCGACCTGCTGCCGCCGGTCGACTACCCGCCGCCGCCCCGCCGGGCCGAGCCGGGTTCGTGGGGCCCCCAGGGCCCCAAGCCCGCCGCCCCTGGCCCCCGCGGCCAGGACGGTGAACGGGACCAGAAGGCCCCGCGCCCCCCGTCCCGGCCGAACACCGCCGTCGGGCTCGCCTTCATGGTCGCCGCGATCGCGCTGACCGTGATGCTGCCGGTGGCCGGGCTGGTCGCCTCGCTGGCGGTGATCACCTTGCTGCGGGCGGCCGACCGGGCCCAGAGCAAGCTCGCGGTGCGCCGCTCCGTCTACGGCCCGCGGGCCAGCGACCTGGTGGTGGTGCTGGTCACCGCGCCGCTGACCGTGGCCCGGGCGCTGCTGACCGAGATCTTGATGGCCCCGCTCGCACTCCTCGCCGGCACGGCCGCCTACGGCCTGGCCGTGGTGTTCACGCACAGCATGAACATGTCCCGCGCCGGGGCCTTTGCGGCCGCCGCGGTGGTGGCCTGGTACGGCCTGGGCCCCGGTGCGGGCCGCCCGCGGCGGCAGCTGAACCGGATGGCCGGCGCGGTGGCGCGGACCCCGGTGTCGGCGGCGGCGATCGCGGTCGCCGTCTGGGCGGTCGCGGCCGCCGCCGTTCTGTTCGCCTGGTCGCAGACCCCGTACTACTGGCCCGCGGCGGACCCGCACCTGCCCTGGCAGCTACCCGGCCTGCACAGCCTCATCACGTCGGCTTCGCACTGGCTGCTGCGGAATATACAGCTGTAACGGCTGCTCGCCCATGTCGGCTGGCGGCATCGGCCTGACCAGGCCGAGCGCGACGACCTCGTTGGCCAGCCGGGTGCGCCGGTTGGTCCCCTCCGGGATCCGGAACTTCTGGTAGAGCCGCAGCAGGTGCTGCTTGACCGCCGCCTCGGTCACCACCAGGTCGGAGGCGATCTGGTGGGCGGTGGCGGGGGTGGCGAAGGCCTCGTCGGACAGCGCGGGCCGGCACAGCGAGGTCAGCACATCCAGCTCGCGGCGGGTCAGCTCGGGCACGGCCGAACGGCGCAGCTCGGCCTCGGCCGTGATCTCTTCCTGGGGGATCCCGCCCATCCGGCCGCGGGCGGTGCCGAAACTCAGCACGTCCCCGTCCTCGAGCACCCGGCGGGCTACCGGGCGCCCGTTAACCCGGGTCCCGTTGCGTGATAAACCGAGGTCGACTACGTAGACGTACGGTCCGCGGCGGACGAGCTCGGCGTGCAGCCGGGAAACGCTGGGATCGTCCAGGCGGATGTCGACGCCCTGGCCGCGCCCGACGGTCGTCACATCGTCGCGCAGCGGGAAAACGTCGCCGGTTTCCTCGATGCGGAGGAACGGTGTGTCCACCGCGGATTCCCCTCTCTGTCGGAGCCGTGACTAAAGTCTTACCACCGGGTTACCCGCCGTGTCACGGCTCCCGCCGTCAGAGCACCATCTGATCTTGAGACGCGTTACCTGGTCCTCAGCCGCACCGTAGGACCGGCCCGTGGCATCGGCCGAGCGTGACGCCGGTAAACTTCCGTCGGAAGCCGGGAGGCAGATGGATGGCGAGTAGGCCGGCGAACGCTGGCTCGGGCAGTCACAGGGCTACCGGCCCTCGTCCCGTCCGGGGCAAGGACCGTGACGAGCCTGCCGTCACCGGCGGCCTGGCCTGGGTGCTCTACCTGATCGTGCTCGCGGGCGCCGCCGCCGGGATGTTCATCGTCTCGCGGGGCTCGGCCTACGCGACCCGCGGTACCGCCGTGCTGGGCGGCACCCTGCTGGTCGCGGCGCTGGCCCGCCTCGTCCTGCCGAACCGCTTCGCCGGCGTGCTGGCGTCCCGCCGAAAAGCTTCCGATGTGCTGGCCTTCGCGGTGTTCGGCGCCGCGGTGCTCGCGGTCGCGCTGTCGCTGCCATAAGCAGCACTTCCTGAAGGGATCCGGAAAACCATGGCTGATATCGCCAAGATCAAGGTGGCGAACCCCGTCGTCGAACTCGACGGGGACGAGATGACCCGCATCATCTGGCAGTACATCAAGGACCAGCTGATCCTGCCCTACCTCGATGTCGAGCTCGAGTACTACGACCTGGGCGTGGAGCACCGCGACGCCACTGATGACCAGGTCACGATCGACGCGGCGCACGCCATCCAGCGGCACGGCGTCGGCGTGAAGTGCGCCACGATCACGCCGGACGAGGCGCGGGTCACCGAGTTCGGCCTGAAGAAGATGTGGCGGAGCCCGAACGGCACCATCCGTAACATCCTGGGCGGCGTCATCTTCCGCGAGCCGATCGTGATCTCCAACATCCCCCGGCTGGTGCCGAGCTGGACCAAGCCGATCATCATCGGCCGCCACGCGCACGCGGACCAGTACAAGGCCAGCGACTTCGTGGTGCCGGGCCCGGGCACGGTGACGATCACCTACGTCCCCGAGGGCATCGACAGTGCTGGCCAGGATGGGCAGCCCATCGAGATGGAAGTGGCCACGTTCACCGGCGGCGGCGTCGCGATGGCCATGTACAACTACGACGCGTCGATCCGCGACTTCGCCCGCGCCACCATGCGCTACGCGCTGAACCGCGAGCTGCCGCTCTACCTGTCCACCAAGAACACGATCCTCAAGGCCTACGACGGCCGGTTCAAGGACATCTTCGCGGAGGTCTTCGAGTCCGAGTTCAAGGCGGAGTTCGAGGCGGCCGGCATCACCTACGAGCACCGGCTGATCGACGACATGGTCGCCCAGGTCCTCAAGTGGGAGGGCGGCATCGTCTGGGCCACCAAGAACTACGACGGCGACGTGCAGTCCGACGTGGTGGCCCAGGGCTTCGGCTCGCTCGGCCTGATGACCAGCGTGCTGATGACCCCGGACGGCCGCACCGTGGAGGCCGAAGCCGCCCACGGCACCGTGACCAGGCACTACCGCCAGCACCAGCAGGGCAACCCGACGTCCACCAACCCGGTCGCGTCGATCTTCGCCTGGACCCGGGGGCTGGCCCACCGCGGCACGCTCGACGGGACTCCGGAGGTCTCCCGGTTCGCCCAGACGCTCGAGGACGTCTGCATCCGGACGATCGAGGGCGGCCAGATGACCAAGGACCTCGCCCTGCTCGTCGGCAAGGACCAGCCGTTCCTGAACACCGAGGACTTCCTCGCCGCGCTGGATGAGAACCTGCGCAAGGCGATGGGTTCCTAGGTAACCAGACGGAGCAAGAACACGGACAAAGGAGTCTCACCGCAATGTCTCGCAAGGGCAAGGTAACCGTCGTCGGGGCCGGGTTCTACGGCTCCACCACCGCGCAGCGGCTGGCTGAGTACGACATCTTCGAAGAGGTCGTGCTCACCGACATCATCGAGGGCAAGCCGGAGGGGCTCGCCCTCGACATGAACCAGTCGCGCCCGGTCGAGGGGTTCGAGACCAAGGTCACCGGTCAGAGCACCGGCCCGGCGGGCGAGGGCTACGAGGCCATCGGCGGCTCGGACATCGTGGTGATCACCGCGGGCCTGCCGCGCAAGCCCGGCATGAGCCGGATGGACCTGATCGAGACCAACGCCAAGATCGTCAGGAACGTGGTGGAGAACGTCACCAAGTACGCGCCGGACGCGGTGCTGATCGTGGTGTCCAACCCGCTGGACGAGATGACCGCGCTGGCCGCCAAGGTGTCCGGCTTCCCGCCGGCCCGGGTGATGGGCCAGGCGGGCATGCTCGACACCGCCCGGTTCAGCTACTTCGTGGCGGAGAAGCTGGCCGTCCCGGTCGGCTCGGTGCGCACGCTGACCCTCGGCTCGCACGGTGACACGATGGTCCCGGTCCCCTCGGCCTGCACGGTCAACGGCAAGCCGCTGTCGGACCTGCTGCCCGCGGACGAGATCGAGGCGCTGGTCAACCGGACCAGAAACGGCGGCGGCGAGATCGTCGGGCTGCTCAAGACCGGCTCGGCCTACTACGCCCCCTCGGCCGCCGCGGCCCGGATGGCCCGCGCGGTCGCCGAGGACTCCGGCGCGGTCATGCCGGTCTGCGCCTGGGTCGACGGCGAGTACGGCATCTCCGGCGTCTACCTGGGCGTCGAGGCCGAGATCGGCGCGGCCGGCATCCGCCGGGTCGTCGAGCGCGACCTGACCGAGGATGAGCTGGCCGGCCTGCGCGCCGCCGCCGAGGCCGTCCGCGCCAAGCAAGCCGACGTCGCCAGCCTGTAGAACCAGCCTCGCCCGGGGCCTCAGCCCTGCGTCGGCTATGCGGACTCCCGGTCGGCCCGGACGCTCCCGCAGGTCAGGTCGATCTCGTACTCGGCGGTGCCGGATCCGCGGCGGACCAGCCCGGCCCCGGAGCTCCGCAGCAGCCCGGCTACGGCCGCGTTGTCGGCCGCGACCAGCGCGGTGAACCGGCCGATGCCCTCCTGGCAGGCGCGGTCGGACAGCCGGGCCAGCAGCTCGGTGCCCAGGCCGCGGCCCTGCCAGTCGTCCGCGATCGTGACGGCGATCTCGGCCGCGCCGGGGTCCTCGCGGTCCCGCACGTAGCGGGCGATGCCCACGCCGCCCCCGCGGACGTGGTCCAGCGCGCCGAGCGCCTCGTGGTCGTGGTGATCGACATCGGTGAAGTACCGCAGGTCGGCCTCGGTCAGCGTGTTCTTGCGGCCGAGGAAGCGCAGTCGCCGGGACCGCTCGCTCAGCCGGGCGAAGCCGTCGGCCAGCAGCGGCGCGTCGGTGCTGCGGACCGGCCGGATCAGCACCGCCGACCCGTCGCGCAGCACGACCTGGCCGGCTACGCCCGGAGTCGTGGCGGCCAGCCTCAGCTGCCCGGCCCGCCTCAGCTGCCGGGCCTGGCGGTGAGCCGCCGCCGCGGCCGCCATCGTCGCGGACCGCTCGCGGGCCATCGCGCCCTGGAAATCGGGGTGGATCATCATCGTTACTCGCTCCTCGGAAGCTGGTTACCTCCTCTAATCTGCGGCGCGCGCCCCCGCGCGGGCATCGGTGGCGACCACGGATTCCCCCCGTTCCGTGCTGACCACGGATGCTCTCCGCGCTGGCCCGCACGCAGGCTTCACTAGGCGGGTCCGTCCGGGGCCGGCCGGTGAAGACGGGAGATACGGGTGAGCACTACGCAAGCGAACCAGCTCGACGGGGCCAAGCTGGAGGCCTTCGTCGGTCAGGCGGTCACCGACATGGGCGCGGCCATCTCGGGCCTGCTGCTGCATATGGGGGACCGGCTCGGCCTCTACAAGGCGATGGCGGGGGCCGGGCCGGTGACGCTGGCCGCGCTGGCGGCGCGCACCGGTACCGCC
>JAJKHX010000347.1 GCA_021154785.1 Nocardiopsis sp.
ACATCAGCCCCTGGTCGCCGGCCCCCTGCCGGTCGAGCTCGTCGGTGCCCTCGCCCTCGCGGTACTCGAACGCGTCGTTGACGCCCTGGGCGATGTCCGGTGACTGGGAGCCGATCGAAACCGACACGCCGCAGGAGGCGCCGTCGTAACCCTTGGCCGAGGAGTCATAGCCGATCTCAAGGATCTTGTCCCGGATAATGCCGGGAATATCGACATAGGTCTGGGTCGTGACCTCCCCCGCCACGTGCACCTGACCTGTGGTGATCATGGTTTCCACAGCCACGCGGCTGCCCGGGTCATCCTTGATCATGGTGTCCAGGATGGCATCGCTGATCTGATCAGCCATCTTGTCCGGATGACCCTCAGTAACTGATTCAGACGTAAAAAGACGGCGCGCCACTTCGGCTCTCCCTCGCTCTGGGTGACTGCGGTGAGTTTATCCTGGACTGCGGTGAGTTTGGTGCTCTCTTACCTTTGCGGCAGTCTTGTGACCACCAGGTCCCACACCACGTCGGCGAGGGCTTCCTTGGGCCCGCGGGGGATGGGCGTGACCGTCCCGTCGGAGCCGTAGACGACGGCCTCGTTATCCGGCGTGCCGAACCCGAGCCCGGCCCCCACCGGGTTTACTACGAGCAGGTCACAGCCCTTTCTAGCCAGCTTAGCCCGGGCCCCGGCCGGCGAGGTATCGGTCTCCGCGGCGAACCCGACCAGGACCTGACGCGGGGATGAGGATGACGCGAGCCTGCCCCGTTCGGCGTCAGGGTCTTGGAGTGGGGTACGGTCCTGGGCGTTGCGGGCGGACCCCAGCCCGGCCAGGATGTCCGGGTTCTCGGTCAGCGCGATCGGTTCCGGCGGCCGGCCGTCCTTCTTGATCTTTCCCGGGCTGCGCGACGCGGGGCGGTAATCGGCCACGGCGGCGGCCATCACCACCACGTCCGCGCCCCCGGCGGCGGCCAGGACGGCATCCCGCATCTCGCGGGCCGAGACCACCCGGGTGACCTTGACCCCGGCTGGGTCGGGCAGCGCCACGTTGGCCGCCACCACGGTCACCTCGGCCCCGCGGGCCACCGCGGTGCGGGCGAGCGCGTATCCCTGGGTCCCGGTGGACCAGTTGCCGATGAAGCGCACCGGGTCGATTTCCTCCCGGGTGCCGCCCGCCGACACCACCACCCGGCGGCCGGCCAGGTCCGGCGCGGCCGGGCCGCGGTCGAGCAGGCTGAGCGCGGCGGCGAAGATCGCGGCCGGCTCGGGGAGCCGCCCGGCCCCGCTGTCCCGCCCGGTCAGGCGGCCCGTCGCGGGGGGCAGGACGACAGCGCCGCGACGGCGCAGCAGCGCCACGTTGGCCTGGGTGGCAGGATGCTCCCACATCTCGGTGTGCATGGCCGGCGCGTACAGCACCGGGCAGCGGGCGGTGAGCAGGGTGGCGGTCAGCAGGTCCCCGGCCATCCCGGCGGCGGCCCGGGCCATCAGGTCGGCGGTGGCGGGCGCGACCACCACGAGGTCGGCCGACTGCCCGAGGCGGACATGCGGCACCTCGGCCACGCCGGTCCAGGCATCGGTGGTGACCGGCTGCCCGGAAAGCGCGGCCCAGGTGACCTCGCCGACGAAACGGAGGGCGTCGGGAGTGGGCACAACCCGGACCTGGTGCCCGGATTCGGTCAGCAGCCGGAGCAGTTCGCAGGCCTTATACGCGGCAATGCCCGCGCCGACTCCGAGGACGACGCGGGCGGTCATGGTACCGAAGCCCCTAGGTGCCTTCGATGACCTCGACGCTGAGCATCCGCTCCTTGATCTCGCGGAGCGAGATGGACAGCGGCTTCTCCTGGCTGCGCGTCTCCACCAGCGGCCCGACGTACTCGAGCAGCCCTTCGCCGAGCTGGGAGTAGTAGGCGTTGATCTGGCGGGCGCGCTTCGCGGCCATGATCACCAGCCGGTACTTGCTGTCGGTGACCTCGAGGAGCTCGTCGATCGGCGGGCTGATGATGCCGTCGGCGGCCTGGTGGGCCTGAGTGCCTGCCACGTTTTGCCTTCCGTTGTCAATGCTTCATCAAGGCTACCAGCTGGCTGCACACGTCCTGGACGGATGTGTTCACCAGCGTGACCTCGAATTCGCCGGCCGCCGCGAGCTCGTCCCGGGCGGCCGCCAGCCTGCGCTCCATGACCTCGGCCGACTCGGTGCCGCGGCCGGCCAGCCTGCGCACCAGCTCTTCCCACGACGGCGGGGCGAGGAATACCAGCCGGGCGTCCGGCACCGCGTCCTTGACTTGCCGCGCCCCGGCCAGGTCGATCTCGAGGAGGCAGGCGACGCCCATCTCGAGCTTGGCGTTGAGCGGATCCCGGGGAGTGCCGTACCGGTTACCGGCGAACTGGGCCCACTCGAGCAACGCGCCGTCCTCTACCAGACGGTCAAACTCGCGGTCATCGACAAAGTGATATTCACGGCCGTCCACTTCCCCGGGACGCGGACGCCGTGTCGTGACCGACACGGAAATCCAGATCCCGGGGCACGTCCGGTTCAGTTCGGCGACGACCGTGCTCTTCCCGACCCCGGAGGGCCCGGAGAGCACGGTCAGCCGCGAATGCACCGGGGTCGCGACCGCGGCACTGCCAAGACCTGATGGGTTCGGCTCCCCCCTGCCGCGTGGATCAGATATCGGCACCGAACTCTTGCTCAAGCGCGGAGCGCTGGTTGGTACCCAGTCCGCGCACACGGCGCGATTCCGCGATACCAAGCCTTTCCATGATCTGCTTTGCCCGCACCTTGCCTACGCCCGGCAGGGATTCGAGCAGAGCCGAGACCTTCATCTTGCCAATCACGTCATCAGTTCCGCCTTCCTTGATGACGTCGGACAAGGACGTGGCCCCGCGCTTGAGGCGGTTCTTCACCTCGGCGCGTTCTTTCCGTGCTCTAGCTGCCTTCTCCAGGGCAGCCGCACGTTCTTCGGGGGTGAGGGGAGGAAGAGCCACTCGGGGTCACCTCGGGTTTCGTTGGAAAAAGGTTTGTCGGGAGGGGAAACTAGCCAATCACGTACCCATTAGGCAACGCAAACTGCCGGTTACGTCATTACAAATTGAAATATAATACTCTCTGTAACTGACTCATTACTTTCAGTCATCAACCCGCGCCCCCCGCCCCGGTTAGGGGTCTCACGCGGTGATATCCCGTTGTCAGCGCCACCGGACACCAGCGTAGGCCATCTGGGTACCGCGGGTTCGGCACCGGCGCGGCGCGTCATCGATTCATCAGACACACAACACTCATCTCGGTACGCCACCTCGGTAACATGAAGCATATTGGGTAACATGAGCCTCTAGAGTGACGATAATATTTATCCTTGCCTGGCGATGCCTTCCGACGGCATCATACTCGCTGGGTAAGGCCTACGTCACCCCTGGTCACGGACGGCGGGCCCGGTGACTCGAGGCCCATGCGAGTGGCACGCGAGTCAGGCGCAAGCGGGAGCGGCGGTGTCAAGAGTGGGCCCGGCGGCCGGGCCGGCGCTTATCGCGCGATAGCCACCCGGCGCAATGACGCGGCGATAGCGGCCGCGGCGGCGCCAGGATCGGGCGCCCGGGTGATGGGGCGCCCGATCACCAGCAGGTCGGCGCCGGCCAGCAGCGCCTCCTCCGGGGTGGCCACCCGCGCCTGGTCGTCCGCGCCGCTGCCGGCCGGCCGGACGCCCGGCGTGATGAGCGTCACGCCGTCGCCGACCTCGGCCCGGACCGCGGCCACCTCACGCGGCGAGCAGACCAGGCCCTGCGCGCCAGCCTCCACCGAGAGCACGGCCAGCCGCCGGACCGCGTCCGAGACCGGGCCGCTGAGCCCGATCCGGCCGAGGTCGTCATCGCCGAGCGAGGTGAGCACGGTGACGGCGGCCACCATGGTGCCCGGGGCGGCCTCGACGGCGGCCCGGACGACGTCGGCGCCGCCCGCCGCATGCACGGTCAGCACGTCCGGGCGGAGCCGGGCCACCGCCCGGGCGGCGCCGGCGACCGTAGCCGGGATGTCGTGCAGTTTCAGGTCGAGGAACACCGACACGCGGTTGCCGCCCCGGACCGAGGCGACGACCTCCGGGCCGTAGCGCAGGTAGAGCTCGAGCCCGACCTTGACGGTGCTCACGTGCGGCGTGACCAGCGCGGCCCACCGCGCCGCGGTCTCCAGGTCGGGGGCGTCCAGCGCGACAGCCACCGGTGCGGGCGTGCTCACGGTGACACTCCTCTCTTTGCTTCCGGGCCTGCTTGCTTCCGGGCCTGTCCCGCTACGGATCGCCATCTTCTGCCTACATTGTGCCATCTAGGCACGCCAGGCCAGCCCTCTAGGCGTCCGGCCATGCGCCTGGCCGATCACGTCGGCGGCGCGGTCGGTGCCGATCGCCGCCAGTTCCTCCTCCAGCTCCCTCAGCACGCGCGAGCAGGCCGAGGGGTCATGAATGATCTCCGTGCCCACCGCGATCATGGACGCGCCCGCGAGCAGCAGTTCCAGCGCGTCCCGGCCGGTGCGGACGCCGCCCGAGCCGATGATCGGCACGTCGGGGAAGGCGGCCCGCACCTGCCACACGCAGCGGACCGCGACCGGCCTGATGGCCGGGCCGGACAGGCCGCCGTACTTGCCGGCCAGGGCCGGCCGCATGGTGACCGGGTCGATGGCCATGCCGAGCAGCGTGTTGATCAGCGACAGGCCGTCCGCGCCGGCCGCGACGCAGGCACTGGCCACGGCCACGATGTCGGTCACGTCGGGCGACAACTTGGCGAACACCGGGATGTCGTACCGGGCGCTGCCCCGCACGGCCGCGATCACGCTGCCAGCCCGCTGCGGGTCGAGCGCGAACGGCTGCCCGGCGTCCTCGGCGTTGGGGCAGGACAGGTTGACCTCGATGGCCGACACCCCGGCGGTGTCGGACAGCCGGGTGGCCAGCCCGGCGAACTCGCGGATGGTCTGGCCGGCGATCGAGACCACGACCCGGGCGCCCCGGGACAGCAGCCACGGCAGGTCCCGCTGCAGGAACGCATCCATGCCCGGGCCCTGCAGGCCCACCGAGTTCAGCAGGCCGCTCGGCGTCTCGGCCAGCCGCGGGGCGGGGTTGCCGGTATGCGGTTCGGCCATGATCGACTTGCTGATCACCGCGCCCACCCGGGCCACGTCGATGAACTGGGCGAGCTCCCGCCCGGCGCCCGCGCAGCCGGACGCGGACAGCACCAGGTTGGGCAGGTCGGTCAGGCCCAGCCGGGCCCTCATGTCGGCCGGCATGGGTGCCCCTTAACCCGCATAGCTCTGCTGCCCCGGGGGGACGACCCCCCGTATAACCCCCCGATCATGGGGGGGCTGCCCGCCCCCCCATTCTCCCCTGGCCGACCAGCCGGGCGCGCCCAGCGCGTCGAACGGGATCGTCCCCACGTCGTCCCAGCGGACCAGGTCGGCGCGGAACACCGGGCCGTCCACGCAGGAGCGCACGATCCTGGTGATCCCGTCGGTCCCGGTGACCGGCAGCACGCATCCCATGCAGACTCCGGTCCCGCACGCCATCGGCACGTCCACCGACGCCTGCACCGGGATGTCGTACCGGCCGGCGATCGCCGCGACCTCCCGCAGGACCGGGACAGGCGCGCACGCGTAGATCACGTCGGTCCGCGCCTCGCGGATGATCTGCTCCATCAGCCCGGTCACCGCCCCGCGCGCGCCGAACGAGCCGTCGGTGGTAGCGACCGCGGCGCTGCGCCCGTTCCGCCGCGCGGTCAGCGCGCCGAACACCCGCTCCGCGCTGTCGCCGCCGAGCAGGTAGTCGGTGCTGGAGCCGCGTTCCCGCAGCCGCGCCGCCAGGCCGAACAGCGGCGCGCTGCCGTAGCCGACGCCGATCAGCAGGCAGCTCGACGGGTCCCGGGGGATGGGGAAGGGCCGGCCCAGCGGTCCCACCGTGTCGAGCGTGTCCCGGGCGCGCAGTGAGGCCAGCCAGCGGGTGCCGGGCCCGCGGGCCTCGAACACGATCTCCACCGTGCCGCCGTGATCCGGGCGCACGTCATGGACGGCGAAAGCCCGCCGTCCGAGCATGGACGTCTCCGGGCCGCCGACCGCGATCGTGATGAACTGGCCCGGCCGGAACTTGGTCGCGATGGCGGGCGCGACGAGGGTCAGCGCATGGTACGCGTCGACCCGCCGCAGGGTCAGCACGGTGCCCCTGATCTGAACGGGCATCAGTCTTCACCAGGGGGGGCGGCTCTGCTAGCTGATCCGGGGGGGTTCCACCCCCCCGGGGACCCCCCTGGGAAACCCCCCGCATTCACGCGGGGCTCCTCGCCGTAGTGCCGCGCTGCCGGGGAGCCTCCGGCCCCCGCGAGCAGCGCGGCGTGCTCCTGGAGGGACCGCACGCCGACCTCGCCGCGGATGATGGCCTCGATGCCGTGCACGGCGGCGGCGAGCCCCGCGGCCGTGGTGACGCAGGGAATGCCGCGGCGCACCGCGGCGGTGCGGATCTCGTAGCCGTCGAGGCGCGGGCCGGACTGCCCGGGGCTGCCGAACGGCGTATTCACGATCAGGTCCACCTCACCGGCGAGTATGCGTGTCACCACGGTCGGCTCGCCGTCAGGTCCGGGTCCGTCACCGTGCTTTCGCACGATCTTGGCACGAACCCCGTTGCGGCGCAGCACCTCCGCGGTTCCCTCGGTCGCCCAGATCTCGAAACCCAGGTCGGCGAGGCGCTTGACCGGGAAGATCATCGACCGCTTGTCCCGGTTGGCCACCGAGACGAACGCCCGCCCCTTCACCGGCAGCGACCCGTACACCGCCGCCTGGGCTTTCGCGTAGGCGGTGCCGAACGCCACGTCGATGCCCATGACCTCGCCGGTCGAGCGCATCTCGGGGCCGAGC
>JAJKHX010000348.1 GCA_021154785.1 Nocardiopsis sp.
ACGAAGTGCTTGGCCACCGCGTCCTCGGACCCCAGCGCCGAGGTGATCCAGTCCCGGGCCGAGGTGGCGTTGGTCAGCGTCTCCAGCGTGCCGAACGTCTTGGAGGAGATGATGAACAGCGTCTGTTCCGGGTCCAGGTCGCGGGTCGCCTCGGCGAAGTCGGTGGAGTCCACGTTGGACACGAACCGGAACACCAGGTCACGCGTGGTGTAGTGGCGCAGCGCCTCGTACGCCATCACCGGGCCCAGGTCCGAGCCGCCGATACCGACGTTGACGACGTTCCTGATCGGCTTGCCGGTGTGGCCCTTCCACTGGCCGGACCGCACCCGGTTCGCGAAGTCCGCCATCCGGCCGAGCACCTCGTGCACCTGCGCCACCACGTCGGCGCCGTCCACCTCCAGGTGCTCGCCCGCGGGCATCCGCAGCGCGACGTGCAGCACGGCCCGGTCCTCGGAGACGTTGATGTGCTCGCCGCGGAACATGGCGTCGCGGCGCTCGGCCACGCCCGACTCCTGCGCCAGCGCGATCAGCAGCGCCACGGTCTCGTCGTTGATCCGGTTCTTGGAATAGTCCAGGTAGAGCCCGGCCGCCTCGGCGGTCAGCCGCTCGCCGCGGCCGGAGTCGGAGGCGAACAGCTCACGCAGGTGAACCCCGGCGATCTCCTCGTGATGCCGTTTGAGCGCCTGCCAGGCCTTCCGCTCGGGCGCAGGTGTCGCCATGGTCCCGTCTCCTCGTGTCGTACTGCCTTCGTGCCGTATGCCTACGCTTTCCCCACGGCATAGTTTCATGCCTAGGTCCTCACCTGCCGTCCGCCCGCCGATAACAGCGCGCGAACTCACGGTGCGCGGCCGCCGCGGCCCCGGCTCAGGGCGGCGCGGCCGCTCGCCGCTGTCCGGCCCGAGCCGGGCCAGGCCGCTGCCCGCCAGGTCGTCGGGCCCTGGCGTGCCTGACATCGTCACTACGGAGACATCTGTCGTAATGCCTATCCGCATACCTGGATTTCTCCGGCGCGGCGCCGTCGTGGCCACCTGGAAGAAAGCCGCATCCCGCCGTACTCCGGCTTTCCTATACCGAACGAGCCGGTATCCGTCATCCTGCCCGTACGGGCCCCGGAATGCTCCGCCGAACGGCCTGGACGCTCGCGTTCCAGGACATAGTGCCTGGTGGAACGGGATGGAACGGCGTGGAACCTTATCACATCCTGAGACTAACCAGTAGGAATACTGAGATGCGCTGAACCGGGAAACAGTGCCTCACGTTTCTGGAGGCAGGGGAAATACTCTTTTTGTTGCGCATGAGAAACGGGAGCGTCATGCGAATTCGACTCCTTGGGCCGGTCGATGTCATGGTGGGCGGCGAGGCCCGGATGGTCAGCGGCTTGCGGCGCAAGGCCGTGCTGGCCACCCTGGCCCTCCATGGCGGCGAGGTCGTCAGCGTCGGGCGCCTGGCGGACGCGGTCTGGGGCGAGACCGCGCCGTCGACGGTCAGGAACACGCTGCAGAGCCACGTGTCGTACCTGCGGACCCTGCTGGGGAACAAGAGCGCCATCGTCGGCCGGCCGCCGGGTTACCGGCTGGACGTCGGCGACGACGGCACCGACGTGTGGCTGGCCGAGCGGCTGCTGCGGCAGGGCGCCCAGGCCGCCGATCCGGTCCGCGGGGCCAGCGACCTGCGGGCGGCCCTGGCGCTGTGGCGCGGCCGGCCGCTGGCCGACGTCACCGGGCTGGCCTGGCTGGAGGAGCAGGCGGGACGCCTGGAACTGCTCGCCGAGCGGATCAGCCGGGCGCTGTCCGAGGCGAGGCTGGCCGCCGGGGAGCACCGGCAGCTGATCGGGGAACTCGAGCAGATGGCCGCCGCGCATCCGCTCGACGAGCAGGTCTACGCGCAGCTGATGACGGCGCTCTACCGCAGCGGGCGGCAGGCCGACGCGCTGGCCGCCTACCAGCGGCTGCGCAGCACCCTGGCCGACGAGCTCGGGCTGGTGCCCGGCCAGCCGCTGCGCGACCTGGAGACCGCTATCTTGCGCCAGGACTCCTGGCTGGACGCGCCGGCCGCGGCGCCGGTCGTCCTGCTGCGGGCCGCCGGCCAGCCGCCCGCCGCGTTGGAGCCGGCCCAGCTGCCGCCGCCGGTGGCGGCCTTCGCCGGGCGCGGCGCCGAGCTGGCCAGCCTGGACGCGATCGTGCCGGGCCCGGAAGACGGCGCCGTCATCTCGGTCATCGCGGGGACCGCCGGGGTGGGCAAGACGACCCTGGCGGTGCACTGGGCGCACCGGGTCGCCGCGCACTTCCCCGGCGGGCAGCTGTACGTCAACCTGCGCGGGTTCGACCCGTCCGGCCCGGCCGCCGACGCCGGGCAGGCGCTGCGCGGGTTCCTGGACGCCTTCGCGGTGCCGCCGGAGCGCATCCCGGCCCGCCTTGAGGAGCAGGTGGCGCTCTTCCGCAGCCTGCTAGCGGGCCGGCGGATCCTGGTCCTGCTCGACAACGCGCGGGACGCCGAGCAGGTACGCCCGCTGCTCCCCGGCTCACCCGGCTGCCTCGCCATCGTGACCAGCCGCAGCCACCTGACCGGGCTGGTCGCCGGCCAGGGCGCGCACCCGCTGCACCTGGACCTGCTCCCGCCGGGGGAGGCGCGCGAGCTGCTGTCCCGCCGGCTGGGCGCCAGCCGGGTCAGCCGCGAGCCGGACGCGGTCGAGGAGATCATCGCCGGCTGCGCGCGGCTGCCGCTGGCCCTGACCATCACCGCCGCCCGGGCCGCCGCGAGCCCGTCCTTCCCGCTCGCGGCCGTCGCGGCCGACCTGCGCGAGGCCGGCCACGTGCTCGACCCGTTCGAGGTCGGCGACGCGGCCACCGACGTGCGGGCGGTGTTCCGGAGCTCCTACCGGGCGCTCAGCGACGGCGCGGCCCGGCTGTTCCGGCTGCTCGGACTGCACCCCGGACCCGACGTCACGGTCGGCGCCGCGGCCAGCCTGGCCGGGATCGCGCCCGACCAGGTCCGCGGCCTGCTGGCCGAGCTGGCCCGCGGGTCCCTGCTCACCGAGCAGCGGCCCGGCCGGTACGCCTGTCACGACCTGCTCCGCGCCTACGCCGCCGAGCAGGCGCACCAGCACGAGGACGAGGCGACCCGCCAGGCCGCCGTGGGCCGGTTCCTCGACTACTGCCTGCACGCCGCCTGCACCGCCGCGACCCTGATCGAGCCGTTCTTCGCCCCGGCCGCGCCGGACCCGGCGCCGGCCGCCGCGTTGAGCGTCCCCGCCAGCACCGAGCCTCTCACCACCGGGCCCCTCACCATGGGGGAGGCGCTGGCCTGGTTCACCGCCGAGCGGGCGGGCCTGCTCGGCGCGGTCGCGCTGGCGGCTGGCTCGGGCCGGGCCGGCCACGCCTGGCGGCTCGCCTGGGCGCTCAGCGCCTTCCTGCTGCGCCGCGGCCTGTGGAGCGATCACGCCACGGCGTGCCAGGCCGGCCTGGCGGCCGCCCGCCAGGCCGGCGACACGGCCGGTGAGGCCCATGGCCTGGTCCTGCTGGGACTCGGCTACGCCCGGTCCGGCCGCCACCCGGAGGCGGTGCCCCTCATGACCGACGCCCTGCGCATGCTGGCGGGGACCGATGACTACGGCCGCACCCAGGTGATGGCGTACAGCTCGCTGGCCTGGATCGCCGAGCTAGAGGAGCGCTATTCTGACATGCTCGGCCACGCCGAGCGGGCGCTCCAGCTGTCCTGGGCCTCCGCCGACCGGAGCATGGAGATCATGAGCCTGGGCGACGTCGGCTACTGCCACGCCCGGCTCGGGAACTACTCGCAGGCCATCCGCTACTGCGGCCAGGCCCTGGCCCGGAGCAAGGCCGCGGGCGAACGCACCTGGGAGTCTTCCTCCTGGGACAGCCTCGGCTACGTCTACCACCAGCTCGGCGACCACCGGCGCTCCGTCACCTGCTACGAGCGGTCGCTCGGGCTGGCCCGGGAGACCGCCGACCGGTTCAGCGAGGCGGGCATCCTCGACCGCCTCGGCGATGTCCACGCCAGCGCGGGTGACCAGGACGCCGCCCGCTGGGCCTGGATGCAGTCGCTGCGCGCGTTCGACGCGATCGACCACCCCGAGGGCGACCGCATCCGCGCCAAGGTCCGGCTGGCCGGTCTCCGCCTCCCCGTGGCTGGCTAACACCGTGGCTGGCTAGCCGGCCTTCGCCGCGAGGAGGCCGGCGGCGTGGTCGGGGACGAAGGCCTGCGTGTCGCGCGGCGTCCGGATGTAACCCTGGGACGCCGGCCGCGGCGGCAGCTTCAGCGACGGCTGCTTGACCTGGTGGTAAGGGATCGTGCTGAGCAGGTGGGAGATCATGTTGATGCGGGCGCGCCGCTTGTCGTCGCTCTCCACCACGTGCCACGGCGCCTCGGGGATATCGGTGTGCACGAACATCTCGTCCTTGGCCCGGGAGTAGTCCTCCCACCGGGTGATCGACTCCAGGTCCATGGGCGAGAGCTTCCAGCTGCGCATCGGGTCGTGCAGCCGGGACTCGAACCGGGCCTGCTGCTCCTCGTCGCTGACCGAGAACCAGTACTTGCGCAGCAAGATGCCGTCCTCGGTCAGCAGCCGCTCGAAGATCGGGCACTGGTGCAGGAACCGGCTGTACTCCTCCTTGCTGCAGAACCCCATGACGTGCTCTACCCCGGCCCGGTTGTACCAGCTGCGGTCGAACAGGACGATCTCGCCGGCCGCGGGCAGGTTCTCCACGTAGCGCTGGAAGTACCACTGGGTGGTCTGCCGTTCGGTCGGCGCGGGCAGGGCGACGATCCGCGCCAGCCGGGGGTTGAGGTACTCGGTCACCCGCTTGATCGTGCTGCCCTTGCCGGCCGCGTCCCGGCCCTCGAAGATGATCACGATCCGGGCGCCCTCGTCCCGCACCCATCCCTGCATCCGCACCAGCTCGCCCTGCAGCCGGTACAGCTCGTCCTCGTAGAGCTTCTTCGGCAGCCGCGGCGTGCCGTCCGCGTGCTGCGGCTCCTTCTTACCGTGGTCCCTGACCTTGCCTGGCATCGCCGCGTTCTCCCTTGTTTAACCGGGATGACCTCCCGGGATAGCATGTCCGGCGTGAGTGACGATGAGCTTTACCGCCAGTATGAGACCGTCAACCTCTATCGTCGCGGTGCGGGGGCCAAGGTCGAGCTCAACCGCCCGGACCGGCTGAACGCCTGGAACGCGCAGTTCGCGGCCGACCTGAACGACGCGATCCGCGTGGTCACCGACGATCCCGGGGTCCGGGCGGTGCTCATCACCGGCGCCGGGCGCGCCTTCTCCAGCGGCGCCGACCTGAAGGAATCCGCCGACCAGGCCGGCGCCGGCGATGGCTCGCCCGACGTGTACACGATCCTCACCGAGCGGTACCACCCGCTGATCACCGGCATCCGGCGGATGCCCAAGCCGGTCGTGGCCGCGGTCAACGGCCCGGCGGCCGGGATCGGCCTGTCCCTCGCGCTGGCCTGCGACCTGGTTGTGGCGGCCGAGTCGGCGTTCTTCCAGCTCGCCTTCGTCAACATCGGGCTGGTGCCCGACGGCGGCTCGTCGCTGCTGGTGCCGTCCCGGATCGGCTTCGCCCGGGCGGCCGAACTGGCGCTGCTGGGCGAGCGGCTCGGCGCCCGCCAGGCGCTCGACTGGGGGCTGATCAACCGGGTCTGGCCGGACGAGGAGTTCGGGGCGGAGTCCGTCAAGCTGCTCGACCGGCTGGCGGCCGGCGCCACCGGGTCCTACGCCGGGACCAAGCGCCAGCTCAACCGGTGGCTGTACGAGCAGATGGACGCCCAGCTCGAGTTCGAGGCGCAGATCCAGCGGGAGATGTCCGGCTCGGCCGACTTCGCCGAGGGGGTCCGGGCCTTCGCCGAGAAGCGGCCGCCCCGGTTCACCGGCGCGTAGCCCGCGAGCTCTTGGACGCGCCGCAGCTCGAGCGGATCTACCGGGCCGAAGCGCCCCGGATCACCGCCGCCCTGGCCGCGCGGACCGGGGACGTCGGCTTGGCCGCCGACGCCGTCCAGGACGCGTTCGTCGAGGCCATCGAGCACTGGCGGGACAGCCCGCCGCCGAACCCGGGCGGCTGGCTGGCCACCACCGCCCGGCGCAAGGCGATCGACCGGCTCCGCCGCGACCGGGCCGGCCAGGAGAAGCTGGCGCTGCTGGCCGTGACCCAGACCGGGGCAGGTGCCCGTACCGGCGCCGATACCGGCGACGCGGACGAGGCCGACGACGAGCTGCTCGGGATGATCTTCGCCTGCTGCCACCCCGCCCTGCCGCGCGAGTCGCAGATCGCGCTCACCCTGCGGGCCGCCTGCGGCCTGACCACGGCCGAGATCGCCGCCGCCTTCCTGGCCGCCGAGCCCGCGATGACCCAGCGGCTGCTGCGGGCGCGCAAGGCGCTGCGGGCCGCGCACGCCGACCTGCGGGTCCCCGATCCCGACGCGCTCGCGGACCGGCTGGCCGAGGTGCTGGCCGTGGTGTACCTGGTCTTCAACGAGGGCTACCTGGCCAGCGCGGGCCGCCAGCCCGCCCGGCGGGACCTGGCCGCCCAGGCGGTGGCGCTGGCCCGGCTGCTGCACCGGCTGATGCCGCGCGAGCCCGAGGTCGGTGGCCTGCTCGCGCTGATGCTGCTGCACGAGTCCCGCGCCGCCACCCGGTTCGACGGCTGGGGACGCCTGGTCCGGCTCGCCGACCAGGACCGCACCCGCTGGGACGCGGCGCTCATCGCCGAGGCCACCGGGCTGCTCGACCGCGCGCTGGCCTTGCGCGTCCCCGGGCCCTACCAGGTCCAGGCGGCCATCGCCGCGCTGCACGCCGAGGCGCCCGACTACGAGCACACCGACTGGCTCCAGATCCGCCTGCTGTACGACCGGCTCCAGGCACTCGCGCCGTCCCCGGTGGTGCTGCTCAACCGGGCCGTGGCCACCCGCTACGTGGTCGGCCCGGAGGCCGCGCTGGCCGAGATCTCCCCGCTCGCCGTCGAGCTCGACGGGTACCGGCTGTTCCACGCGCTGCGGGCCGGCCTGCTGGCCGGCCTGGGCCGTGACGAGGAGGCCCGGGACGCCAGCGAGCGAGCGCTCGCGCTCGCCGGGAACCCGGCCGAACGCGAGCTGCTCGCCCGCCGCCTGTCTTTCTGAGCCCTGGCCCCCTCACCCGGGCGCCCCGGCCGGGCTGCTACATCTCGATGACGGGCCTGACCTCGATCGTCATCAGGCCCCGGTCCACGCCCGGCCAGGTCTTCGCGATCTCGACGGCCTCCTCGATGGTGTCGGTCTCCAGCACCGAGTACCCGCCGAGCGCCTCCTTGGTCTCCATGAACGGGCCGTCGGTGACGCCGCTGGCGCGCACCGTCCGGGCCGCGGCGGACGGCGCCAGCTGGTACCCGGTCTCGGCCAGCTTGCCCGAACCGCCGCCGTTCTTCTCGTACCAGGCCCCGATCTCGCCGTACCAGGCCTGCCCGTCCGCCTCGGACAGCTGCTGGCTCGCCTCGGTGTTCAGCAGCAGGATCACGTATTTCACGGTTGCCTCCAGTATCAGCGGGGACACCATCGCAGCGTCCCTTCATCAATGCCACGAACGGTGCCGCGCCGTATCCGACACCGCCGGGAAAAAGATTCAGCCACCCTCCTCGCCACTGGCCAGCCGCGCCTCGACGGTCAGCACCGCCTCGTAGCGGCGCTGGATGTCGGCCCGGTCGGCGGCTTCGGGCACCGACCGCTCGCACGCCCGGTTGATCATGGCCGCCTGCTCGAACAAGACCCGGCGCTGCGCCGGGCTCGCGGTCTCGGCCATGATGCGGGCGAGCGCGTCGAGCAGCCGGATCATCACCGCGGGCTGGCCCAGGCTGGACTGCCTGAGCTTCTCGAACGAGCGCTGCATCAGCCGGTCGTAGGAGGGCTCGGGCGCGATGACCCGGATGAACCCCCGCTCGTCCCGGTGCACGCGGGCCGGATGCCACTGCGCCACGATCTTGCACAGGCTCTCCCCGAGCCAGTCGATGCAGGTCAGCGCGGTGAATGTGTCGTTGATGGCGGTGGACAGCGCGCGCAGCGCGATCTCGACCAGCTGGTCGATGCCGAACGAGACGTCCTGGCTGAGGGTTCGGTGCGGTCCGACGAAATGCGCGCGGCCCAGCGCCTGGCGGATGTGCGGTGTCGCCTCCGGCGGCCAGACCGAGGCGAACCGGTGTCCCTGCACGACGAAGTGCCCGGGCCGGTGCTCCAGGTTGATCACCGCGTTCGCCTCGGTGGCCAGCCGGACCAGGTTCTGGTGCCTGATGAACTGCACGTACCCGCTGACCGGGGCGAGCAGCGCGCCGCCGCCCTCCTCGGCCCGGGCCACCAGTTCGCCCGCGGCCGGGCCGTCCTTCTCGTGCGGTTCGGTGTTCCCGCTGCCCTGTTCCCTGATCGCCACCGCCAGGTCGGCGGCGATGCTCGCGATCACCTGGGGCAGCTGGATCGAGACCGCCGTGTGGTGGATGAAGTAGATGAGCACGGCCAGGTCGGCGACCATCAGCCCGAGCGTGACCGTCACGCCGATATGCGGGACGAAGTCGCCGTGCGATTCGACCCCGATCGAGCCGAGCACGAGCACCGCGTAGACGAACGTGGCCACGAACGTGCCGAGGGTCAACTGGGTGCTGCGGTCGCGGATGAAGTTCCGCAGCATCCGCGGCCCGAACTGGGTCGAGGCCAGCGTCAGGGTGAGCAGGATAACCGAGAAGACCACCCCGATCACGGTGATGATGGCGGCCGCGATCGTGGTGAGGATCTGCCGGGCCGCGTCGGCGCTGCCGCTGATCACCCAGCCCGGCACGGCGAAGTCGCCGTGGTAGGCGGCCCGGTCGGCGGCGAGCGTGCCGCCGAACAGCGCCAGCGCGGCCGCCACCTCCAGCGCGGGCACATACCACAGGCTGGTCCGCAGGACCTCGCGCCGCCAGTGCGAGCCGAGGCTGGAAGACAGGACGCCGCGGTACATGGTCGCCCATCTTGTCACGGGCACCGGCCGATCGTCAGGCTGCCGGGGCGGCCGGCCACGCTGCCGGCCACCCCCGGCCCCGGGTCGGCGGATACCCGAGCTTTGAAGCCCGCGGCCGAGGCAGGCTCAGGCGGCCACGATCAGGGCGACCAGGGCCACGCCGGCGAAGGCGGCCACGGTCACGCCCACCACGATCAGGACCACCGCGCGAGTACTCATGACCTCAGCCCCCCGGGGGTGCTACACGGGATCGGCTCCGTGGGCCCCGGGTTCGAGCGGGGCCCACGGATTCGCCGTTGCCGTCGGAAGCAGCGGACCTCTTCACTGTCGGCCATGCCTCTGAAGCACCGCTGACGCGACGCTGAAGCGCACGGCGAGCCGCCCGGCCCGGCAACCCGGGTGGCGGCCCCTCGAGGGCAGGTCGGCCTACAGGGGGAGCCCGGCCTCCAGCAGGGCCAGGGCCTGGTCCACCCGGCCGAACAGGTCCTCGATGGCCTTGCGGCCGCTCGGCTTGTCTTCCCACGGCAGGGTGATCCCCATCATGACGCCCACGATCGCGCCGGCCGCGGTGCGCACGGCCAGGTCGTCGGCCGGACGCCCGGCCCGCTTGGCCAGGGCCTCGGCGATGACCCCGATGGTGCGGGTGAACTCGTCCGTGGCCCGCGCCCTGATCTCGGGCACGGTCATGCTGAGGGTGCTGGTCTCGCCGATCACGTCGAGGTCGGCGTCGGTGTAGGAGGCGAACGCGTCGCGGACCGCCGCGCGGACGGCGCTGAGCGGGCTGAGGCCGGCGGGCTGCCGCTCCAGTGCCTCGATCATCCGGGTGTCCATGTCGTCCTGCAGGACGACGTCTTCCTTGGTCGGGAAGTACCGGAAGAACGTGCTGGGCGACACCTCGGCCGCCGCCGCGATCTGCTCTACCGTCGTGCGCTGGTAGCCGTTCTCGCGGAACAGCCGCAGCGCGTGATCCCGGATGGCGGCGCGGGTCTTGGCCTTCTTCCGCTCGCGCAAGCCGTCCGGCCGCTCCTGGCCGGTCCCGGGAATCACTGTCACGGCTACCATTCTGCCCGTTCCTGATGCGTTTCACCGGCAGCGGCGGCCCGCGGTGAGCCGGCCCCCGGAACCCCCGGTCCCGCGTCCGCGATCGTCGTCACGCTCGCCGCTCGACCGGCCCCACGGGGACTTCGGCGACTCCGGGCTCCGCCGGGACGCCGGCCGCCACCGCGGGCTCGGCCGCCCACTGGGTCCGGCGCGGCAGGAAGATGGCTCCCAGGATGGCGCTCACCAGCGCGATCCCGGCGCAGATCCAGAGCATGGTGTCCATGCCGCTGACGAACGCGTGCCGCACCGAGTCGAGCAGCGCGGCCGAGTTCACCTGATGCGCGACCCCGACGCCCGCCGCCACGCTGCTCTTCACGGCGTCCGCCGTGGCCGCGGGCAGCCCGGTGACCGTCAGGTGGCTGCTGTACACCGAGCTGAGCACGGTGCCAAGGATCGCCACCCCGATGGTGGCGCCCACCTGGCGCAGGGCCGAGATCAGGGCCGAGCCCGCGCCGCTGCGTTCGGCCGACAGGGCACCGATCGCGGCGTTCATCGCCTGCGGCATGGCCAGGCCCAGGCCGAGCCCGAACACCGCGAACCAGGTCGCGGCGAACCCGGTGCCGCTGCTCGCGCTGGTGCCCGCACCTACCGCCAGCGCCCCCGCCATGACCGCGAACCCGACCGTGACCAGCAGCTTGGCACTGGCCCGGGGCGCGCTGGCGGCGCCGTCGGCGTCCTTGCGGGGCGACGCGAGCCGGGTACCGCCGATCATGCCGATCACCATGCCGCCGATCATCGGCAGCAGCCGCAGCCCGCTGCCCATCGCGTCAGCGCCGCGGACCTCCTGGAAGTACTGCGGCATCACGAAGAAGATCCCGAACATCGCGAACGAGACCAGCGTGGCCAGCGTGGTGCCCCAGGTGAAGCCGGCGATGCGGAACAACCGCAGCTCGATCAGCGGACGGACCCTGCCCCCGCGAAGGTCGTCCCCGTCTGCGGCCAGCCCGTCCCTAGCCAGCCCGTCCCTAGCCAGCCCGCCGACGGCCAGCCAGCGCCGGGTCAGCCAGCGCTCCCAGCCGACCAGCGCGGCGAGCACCGCCACCCCGGCGGCGATGGTGCCCAGCGCGGCGGCGTCCGTCCAGCCGTCCTGCCCGGCCTTGATGAACCCGTACGTCAGCCCGGCCAGCCCCGCGCTGGACAAGATCACGCCCAGCACGTCCACCCGCGGCCGCAGCGCGCTGCGCGACTCGGGCAGCAGGAACGTCACGGCGATCAGGGCGAGCGCCACCACCGGCACGTTGATCAGGAAGACCGAACCCCACCAGAAATGGTCGAGCAGGTACCCGCCGACGACCGGGCCGATCGGGAAGCTGATGAAGGTGGCCGACGCCATCAGCGCGATCGCCTTCTGCCGCTCCTCCGGGGCGAACAGCACCGGGATCACCGACAGCGACAGCGGGAAGATGGCCGCGGCGCCGATCCCGAGCACCGCCCGGCCCGCGATCAGCTCAGCGGTGCCGGTCGCGTACGCGCACGCCGCCGAACTGGCCCCGAACAGGACCAGCGCGGCGATCAGCACCTTCTTGCGCCCCAGCCGGTCACCGAGCAGGCCCGCGGGCAGCATCACGGCCGCCAGCACCAGGCTGTAGGAGTCCGAGATCCACTGCAGGTCGCTGGTCGAGGCGTGCAGGTCGATCGCGATCGTGGGCAACGCCAGGTTCAGCACGGTCAGGTCGAGCCCGACCACGAGCACGCTCGCCGCGATGGCGACCAGCGCCCACCACTTCCGAGCCCCGTTCTCTGCCATGACACTAACACCCCTTCGGCAGCCACAACTTTTTGAAAGTAACTCCCAAAAGTGTGCATCTCCCATTTGTCACTGTCAACCGAATTCCTCGGCCCACCGCTACCTCCGCACCGCTCCACGCCTGTCCCGTCCTGCGCACCGCTCCTCGCCTGCCTCCGTCTGGCCCCGGGTGCAACCGCACGCCGCCATCTCCGCCCCGGCCGCGACCGGATCAATGGAGCATTGAGCCGGTCATCACCGGATCG
>JAJKHX010000349.1 GCA_021154785.1 Nocardiopsis sp.
CGGCTGGATGGTGCTGACCGGGATGTTGGTGTCGGCGGTGCCGTCGGTGACCAGGACGCGGGTGCCCGACGGGACCTTGGCCGCGGCGTCGACCGGGTTGACGTCGTCGTCGGTGCGCGCGACCTTCGCGTTCCCGGGGGTCAGCAGCTCCGGGGTGAGCTGCTGGACGATCTGCGGGAGCAGGCCGGTGGTGTCCACCGGCTGGCCGGCCCGGAACTGGGCGATCGCGTTGTCGATCCCCTGCGCCTGCTGCCGGGCGTCGGACGTGGTGAGCTGGCCCTGGGCCACGGCCGCGTCGAGCTGCTCGTCGAGCTGCTGCGCGAGCTGGCTCAGGATCCGCTGGTCCTGCGGTTCGAGCAGGGCCAGGGCGGCCGGGTGGGTCGAGACGGTATCGGCCACCAGCATCGCGTAGAAGCCGCCCTCACTGTGCCCGACGACCAGCATGTGCCGGCGGTCGACTCCGGGCTGGGCGATCAGGTAGTCGTAGGC
Organism: Nocardiopsis sp.; assembly: GCA_021154785.1. Taxonomy (GTDB): domain Bacteria; phylum Actinomycetota; class Actinomycetes; order Streptosporangiales; family Streptosporangiaceae; genus Palsa-504. The sequence continues at coordinate 490 of JAJKHX010000349.1, forward strand.
GTAGTCGGCCTGCCGGATGTAGGAGTCGAGGGCGACGGCACCGGGGTCGGAGGCGAAGGCGCCCGCGCCGGTCTGCCCGGTGAAGTACTTGTCGAACCGCAGCGTCTCGATGCCCTGCTGGGCGAGCACGCCCGCGATCAGCTTCAGGGTCTGCGGGGTGACGTCAGCGGACGGCTGGTCGCCGTTGCGGTCGGCGGGCCCGCTGCCGGCCAGCAGCAGCGCGGCGGCCAGGTGCTGGCCGCTGCTGTGCGCCGGTATCTGCAGCGTCCCGTAGGTTTTCGTGCCGTCGACGGTGAACGAGACGTCACGGCTGGAGGCCGCGACCTGTCCCGACGCCGACGAGCCCGGCCCTGACCCTGACCCTGACCCGCCGGCCGCTCCCGCATTGGAGCAGGCAGCAAGCCCAGCGCACAGGAGCGCGGCCGCCGCCGCGGCTCGCACAACGCGCATGGCATTTCCTTCCTTCCGGTGCCCTGCCTGGCTCCCCCACCCCAGAAAACGGCTAGCAAAGGGTAATGGTTCGATCATCCTTTGTAACCATTCTAGTCTCATGTCGGGGTATATGGTGGCATGTGGCGATCTCCTGCGCCCCAGTCTTCACCTATCACCACGGGCGCATCCATCACGGCGGAGGAGGAGAGGAGAACCCCATGGCAGTGTTCGGCGACCGCATCCTGCGTTGCAGCGACGGCCACCTGTTCACGTCTAGTGAGTCGTCGCGCTTGTTCGGCTCTATTCATATGGGTCCGTTCCGGAAGATGCAGTGCCCGGTGGACGGCAAGGTCGTGACGTGCGGCAACGTGCGGGAGGCCAGCCTGACGCCCGAGCAGCTGGAAGAGGCACGGCGTTACAAGACCTGATCTCATCGGCCCGTCGGCACGAAGTGGTCGATGGTCAGGATCGTGTGGCCGAGGGTGGCCGCGCCTGGCTCGGCGTGGCCGCGGCTGACGAAGCCGCCAGTGCGGGCGGCCCAGGCGAACACGGCGGGCTCGACCGGGTACTGGCAGGCGTAGCCGTGGGTGGCGTCGAGGACCGTGGCGTGCGTCCGGCCGATGAGGCCGGCCAGGATCGCGGCGGGGACCGCGTGGGCCTCGATGACCAGCCAGCCGTGGCGGCTGGCTATTGGCTGCCAGCGGCGGAACAGCGCGGCGAGGTCGAGGGCTACGGAGCTGGCGGGTATCGCGCTGCCGTCGGGTAGCGCGTAGGCTCCGGCGCCGGGGGGCGGGGGGCCTTCGGCTGGTCCGGGGCCTTCGGCTGGTCCGGGGCCTTCGGCTGGTCCGGGGCCTTCGTAGGCGCGGTCGTGGATGGCGGATTTGCAGACGTGCAGGGCGTCCCGGGCGTCGAGGCCGTACGCGGCCAGCGCTCGCTCCAGGCCGGCCGGGTCGGCGATGTCGCCGTCCAGGATCACGTGCGGGACGCCGGCCTGCGACAGCCTCGCGGCCGCCATCCGCCGGGCGACCGGGCTGGGGTCGGCGCCCGCCATCAGCAGCGGCCGGTCCTCGAGGTGCCGGCCCCGTTCAGTCTGCTCGCGGATTGCGCGGTAGAGGACCTCGAGCAGGGTGCCGTCGCCGCAGCCGCAGTCGACGACCAGGGCCGGCTGGCGGTCGAGCGGGGTCTGGCCGAACAGCGGCAGCGCGAGGCGCAGGAACGGCCCGCGGCAGGCCGCGGCGAACACGTCGCCGCTGAACCTCAGGTCGAGCTCGCGGTCCAGGTGAGTTTCCTCGCCGTGGCCGCCGCCGCTGCCGCTGCCGCCGCCGTCGCCGCCGTCGCCGTCCTTGCCGGCGGGCTGGCGGGGTCCGCCGAACAGGAGCTCAGGGACCTGGCGCAGCAGCGGCAGGTAGGTCACCGGGTAGCGGTACTGGCGGGCGAAGGAGAGCGCCAGCTCGCCGTCAGGGGTGAGGCCGGGCTTTTCGCCTGGTGTTTCCCCGGCGTGCGCCCAGCCGGGGCGGGCGAGGATCTCGGCCGCGCCGGGGCTCGCCGCGATGTCGGCCGCGCCGCTGCTCACCGCGTGCATGACCGGGGCGACCAGGTGGCCGTCGAGATGGCCGAGGACCTGGCGGCGGACATCGGGCGGGATGCCCGCGGCGGGCAGTCCCCATTCGCGCCGCGCCAGGCGGGCGAAGGGGGCCAGGCTGCCGTCGGGCAGGGCTCCGGCGATGCGCCCGGCGTGGGCGAGAGAGCGAACGGCGGCCGGGTAAGCCCCGGCGAGTTCGGTCATGACGATCCGGCCGCGGGCCGTTGGCGCGATCGTCAGCTGGTCCGTGCCCGGCTCCCCCTGCCGGACGACCCAGCCCTGGTCGGCCAGCAGGCGCAGCGCGACGTGCAGGAACCCCGGGCGGGCGGCCAGCCGGGCGCGCAGCGCCGCGAACTCGGTCCGGTCCTGCGCGGCCAGCAGCGCCAGCGCGCCCCGCTCGTGCAGGGCCGCCATCGTGGTCCCGATCGCCATCCCGTCGATGTGCCGGCATAGCGCGTCCCAGACCCGGGCCGCCCCGGTCATGGATGGGGCCTTGGGCGGGGTGGCGGGTGGGGTCATCGCACCGGCGCGTTGAGGAAGCCGCAGACCCGGGGGGCCAGGCCGCCGACCTCGTACAGGAAGGCGCCGTGGCCCATCGCGCTGTCCAGCACCAGGTGCCGGGCGTCCCCGCCGGCGGCCGTCATCGCCGCGCGCATCCGCTCGGCCTCGGCCGCCGGGTACCGCCAGTCCTGGCGGTAGCTGACGAACATGGTACGAGCGGAAACCGGCTTGAAGGCCGCCTCGAGGCTGCCGTACTCGCGTTCGAGGTCGAAGTACTCGACGGCGCGCATCAGGTACATCAGCCCGTTCGGGTCGAGCTCGTGCCGGGCCTGGGCTACCAGGCGGCCGATGAACGCCTCGACCTCGAACTCCGGGCCGAGCGTGTAGCGGTACCCGGAGGAGCGGCGGCCGAACCGGGCCTCCATGGCCTCGCGGCTCATCCACAGCGGCACCGCGGCGGCCACCGCCGCGTTGAGGCCGGCCGCCGGGAACGACCTCCCGTAATAGTCGCCTTCCTGCCAGTCCGGGTCGGCCCGGATGAGGTGGCGCATCACGCTGAAGATCGCGATCGAGTGCGCGGAGGTCGCGGGCGTCGTGGTGATCACCACCGCGTTGGCCACCATGGCGGGGTAGGCGATCGCCCACTCGAGCGCCTGCTGGCCGCCCAGGCAGCCGCCGATGACCCCGTGCAGGCGCTCGATTCCCAGCCGCTGCACCAGGCGGTGCTGGGCGCGCACCATGTCCCGCACCGTGATGACGGGGAAGCGGATCCCGTAGCGGCGGCCGGTCTCCGGGTCGGGGCTGGCCGGCCCGGTGGACTGGCCCGCGCCGAGCGTATCGGCGCAGATCACGAAGTAGCGCGTGGTGTCGAGCATCTTGCCGGGGCCGATCGCCGCGTCCCACCAGCCCGGCTGCGGGTCCTCCGGGGCGTGGCGCCCGGCCGCGTGCGCCCGGCTGGTCAGCGAGTGGCAGACCAGGATGGCGTTGTCCCGGGCGGCCGACAGCGTCCCGTAGGTCTCGAAGTTCACCACGTACTCGGGCAGCGTGCGGCCGCCGTCCAGCAGGAGCAGCTCGTCGAGGTGGAGCTGGTGCGACGGGCCGGCCAGCGACTGGTTGTCCAGCCAGCTGGCCTCGACCGCGCCGGACGCCGCCCGGGGAGCCGCCGCGCCAGGCCCCCCGAGGCCCGGCGCGGCGGAGGCGGCGGCCATCACCGGGGCTCCGCGTCCGGGCGGGGCCCGGCCACCAGGCCGCCGCCGGGAAACTCGGAGTAGTCCGGGATGTGCTCCGGCACCGGGCTGTGCAGCACCAGGCCGACCAGCCGGTCGTCCATCGGCAGGACCAGCCGGTCGTCGCACAGCTGGCGGACCACGGCGTCGATCTCGTCCTGGCTGGCGGTAAGGCCGGCCTCCCGCTGGACGATGCCGGCCAGCCGGCCCGGCCGGGGCGCGTTGTCGCAGGCGAGCAGCACGGCCCGGGCCAGCCCGGTCAGCAGCTGGCGGGAGGTGCGGGCGCAGGCCCGGGTGTCGGTGATCTCCAGCGCGCCCGCCCGGTCCTCCATGGCGAGCACCGGGAGTTCCCCGCCGCGGTGAGCGGCCGACCAGTCGCGGACCCCGCGGGTGACGGCGAGGATGCCCGGGTTGTTCGTCACCGCCGCGCTGAGGGTCTCGATGATCCGGAGCGGGCCGCTGTTCGGCTCGGTGGTGAAGAAGTACGCGAGCGCGTCCAGGTCGCCCGGGCCGACCGGGTAGACCATCGACAGCGCGCCGATCGGGAACAGGATCAGGCCGAGCGCTCTGGCCTGCTCGTGGTAGACGCTGTAGCGGTCGAACCGGACGCGGGGCGTGGCGGCGGGCGGCGGCAGGTGCGTCAGGGCGGGCAGCCACTGCGCCATGTCCTCGTACCAGTCGTCCTTCTCGCCGGGGAAGCCCCACAGGATCGACCAGGACAGCCGCAGGCCCAGCTCGCGGGCCCACTTGAGCAGCTGGACGTTCTGCCAGCCCTGGATGCCCTTGTCCATCAGCCGCAGCACCTCGCTGTGCAGCGACTCGATGCCCGGCTGGGCCCACATGATCCCGGCGTCCACCAGCCCCGCAACCTGGGCCCGGCTGACGTTCGCCTTGATCTCGAAGAAGATCCGCCGGTTGCGCTGCGCACCGGCCGACGGCGGTCGGCGGGCGTCGGCCGCCAGGGCGGGCAGCAGCTTCTTGTGGTAGCTCATGTCGAGGATGTTGTCGACCGCCTCGAAATCGCTGATGCCGTACCGGTCCTCGAGCTCGCGCACCTCGGCCAGCACCCGCTCCGGCGACTTGGAGCGGTAGCCGAGGCTGGTCCCGTTCAGCCCGCAGAAGGTGCACTGGTGGGCCGCGCCCCACCAGCAGCCGCGCGAGGATTCCAGCGGAAGCTCCGGCCGCACGTTGGCGTTCAGCGGCGGTGCCGCCAGCGTGTCGAAGTAGTCGTCGTACTTGGGGGTGGGCAGGCTGTCCAGGTCGTTGAACAGTGCCCGGGCCAGCTTGGCGCGGGGCTTCCGGCGGCCAGCGGGGCGTGCCCCCGCACCGTCCTGCTGGCCGGCCTCCTTCGCCTCCCGCTGCGCGGGCGTCGCTCGGTGCGCCGGTGTCTGGCGGTGCGTCTCGCGGTGCGGGGGTGCCTCGCGGTGCGCCGGTGCCTCGCGGTGCGCGGGTGCCTCGCGGTGCGCGGGACCGAGCACGCCGCGCGGCAGTTCCTCGGCGGGCACGTCGCGGCCGCGGGTCAGTGCCAGCCGGCACAGCTCCGTGACCAGGCCGTCGGCCTCGCCGGACACCACGTAGTCCACCCACGGGAAGCACCGGTGGGTGGCCTCGCCCATGACGGTCTCGCAGTTGGCGCCGCCGAGCATGGTGATGACGCCGGGATCGAGCTCACGCACCCGGCGCAGCAGCGCCAGCGACGCCACGTGCTGCTCGAAGCTGGACGTGCAGCCGATCACGCGGGCGCCGGTGGCGAGCACGCGCCGCGCGGCCTGGTCCACGAACTCGGTGGCCGCCGCGCGCAGCGCCAGCAGGTCCGTGGTGAACTCGCTGCCGCGGGCGCCCGACCAGACCTGCGGGTACCCGTCGCTGGCCTGGCGGACCTGACGCAGGTACTCGGCGTCGCGCTCGGCCCGCCGCGGGTCGTCACCGAAGGCCGCGCCCGCGAACGTCCATTCGCCGGCCAGGAACACGATGGGCAGGTTGGACGCGCACAGCGAGTACCGGCGCAGCCCGACGCTCTCGGCGAACCACAGGTTGGCGTAGGCCACCGAGGCGCTGATGCCGCCCTCGGCCAGGATGGCCTGCAGCAGCCCGAGCGCCATGGAGGGACGGGTCGGCGAGGCATAAGGCATCGTGACCAGGCAGACGTCCGGTGCCCCCCGCTCTCCCGCGGCCCCTGCGGCCGCGGGAGAGCAGGTCGCGAGCTCCGGCGGGCCGGTCATCCCGCTGACCGTCCGGTCGCCGTGAGCTGGAGCAGCCCGGTGGCCTCCGGCGCCGTGCTCTCCGGCGCCGTGCTCTCCGGGGCGGGCGGCTCCTCGTCGAAGAAACCGCTGAGGAACAGCCGGTCCAGGACGGCGAGGGTCTGGGCCGGCGGGACGCCGGCGCTCGCACGCCGCCGCAGGGCGATCTGCTCCACGGTGTACGTGCCGGCGTCCAGCAGCTCCGCCAGCTCGGCCGCCTGCGGCTGGTTCTCGAAGGCCAGGCCGAGGCCCATCGAGGCCACCCGCAGCCGGTCGGGTCCGAACACGATCCGCACATCGCTCCGCAGCCGCACGATGTCGAGCACGCCGAGACTGTCCCTGATCGTCTCGTCGATCATCGACCGCATCAGGTCGCGCAGCTCGTCGGCCCCCTCGAAGGTGCCCTGCGCGATCACCCAGTAGCCGAGCGGCCACCGGTCGCTGGCGTTGCACGGGGAGATGAGCTTGACCGTCCGGTCCACCATGTTGAACAGGAAGCCGGACACGCACGCGATCGTCGAGCTCTGCTCCGCCGAGACCAGCTCGCCACTGCGCTTCTTGGCGAACTTCCGCGCCCGGCCGGCGTTGGACTTGCGGATCTGGCCGCCCTCAGCCGACTCCTTGTTCTGCGGCACGCACTCCACCCGGAGCAGTTCCTCGGGGGTGAACCCCTCGTGCACGCGGTACAGCGAGTTCAGCGCGATGATCGAGAACCGGTCCACCGGCGAGTTCAGCGAGTGGGCCAGCTGGAGGACCCGCCTGGTCCGCTCGATGTCCTTCTGTCCCTGCGCCGTCGTGGTCTGCGGGCACACGCCGAACACGTCGTAGAAGTCGGCCAGGAAGTGCTCGTAGTCCGGGTTGTCCAGCGGGTCGGTGGCCCAGTACAGGAACGCGGACCGGGCCGCGATGCCGTAAACCTCGCCCAGTACGCCCAGGCAGTCCCGCCACAGCTGGCTGTTCTCCTCGGTGTACTTCAGGGTGGAGTCGAACTTCGGCGCCGCCACCCCGCAGAACCAGCAGCCCACCGTGCAGCCCTTGGACAGCTCCAGGGCGGCCGGCGCATGCACGATCTGGTCCGCCCGGTCCTGGCCGAGCTCGCCGATGCAGCGGTTGATCATCCGGTCCCGCCAGGCGCGCAGCCGCGGATCGCCCGGGATGGTCTCGGACCGCTGCCGCCGGCGGTGCTCGATCTTCTCGTGGATGAAGTACCGGTAGCGCAGCACGGCCGGCGGGACCTCGGCGGCCCGGCCCGCCCGCACCAGACGGGTTGCCTCCATGGCCGCCTCGCGGTCCATCAGGGGAATCACGTCGGCCGGAGTCAGGTCGATCCCCAGGTCAGCCAGCGCCGCCGCCGGGTCGCGGGCGAACGCCTGCTGGTACTTCGGGTCCATCGTCCAGCGCTCCAGGAAGCGCTTCATGTGCGACACGTCCCTGATGTACTCGTCCGGCACATCGGACAGATCGCCGAGCAAGCGGTAAAACGGCGCTGACTGCCTGGTCATTCGTTCGATCCCCTTTTTCAGGCCCCGGTCAGGTGAACGTCAGGTGAGAACCGCGGCGCCGACGGCCACGACGACAACCGCCGCCTCGCCCTCGGCTACCGCCGACGTCGTGGTGGCCACGGCCTCCAGCTCGGCGGCCGTAAGGGTGGTCTCCGCCGCCGTCGTCTGCTTGGTCACGGTCGA
>JAJKHX010000350.1 GCA_021154785.1 Nocardiopsis sp.
ACGGTCATCTATTCGACGCAGCTCCCCGCCGAGTTGGCCTCTCCCTTGTTCGGCCGTCTCTCCCGGGTCCAGAACGCTCTGGCCCCACTCGCTGCCCAGGCACCCGGCCAGCCGGTCCAGTGGACGAGCACGCCGTCCGGCATGGTCAAGCACTTCATGATCTTCGACGCGCAGGGCCGGCTCCACCCGGCCGTAGTCCAGGGACCGCGTTCGTACTCGTTCCGCCACCCGAAGGACTGCGTGGTCACCGCCAGTGGGACGAAGCTGCAGCTCACCGCCAACGTGTATGCGCTGCCGCTGCTGATGCAGATCGGCTACTACGCGGCCCGGCCGGTCACGCTGGCGGTGACGTTCGGCGGCCACCAGTACCGGATCACGCTGCCCGCCAGCGAGCTGGCCTACGCCTACCTGCCGGTGCAGGGCCCCGGCAGCAGCGTTGTATTCACTCCAGTCACCTCAAGCCCGAAAATCTGCCTAGGCACCGTGACTATCGGCAATGTGCAGCCGTCACCGAACGCCGCATCAGTCCCGGTATTCCCGCTACCTTCCTGAGCTGGCATTAAGCGTCCCGAGTATGAGGATGAACCGTATCGAGCACCGACAAAAGTCAATAAACTTCCCCGAACCAGGATTAAGCCCTGCCTTCTCTGGTTACTGAGCAGTAGCATACGTTCACGAACTTCGATGAGGCTGACCGTCTCCCGCCCGGACAGGGCGGAGCCGCGTGGCTCGTGCAGCTCCGTACCGACCGAGCGCGACCTTCGAGGAACTGCATGAGCTTGCTTGCGCCGCGCCGCCGTAAGGACGAGGACGGTGCCGACGAGGACAGTGCCGTTCAGGCGACCCGCTCAGGCCTGCCCCGTTCGTTCCGGCTGTTCCGCCTGTTCCTGGCCGAGCAGAGCGACCCGGAGGCGTTCTACGCCGCCCTGGCCGAGGACGCCGTGCAGCAGGTGGCCGGGCACTGCGATCTGGCCGGCCGGACGGTGGTAGACGTCGGCGGCGGGGGCGGCTGGTTCACCGAGGCCTTCCGGGCTCACGGCGCGCACAGCTACCTTTTCGAACCGGATCCCTCAGAACTGCACAGCAGGGAGTCCGGGCTGGCCGGCGCGGTGGTCGCGGACGGCTACTGGCTACCGGTCCGCGACGGCGGCGCGGACGTGGTCTTCTCCTCGAACGTACTCGAGCACGTCCCGGATCCCATCGGGCTGATCGAGGAGATGATCCGCGCCACCCGGCCCGGCGGCCTGGTGTACTTGTCCTACTGCAACTGGTACTCGCCCTGGGGCGGCCACGAGATGTCGCCGTGGCATTACCTGGGCCCGCGCTTCGCCGAGCGCCGGTACCTCCGGCGCCACGGGCGCGAGCCCAAGCACCACTGCGGCGTCAACCTGTTCCCGGTGCACGTCGGGCCGGTACTGCGGGCGCTGCGGGCCCGCCCGGACGTCGAGATCGTAGCGGCGCGGCCCCGTTACTACCCGCGGTGGTGCCAGCCGCTGCTGTGGCTGCCCGGGCTGCGCGAGGTCGCCACCTGGAACCTCATGCTGGTCATGAGGCGCATCGAATGACGACCAGGGCCGATGACGAGCACGTCGCGAACCCGGCGATACCCGCGGCCGCGGATGCCCGCGAGGTTACGGGCACCGGCCAGGGCGCGGGCACCGGCCAGGGTGAGCAGGCCGGCGCGGTAGCCGGGCGGCGGCGGCCGGTGCTGCGCTGGTCCGCGCTGGTCTGGCTGGGCACATTCAGCGTCCTGCTGGCCAACGCCCCGGGCCGGATGATCTTCGACACCAAGCTCAGCATCGACCTGAACCCGCTCGCCTACTATGGGAGCCTGCCGCACCTGTGGGACCCGCTGAACACGCTGGGCGCGCTGAACAACCAGGCCATCGGCTACGCCGTCCCGATGGCGCCGTTCTACGCGGCCGGCCAGCTGGCGCACGTGCCGGTCTGGCTGACCGAGCGGCTGTGGCTCTCGCTGATCATCGCGGTCGGGTTCGCGGGCCTGGTCAAGCTGGCGGGCGCGCTCGGCATCGGCTCAACCGCCTCCCGCTATCTGGCCGGACTGGTGTTCGCGCTGTGGCCGACGTTCACCGTCGTGATCGGATCGACCTCGGCCGCGGCGCTGCCCGGGATGCTCGCCCCGTGGACGGTGCTGCCGCTGGTGCCCGCGGTACGCCAGGGCGGCTGGCCGCTGCGGGCCGCGGCCCGGTCCGGTGTGGCGGTGCTGTGCATGGGCGGAGTGAACGCCACCTCGACCCTGGACGCGCTGCTGCTGCCAGGCCTGTTCATCCTCACTCAGGCCCGCGGCCGTCAGCTGGCCCGGCTGGCCGTCGGCTGGGGCGGGGCGGTGGTGCTGGCCACCGCGTGGTGGGTGCTGCCGCTGCTGCTGCAGGGCAGGTACGCGTTCAACTTCCTGCCGTACGTGGAGCAGGCCGGCACCACGACCCGCACCGTCTCGGCCGCCACCGTGCTGCGCGGCGCCGGCAACTGGACGGCGTACCTCAACTTCGGCACGCCGTGGCTGCCCGCGGGCTGGGTCATGGTCACCACCCCGGTCGCGATCATCGCCGCGGCCGTCGCCGCCGCGGCCGGCCTGTACGGGCTGGCCCTGGGGAACCTGCCCGGAGCGGCCTGGCTCCGGCTGTCGGCTGGCATCGCGGCGGCCGGAGCGCTGGCCGGCTACGCCGGGGCGCTCGGCGGCCCGTTCGCCGTGAAGGTCCACCAGCTGCTGGACGGCACTCTCGCCCCGTTCCGCAACGTGTACAAGCTGGAACCCGTCATCGCGGCCGTGCTGGCGCTGGGCCTGGCGCACGCCGCCGCGGACTGGCTGGGGAGCGCACGCGGCCAGCCGGTCACGCCCGCCCGGCAGGCGCGCACGATGGTGGCCAGGGCCGTCACCGGCGTCGTTCTCATCGGGCTGACACTGCCGTACGTGTCCGGCCGGATCCTGAACCCCGGACCGTTCTCCGCTGTGCCGCACTACTGGTACCAGGCCGCTGCGTTCCTGGCCGAGCGGTCGCCCCGGAACCCGGTGCTGGTGATGCCCGCCGACTCGCACGGTAACTACCTGTGGGGCGACCCGATCGACGATCCGCTGGAGGCGCTGGCCACGTCGCCATGGGCCGAGCGCGGCCTGGTGCCCTACGGCGGGGCCGGATCGCAGATCCTGCTGAACACCGCGGAACAGGCGATCGAATCCGGCGAGCGGGTAGCCGGCCTGGCCGGCTACCTGCAGCGGGCCGGCATCCGTTACCTCCTGGTGCGGAACGACCTGGATCCGCGGCAGCAGGGCTACACCGCCCCGGCGCTGGTACATCAGACCCTCGCCCTGTCCGGGTTCACCCGGGTCGCCGCGTTCGGACCGCTGACCGCCCCCAGCCCGGCCGGCGCGCAGGCGGCCACGCCGCAGCCCCAGTCGCCGCGTTACCCGGCGGTCGAGGTCTACACCGCGGCCGGCAGCGGCCCGCTGAGCCCGGTCGCGGCGCTGCCGTCCGGCCGGACCGCGCTGGTCAACGGGGGCCCCGACACGCTGCTCCAGCTCACCGGACAGCACCTGCTCGGTCCCGGGCGGCCCGCCGTCATCGCCGGCGACCCGCTGCCGGCCCGGCCGGATCTATGGGCCGTCACCGACGGGCAGCGCCGGGCCGACAACCTGTTCGGCCTGATCAACTCCAACGTGTCCTACACCTATACCGCGACCGAGACCAACCCGCCGGCGGACCAGTTCGGCGCAGCCGGCGGGCCGCCCCGTCAGCTGCTGCCGGTGCCCGCGGCCGGGCACCAGACGGTGGCCGTGCTGTCCGGCGCGGCCAGCGTGACGGTCTCGTCCTACGGCTCCTGGCTCGCCGACACCCAGCAGGAGGATCCGGCCGGCGCCTTCGACGGCGACCCGGCCACGGCGTGGACTGAAGGCAGCGCGCAGACGCCGGCCGGGCAATGGATCCAGATCCGCTTCGACCGCCAGGTGAACCTGCCGTCCAGCGTCGGCATACGCCTGCTCGACGACAGCCCGAGCCGGGAGATCGCCCGCCGTCTGCAGGTATCCACCGCGGCGGGCACCACCACCACCACGATGGCCGCGACCGGCGCGGTCCAGCCGCTGCACGTGGTCCCCGGCCGCACCGGGTGGATGCGCATCACGATCACCGGCGCCGCGCGGGTGATCCCCGGCGGGCCGGGAGCGGGCATCTCGGACGTGCTGATCCCCCGAGTCCGGGTGACCCGCCTGCTGCAGCCCGCGGAGGATCCGGCCGGCCAGCAGGCGGCGTCGGCCGCCTTTTCCTTCCACCAGCAGGTGCCGTCGCCGTTCACCTTCGCCAACCCGCGCGCCGTCCCGCCGATGGCCCGGAGCTACACCCTGCCCGGACCGGCCACCATGCGGCTGCGGGCGTCCGCGCTGGCCTTGCCGGGACCGGGCCTCGACGCGCTGCTGGACGGAATCAGGCCCCCGGGGCGGGGCTTGCTGCAGGTCAGCGCGGCCTCGACCCCGGGCGCGGGAACAGCCAAGTTCCCGGTGAGCCTGGTCAGCGGATCGGGCGGCGCGACCTGGATCGCCGACACCGCCGATCCGGTCATCCACCTGAGCTGGCACGGCAAGCGCCGTATCGCGTCGCTGATCGTGGCGCCGGCCGCGGGCGGGGCATCGTCGCCGCTGACCGTCAAGATCATCAGCCCGGACGGCACCCGCCAGGCGGAGATCGGGTTCGGCGGCGTGGTGACGTTCAAGCGGCCGCTGGTCACCGACCGGATCGACGTGTCCTTTCCGCGCGTGCAGCAGGCCACCGAGGTCAACTCGACCGGCCAGCTGATCACGCTCCCGCTCGGCTTGTCCCGGCTCTCCGTTCCCGCCCTGGCCAAGCTGCGCGTGGTCACGCCGGACGAACGGGCGCCGTTCACCCTGGGCTGCGGTCAGGGCCCGACCCTGACCATCGACGGGCGGCCCTACCCGACCTCGGTCCGCGGGACGGTCGGCGAGCTCAGCCAGTTCCTCCCGCTGCCGGTCCGGCTGTGCGCGCCGGGCGGGGCGGTGCCATTGGCGGCCGGGCGGCACACGCTGACCGCCGCGCCGCGCGCGACGTTCGCGGTCACCGACCTCAGCCTGACGAGCACCGGCCCGGCCGCGACCGGGTCCGCCGCCCGCGCGGTGACTATCCGTAGCTGGCAGCCGGACCAGCGGCGGCTCGGCATCGGCGCGGGCGCGGCCTCCTACCTCGAGGTACACGAGAACTACAACCAGGGCTGGGCCGCCACGCTGGACGGAAGGCCGCTGGCAGCGGTACGCCTCGACGGCTGGCAGCAGGGCTTCGTGGTGCCGGCCGGGCCCGGCGGCACGATCACGCTCACCTTCCGGCCCGCCGCGTCCTTCCACCTCGCGCTGATCGCGTCGCTGGTCGCCATCGCCCTCCTGCTCGCCGTCACCGCGTGGTCCTTCGTCCGTCGCCGGCCCGGCCCGGACCGGACCGGCGGGGCCCCGGGAAGCGGGGCTCCGGGTGGCTGGGCGCTCGCCGTTCCGGCCCGGCCCTGGGCCGCCTGGCTCAGCCTGGCCGGCGTGGCCGCGCTGCTGTTGGCCGTCGGCGGCCCGATGGTGCTGGCCGTCCCCGTGCTGGCCGGCCTGAGCTGGCTGGCGGCCGGAACCGCCCGCCGGGGACCTTGGCTGGCCGGGCTGGCCTTCGCCGCCATGACCGTCTCGGGGCTGCTCGCCGTGTCCCAGCCGGCCGGGACCGGCCTGCTCGGGGCGTTCGGCGCCCCCGCCCAGGCATGCGCGCTCGTCGCGCTAGCCGCCGCGCTGGTACCCGCGGTCCCGGTCCGGCACCGGGCGCCGGATCGCAGGTTCGGCGTGGTCGACGAGCTGAGCTGTTACTTCGACTCCCCGGCCGAGCCCAACAACGTGCACCTGGAGGTCTGGGTACCCGGCCATCTCGACGGGGCCAGGCTGCGTGAGGCGGTGACGAACCTGCTCGCTCAGCAGCCGCCGACCAGAGTCCGCCGGGCCGCGGGCGGCGGCTGGCGCCGCGGTTTCACCTGGGAAGTTCCCCCCCGCGCCGACCGTGACCCGGTGTCGGTGACGAACTGGCGGACCGAGGCGGAACTGGACGCGGCCCGGGCCCGCTTCCTGGCCGCCGCCCCGCCGCTGGATAACTCGCCGCCGTTCCGGCTGCTGCGGGCGCGCGGCCCCGAATGGGACAGCCTGATCCTCAACGCGCATCACGCGGCCTTCGACGGGCACTCGTGCCTGCTGCTGCTCGGCCGGATCGCGGACCTTTACAGCGGCCGGGACACACCGCCGGCGCTGGCTCCCGAATCCCCGGGGCTCAGCCCGCGCCTGGGGCCGCGCCAGGGACCGCAGCACGGCGGGACGGCGCTGCGCCCCGCCGCGCGGATCACGCCGCGTGGCGCTGACGCGCACGCGGCGGGTTACGGGCTCTGCCTGCTCGGGTGGCCCGCCGTGCCCGCCGTCCCGCCGGTCGAACCGCAGGCGACGGTGAACGACGTGCTGGTGGCGGCACTGGCCGAGACCGTCAGGCGATGGAACGCGGCCAGCGGGGAGCGGCACCCGGGACGGTACATCAGGATCAGCGTGCCGGCCGACGCCCGCCCGCCGGACGGCCGCGACGCGCTGGGCAACCTGTCCCGGCTGTGCACGGTGACCGTGGAGCCAGGCCAGCCGGGAGGCGCCAGCCTGATCGCCGCCGTGGCCGCCCAGACCCGCCTGGCCAAGGGCCAACCCGGGCCGCAGGTGGCGCCGGCGCTGGCGGCGCTGGCGAAACTGCCGCTGCCCGCGACGGCCAAGCGACGCCTGGTCCGGCTGGCCGTGCGCGTCCTGGGCCGGCGCGCGGCCGGCACCTCACTGCTCTCCAACCTCGGTAACGTCACCAGCCCGCCGCGATTCGGGTCGCTCACCCCGACGCGGATGTGGTTCTCCACCTCCGCGCACATGCCGCGCGGCCTGTCCGCCGGCGCGATCACCGTGGAGGGCCGGCTGGCGCTCTGTTTCCGGTACCGGCGCGCGCTGCTCGACGACGCGGCGGCCGGCGAATTCGTCACCGCGTACGCTGCCGCGCTGACCACGCTGACCGCGGGGAAGGAAGACCGGTGAACACCGCCTACGCCGGGATCTCGCTGGCCCTGCTCGCGACTACCGCCTACAACGTGGGGCTGGTCCTGGAGAAGCGGGCCCTGGGGCACATGCCGACGCTCGACCTGCGCCGCCCGCCGCGGGTAGTGGTCAGCCTGCTGACCAGCCGGGCCTGGCTGGCCGGGTTCGCGCTGATGCTGGCCGGTCTGGGCTGCCAGACGGTGGTGCTGACGTTCGAGCCGGTCAGCATCGTTCAGCCGGTGCTCGCCGCCGGGGTCGCCGTGGTACTCGTGCTCTCCCGGCTGGTGCTGCGCGAGCGCCTCGGCGGCGCGGAGACCTGGGGCGTGGCGGCGATCGCGTTCTCCGTGGTCCTGCTGGCCCTGTCCGCCACCGGGACCAGCGCGGAGGCCGGCCATCAGGCCAGCCCGGCGTGGATGGCGGCGGT
This sequence comes from Nocardiopsis sp., assembly GCA_021154785.1. Taxonomy (GTDB): domain Bacteria; phylum Actinomycetota; class Actinomycetes; order Streptosporangiales; family Streptosporangiaceae; genus Palsa-504. The sequence goes on from JAJKHX010000350.1 coordinate 7,521, forward strand.
CATGATCCCGTCGGTGGCGGCGGGCGTGCTGGTCGCGGGCAGTTCGCTGCGCAGCCGGAGCCGCAAGCACTGCGTCCCGGCCCGCGGGGTCGGCTACGGCATCGGCACCGGCCTGCTCTACGGGGTCGCGGCCCTGGCGATCAAGGCCCTGTCGGGCATCCTGGTCAGCCACCACACGGCGGTGAGCATCGTAACCGGCGTCATCTCGTCGCCGTACCTGTACGTGCTGGCTGCCTGCCTGGTAGTGGCGATGCTGCTGTTCCAGGCCGCGCTGCAGGCCTGCCGCGCCTCCATCGTCGTTCCGGTGTCCGGCGTCACCAGCAGCCTGTACTTCATGGTCGCCGGGACCTGGCTGTTCCATGAGCACCTGCCGGCCAGCCCGGCCCGG
>JAJKHX010000351.1 GCA_021154785.1 Nocardiopsis sp.
ACATCCTGCAGTCCATCTACATGCTCATGGTGCAGCTGTCGCAGGGCCGGGCCGAGGTGGAGAACAAGTATTCACGGGTGGTGCCGAGGGACGGCAACATGGTCGCGCTCAAGGCCATCGGCGAGACGATGGAGCTGCGGCCCTACTTCGAGTGGCGCGGTCTCGGCTTCATCTCGCACTCGGCGCTGCAGGTCAGGGAGAAGTACGCCGCCATGGACGCCGAGCGCCGGTTCCCGGTGCCCGGGGTGCGGGTGGCCGACCCCAAGGCCTGCCAGTGCGGCGAGGTGCTCAAGGGCGTGCTGAAACCGTGGGAATGCAAGGTGTTCGGCACCGCGTGCACCCCGGAGACCCCGATCGGCACCTGCATGGTGTCGCCCGAGGGAGCCTGCGCGGCGTACTACAACTTCGGCCGGATGAACCGCACCCGGGTGGCCGAGGCAGGAGTAGTCCGCTCATGAGCAGGAGCTGGATCGACGAGGCCCTTGCCGAGCACGAGGGTCTCGCCGCCGAAGGGCGGCGCCAGCTGCCGCTGGCCGACCCGGATAAAACCAGCCCAGCCCCTGGCAGCAGGGAACAGCAGGTGCTGGACCGGATCGACCGCGCGCGACGGCGCCGCCCCAAGGTGAGGGAAGAGCGCGTCACGATGTCGCACGGGGCCGGCGGCAAGGCGACGCACACCCTGATCGAGGCGGTCTTCCTGGACGCGTTCCGCAACCCGCTGCTGGAGCCGATGGAGGACGCGGCCCAGCTGACGGTGGGCGGCGCCCGGATCGCGCTCACCACCGACTCCTACGTGGTGTCCCCGCTGTTCTTCCCGGGCGGCGACATCGGCGACCTGGCCGTCAACGGCACCGTCAACGACCTGGCGGTGTCCGGGGCCCGGCCGCTGTACCTGTCGGCCGGCTTCATCCTGGAGGAAGGCTTTCCCGTCGCCGACCTGCTGCGGGTGACCGAGTCGATGCGGGCGGCGGCCGAGGCGGCCGGGGTGCACGTGGTTACCGGCGACACCAAGGTGGTGCAGAAGGGCAAGGCCGACGGCTGTTACATCAACACGGCCGGCGTCGGCGTGGTCGAGCGGGACGTGGACCTGGGCGTGGCCCGGGCCCAGCCGGGCGACGCCATCATCGTGTCCGGGCCGATCGGCGACCACGGCATCACGATCATGCTGGCCCGCGGCGAGCTGGACATCGAGGCGGACATCGTCTCGGACACCGCGCCGCTGAACGGGCTGGTGGCCGGGCTGCTCGACGCGGTGCCCGGCGTCCGGGCCATGCGCGACGCGACCCGCGGCGGGGTGGCCACCATCCTCAACGAGATCGCCAAGGCGGCCGAGGTCGGCGTGCTGGTGCACGAGGACGACATCCCGGTCCGGGCGGAGGTCCGCGGCGCGTCCGAACTGCTCGGCATCGACCCGATGTACGTGGCGTGCGAGGGCCGCCTGGTCGCGGTGGTGCCCGCCGGGGACGCGTACCGGGCGGTGGCCGCGCTGCGCGCGCACCCGCTCGGCGACCAGGCCGCCGTGATCGGGCACGTCCGGGCCGAGCAGCCGGGCATCGTCCAGATCAAGACCGCGTTCGGCGGGACCCGGATCGTGGACCTGCTGGTGGGTGACCCGCTTCCTAGGATCTGCTAGCGGCCACTACGGCCTGGCCGAGGCTGATGCCGCCGTCGTTGCAGGGCACGCGTGAGTGCAGCAGGACGCGGAAGCCGCGGGCCTCGAGGCGGGTGACCGTCGCGGTCAGCAGCAGCAGGTTCTGGAACACGCCGCCGGAGAGCGCCACCGTGCCCAGGCCGTGGCTTTCGCGCAGCCGCAGGCAGCCCGCTTCGATCAGGGCGGCGACGCCGTGGTGAAAACGGGCGGCGATGAGGGGGGCGGGGACGCCACTCGTTCGGTCCTCTAGGAGGGCGTGCAGGAGATCGGCGCCGTGAGCTTGGAACGGGCCCTGGCCGTCGTCGAGGCCCGCTGGGTACGCTTCCAGCTCGGCCGGGTCGGCGAGCTGCTCGAGCTCGACGGCGGCCTGGCCCTCGTAGTTGATCGCGTCGCGGACGCCGAGCAGGGCGGCGGCCGCGTCGAACAGGCGGCCCGCGCTGGAGGTCAGCGGGGAGTTCACGCCCTTGGCGGCCATCGCGGTCACGGCCGCCCACTGGTCCGGGTGACGGCGGGCCACCGTTTCGGCGGTGTCGCCGAGGTAGGCCGCGGCCATCCGCCAGGGCTGCCGGATGGCGGCCGCGCCGCCGGGCATCGGGACCGGGGCGAGGTGTCCGCCGCGCTCGTAGCCGGCCAGGTCGGCCACGAGGAACTCGCCGCCCCAGATGGTGCCGTCGGGGCCGTAGCCGGTGCCGTCGAAGGCCACCCCGATGACCGGGCCGCTTTGGCCGTTGTCGGCCAGGCAGGAGGCGATGTGGGCGTGGTGGTGCTGCACGCCGCGCAGGTCCAGGCGCGGGTCGGCGTCGGCCAGGTCGAGGGCGTACTTGGTGGAGAGGTACTCCGGGTGCAGGTCGTGCGCGATCACCCGCGGCTCGATGTCGAACAGGCGCCGGAAGTGCGCGATGCCCTCGGTGAACGAGCGCAGCGTCTCGGCGTTCTCCAGGTCCCCGACGTGGTGCGAGACGAAGGCGTGCCGCCCCTGAGCCAGGCAGAACGTGTTCTTGAGCTCGGCCCCGCAGGCCAGCACGGGGCGCGGGAAGCCGGCGGTGACGGTGAGCGGCTCGGGGACGTAGCCGCGGGAGCGGCGGAGCAGCACCGGCCGGCCGCGGAAGGTGCGGGCCACGGAGTCGTCGGTCCTGACGTGGATGGCGCGGTCGTGGGTGAGGAAGGCGCCGGCGATGCTTCCGAGGCGTTCTTTCGCCTCGTCGTCGCGGTAGACGATCGGCTCGTCGGAGACGTTCCCGCTGGTCAAGACGATGGGGTGGGTAGTGGCGGCCAGGAGCAGGTGGTGCAGCGGGGTGTACGGGAGCATGATGCCGAGCTGGCGGTTGCCGGGCGCCGTGGCTTGGGCGACGGCCGCGCCTTGGTGCCGGGGCAGCAGGACGATCGGGCGGGCCGGGCTGGTCAGGAGGGCGGCGGCCGCGTCGTCGATCTCGGCTAGTTCTCGTGCCGCGGCCAGGCCGGCGGCCATGACCGCGAAGGGCTTGTCTTCGCGGTGCTTGCGGGAGCGGAGTTCGGTGACGGCGAGTCCGGCGGCGGCGTCGGCGGCCAGGTGGTAGCCGCCGAGGCCCTTGATCGCGAGGATCTTGCCGTTCCGGAGGAGCGCGGCGGCTGCTTCGATCGGGTCTTTGCCGCTGCCGTCCAGGGTGAGCCGGGGGCCGCAGGCGGAGCAGCAGACGGGCTGGGCGTGGAAGCGGCGGTCGGCGGGGTCGTGGTACTCGGCGGCACACCGGTCGCACATGGCGAACGGCGCCATCGTGGTCAGCGGCCGGTCGTAGGGGACGTCGCGGACGATGGTGAACCGGGGACCGCAGTTGGTGCAGTTGATAAAGGGGTAATTGTGCCGTCGGTCGGCCGGGTCTTCGAGTTCCCGCAGGCAGTCCGCGCAGGTTGCCGTGTCGGCTGAGACCAGCGTCCGGCGCGGGCCGGACGATTCGCTCGCGACGATAACAAAGAATTGTTCCGAACGGGCGGGGTTCATCGCCCAGATCGTGACCTTCTCAATCCGGGCGAGCGGGGGCGCGTCCCGCTCGATCCGGTGCAGGAACTCCTCGACGGCGGCCCGCGGTCCCTCGACTTCGGCGAAGACGCCGTCGGTGTCGTTGCCGACCAGGCCGGTCAGGCCCAGGCCGGTGGCCAGGGAGTACACGAACGGGCGGAAGCCGACGCCCTGGACCACGCCCGTCACCCGGACGGCCGTCCGCACGGTCCTCATCGGCCTCGCCTCACCTGGTCTACGGAGAATATTCCCGCGTCGTGCAATCTAGATGAAACAAATCATTGATCTGTTACCTAGTGGGGGGCTACCTTCAAGTCACTATCAGACCTGGGCCTGAGCGCTCCACTGTAATGGGTGACCGCATGTCAGGGACCGCCGCGCAGCCCGTCCCCCGTCGGCGAGGATGGGCCGACTGGTTCACACGACGCCAACTCGACTCTTATCCAGAAACCGGGCCCAGGATGATGTACCTGGCCATCACGGTGCTGGCCACGATCACGCTGTACTACGAGCTGTACGTCGGCGGCTCGGTGTCCACGCTGATCCTCAACAACCTGCACATGACCTTCACGTTCTTCGTGCTGACGCTGGCGGTCGGGGCGCTGATCGGGGCGTTCGGCTCGCTGTTCGCCGGGCTCACCGACCGGTTCGGCCGGGCCAACCTGGTGGTCTTCGGCCTGCTGTTCACCGCGGTGTTCGTGGCGTTCATCATGCCGGCCGCGACCGACAAGTGGACGTTCACCATCGAGAGCTTCGTGGTCGGCTTCGTGGAGGGCGTCTGCCTGGTCGCCACTCCCGCGCTGATCAGGGACTTCTCCCCGCAGGTGGGCCGGGCCACGGCCATGGGCTTCTGGACCAGCGGGCCGGTGATCGGCAGCCTGATCGTCTCGGTGGTGGGCACCGCCACCATCCCCGCGGTCATCAACGACCCGCGGTTCTGGACCCATGAGTACCGCATCTGCGGCGTGGCCGGCCTGGTCGTGTTCCTGATCGCGCTGGTCGGGCTGAAGGAGCTGTCCCCGGCGCTGCGCGATCAGCTGATGGTCAACCTGCGCGACCGCGCGCTCGTCGAGGCCAAGGCCAAGGGCCTGACCGAGGAAGACATCGCCGCGGCGCTGCGCCAGCCGTTCCGCCAGCTGATGAAGCCCGACATCATCATCTCCGCCTTCGCCGTGTCGATCATGCTGCTGATCTACTACACCGCGGTCGGGTTCAGCGTCATCTACCTGACCACCGTGTTCGGGTTCTCGCTCAAGGATGCCAACGGACTGGGCAACTGGAACTGGGGTTTCAACGTCATCGCGGTGATCCTGGTCGGGATCATCTCCGACCGGTTCCGGGTGCGTAAGCCGTTCATGGTGATCGGCGGCGTGCTCGGCGCGGTCATGGTGGTGGTCTACCTGATGCAGGCCGGGCACCACCCTGGCTACTACTCGCTGGCGCTCATCCTGGCCCTGCTGTCGCTCGGCCTGGGCATTGCCTACACGCCGTGGATGGCCAGCTACACCGAGACCGTGGAGGCCCGCAACCCGGCGCTCACCGCCACCGGCCTGGCCATCTGGGGCCTGATCATCCGGATCGTGGTCTTCCTCGCTTACCTGCTCCTCCCGCTGGTGATCAACTCGGTCACGCCGCTGGTCAACTACGGCGCCACCGTGCAGGCCTACGCGACCCAGTACAAGACCGAGATCGCCTTCGCCACCGCCCACCCGGACATCGTGGCCACCGCGCAGAAGATCCCGCCGAACGTGATCGCATCCGCCGGGAAGATCCCGCCGGATGTGATTGCCCTCGCCCAGAAGGACTCGGTCCAGCTGGCCAACGCGCAGAAGTTCCAGCCCGAGCTGACGGTGATCCAGGCCCACCCGGCCCTGTTCACCAAGCTCGCTACCTACAGCAACCCGGCCAAGATCCCGCCCGCCCTGGTCAACCAGGCGATCGCCGCCGCCGGCGGCGGCGCCAAGGGGCTCGGGATCCTGACGACCATCTCGGCCAACAAGGCCGCCATCAACGGCGTGATCGCGGTCGCGCCCGACCTGCAGAAGATCCAGCCGTACGCGGCGGACCTGACGACCATCGCGCCGTACGCGAAGCAGCTCGGGACCATCGCGCCGTACTCCGCACAGCTGACCGCGCTGTCCAAGGTGCCGGCGGGCGTCTTCCCCTACCTCCAGGCCCATGCCGCGGACGTGCAGAGCGCCGCGGCCAAGACCGCCGGGCAGTGGAAGACGTGGTACTGGATCTGCTTCGGCGGGATCATCTTCTTCCTGCTGAGCATCCCGCTGCTGCGCGGCCGCTGGCGGACGCGTGACGCCAAGCGCGACGAGGCCGAGCACGAGGCGAAGGTTCAGGAGGAGCTGGCCAAGCTGCAGGCCAGCGTCTAGTGAAGTAAGAACGCCACAGGCATCCTCCCTCCGGGTCGTCCCGGGGGGAGGATGTTTTTTCAGTGCCCCGGGGGGATGCCTTCGATGATGGCCTGCTGGAGCCGGTTGGCCGTCTCGACGTCGGGCTTGCGCGCGGCGATCACGTCGGCGTAGAGGAACGACTCGCCCAGCCGGACCAGCGCGTAGGCCAGGGCGCTGGGCTCGGTGATCGGGACCAGGCCGAACTCTTCCATGTCGCGGCGGAGCAGCACCTCGTTGAAGGCCACGATCCCGCTCTGCACCCGGCCGCGCGGGTCGGTGAGCACGCGCAGGGTCAGGGCGGGCTCGTCGTCGAGCAGCCTTCTGAGGCCGGCCGAGCCGGCCACCATCGCGTTGATATGCCGGATGGTGCCGGGAGTGTGCAGCTCACCCTCGGGACGTTCGGCTTCCCAGCGCTCGACGGCGATCTGCAGCATGCGCTCGGTGAGGCGCCACAGGGCCTGGCTGATCAGCTCCTCGCGGCTGCCGACGCGCCGGAACAGGGTCACCCGGGATACCCCGAGCTCGTCGGCCAGCCCCTGCATGTCCAGGCGCCTGCCCTCGAAGATCCACCGGGCCGCGGTGCCCACGATGCGGGCGGCGTTGTTCGTGGCGGTCTTGGTGGCTGCCTTAGCGGCGGTCTTGGTACCGGCAGCCTGGCTGGTGGCGGTCGCGTCAGCTTCGCCGGTGGCGCTGGTGCCGACGCCGTTTCCGGCGCTGGTGCCGTGGGGCGGGCGGCGCCTCAGGGTTGGTGCCTTCATCGTCTCGCCACCCTGCCTCGTGCGGAAAAGTCCACCACGCTGTCTACGGTAACCCGCGCGACCGGATCCGGTTAGCCCGATGCCCTCTCGTGCGTCCAGATCTCGTACCCGAGCAGTTCACAGGCTGGTCCGGTCCGATGGTGGTCCCGCGGGCCCCGGAGGCAGCCTGCCTGTCAGCGGCGCGCGGCGGCGGCCCAGTCGGTTTCTTCCCTGAGCCTGCGCTTGAGCAGCTTGCCGCCGGGGTTGCGCGGCAGCGGGGCCGTGCTGACCGCGACGTACTGCGGGACCTTGAAGTCGGCGATGTGCTCGCCCAGGTAACCGAGGACCGCGGGGACGTCGAGGGTGACGCCGGGCATGGGCACGATCACCGTGCCCACCTTCTCCCCCATCACCTCGTCGGGCACCCCCAGGACCGCCGCCTCGTACACGCCCGGCGCGCCCGCCAGGGCGTTCTCGACCTCGACGCAGTACACGTTCTCGCCGCCGCGGTTGATCATGTCCTTGGCCCGGTCGACCAGGTAGACCAGGCCCTCGTCGTCGATCCGGGCCAGGTCGCCGCTGTGCAGCCAGCCGTCCACGAACGTCTCCGCGGTGGCCTGCGGCTTGTTCCAGTAGCCGGAGACGATGTTCGGCCCGCGGATCAGCAGTTCGCCGGTGCCGTCCGGGCCCACCGCGTCCAGGCGGACGTCGCAGACCGGAGCCGGGAAGCCGACCGAGTCGGCGTGCGCCACGAACTCGTGCGGCAGGAAGGTGGACACGCTCGCGGTCTCGGTCAGGCCGAACCCGTTGCCCAGCCGGGCCTGCGGGAACGCCTTGGCCAGCCGGGCCACCAGGTCGGGCGCGATCGGCGCCCCGCCGTAGGAGACCGAGCGCACCCGGGAGATGTCGGTGTCGGCGAAGGCGGGCTGGTTGATGGCCAGCCAGTAGATGGCCGGCACCGTGACCATGGTGTCGATCCGCTCCTCGGCGATAGCGCGCAGGAAGGCGCCGGGCTCGAAGGCGGGCATGATCACCGCGGTGCCGCCGACGTAGAAGGCCACCAGGAGCTGGCTGTTGCAGCCGGTCACGTGGAACAGCGGAACCGATATCAGGGTGCGCATCCCGGACGGGTCGACCGAGAGGGCGCGACGGCAGGTCTCGGCGTTGGACAGGAAGTTCTCGTGGGTGGTCACCGCCCCCTTGGGGAAGCCGGTGGTGCCGCTGGTGTAGAAGATCGCGGCCGGGCCGCCGGGCTCGGCGTCGTCGACGATCAGCGGGTCGCCGTCGGGCAGCGGGGCCCCGGGCAGGAAGACGTACTTCGCACCGGAGTCGTTCACCACGTAGTCGGCTTCTTCGTCGGTGAAGCGCGTGTTGACCGGCACCACGATCGCGTCGGCCAGCACGGTGCCGAGGAAGGCCAGCACCCAGTCGGCCCCGTTGCCCAGCCGGATGGCCACCCGGTCGCCGCGCTCGACGCCGTACTGGGCGCGCAGGCCGCCCGCCACCCGGGCGGCGCGGTCCCACAGCGAGGAGTAGCTCAGCCGCGGGCCGCCGCCGGTTTCGACGATAGCCTCGGCCGCGCCCTGCTGGTCGACCGCCGCGCGGAGCATGTGCACCAGGTTGCGGGGCAGGCCCTGGTAGCGCTTGATGCCGTCCGGGCCCCGGCTGACGCCGGTGAGGTCGAAGATGCCGCCCAGCTCCTGGTGGCGGGGCTCGCTGTGGTCCTGAGCGCTCATGACGCCGCCTTCGGAGTGAAGTAGCGGACGGGGTTCTCCACCATCATCTGGCCGATCTGGGCCTGGGTGACGCCCTGCGCCAGCAGGGCGGGCAGCACGTCGTCGCTGATGTGCTCGAAGTGCCAGTTCGGCGCGGCGGCGGCGCGGGCGTCGTCGTGGGCGGCGCCGAAATAATCGATGAAGCAGCTGGCGTCGTGGGACAGGACCATGCGGTCGGCGTAGCCGCGGGAGGCCAGGGTGACGATCGTCTTGACCCGTTCGGCCGTGGGGTTGAACAGGTCCAGGCCGAAACGGTCCATGCCGAGCGTGACCCCGGTGTCCGCGAGCTCGGTCAGGTAGTCGATGTCGTTGCTGTCGCCCGCGTGCCCGATCACCACCTTGGTGAGGTCGACGCCCTCCTCGGTGAAGATCCGCACCGCGGTCCGGCCGGTCTGGTGCGGGCCGGAGGTGTGCACGGTGATCGGCGCGCCGGTCTCGACGTGGGTGCGGGCGATGGCGCGGGCGATGCGCTCGACCCCGGGCGACGGCTCCGGGGTCTCCAGGGCGAACTTGAGGAGGGCCGCCTTGACCCCGGTGTCCCCGATGCCCTCGGTGATGTCGCGGCTGAAGTCGGTGACCATCGGCTCGGGGATGTCGATCAGGTTGCCAGGCCCGCGGTAGGCGTACTGCTGGGGCAGTTCCTCGTATACGTACAGGCCGGCCGCCACGATGATGTTGACCGGGGTCTGCTCCGCGATCCGCTGGATCCGCGGGATGTACCGGCCCAGGCCCCAGACGGTCGGGTCGACGATCGTGGTGATTCCCTTGGCGTGCATGGCGTTCAGCTTGGCGACGGCGTCGGTGACCCGGAACTCCTCGTCCCACCAGTCGCTGCCGTAGTTCTGCATGTGCTCGGTGGACATGACAAAGACGTGCTCATGCATCAGGGTCTGACCTAGGTCGCTCAGCTCGACCGGTCCCCGCACGCTCTCGACGGTTGCCACAACGTTCCCCTTTCCACGGCTGGGCCGAGCCTTTCAAGGGGCCGTGATCATGTCAACGCCCGTTATGATCACCGCATGCCCGCGCTCCCCCGGCGCACCGACCGTCACAGCGGCCACCACATCGTCTGCGGTGACGGGCCGTTGTCCTACCGCATCGCGGAGGAGCTGACGACCCGGTACGGCGAGCGGGTGACGGTGATCCTGCCGTCCCGGCGGCGGAACCACGGACCGCAGATCAGCGCGCTGTCCCGGGTCCGGGTGCTGGAGTACCCCGAACTGTCCACCCAGGCCTTCACCGACGCTGACGTGCGCTCGGCCCGGGCGGTGGCGGTGGTCTGGCAGGACGACGTCGGCAACCTGCACGCCGGGCTGCGGGCCCAGGAGCTGAACCCGGACCTGCGGCTGGTGCTCGCCATCTTCAACCGGCGGCTCGGCGACCACATCCGGATGCTGTTCCCGGACTGCACGGTCCTGTCCGGCACCGCGATGTCGGCGCCGTCGTTCGTCGCGGCGGCGCTGGGCGAGCCGGCCCCCAGCCACGTCCGGGTGCAGCGGCGCACCCTCTACGTGGCCCGGGCCGGGGACGCGCCGGCCGCCGCGGTGATCTGCGGGCTGGCCGACGAGCCGGGCGGCCCCCGGCTGCTGCCGCCCGGGTCGGGCCCCGGGTACCCGGCCGACCTGGTGCTCGCGGTCGCGGACGGGACGCCGCGGGACCCGCTGACCCGGCGGCGCAACCCGGCCGTGGCCCTGGCCGGGATGCTCCGGCGGCTGGTCTGGAACAAGTTCGGGCTGCTGTTCGGGGTCCTGCTCAGCGTCGTCGGAGTCGGGTTCGCGCTGCTGTCCACCCGGTACTCCGCCCACGACACCCTGTACCTGGGCGTGATGGACCTGACCGGGTCCGCGCTGACCGACCAGCACAAGACCGGAACGGAGAAGATCGCCCAGGTGCTGCTGACCGTGGACGGCGTGGCCTTCATCCCGGTGATCACCGCGATCGTGGTCGGCGCCCGGCTGACCGGCCGGGTGCGGAAGACGCCGCGGCCGCCGGGCGGGCACGTCATCGTGGTCGGGCTCGGCAACGTCGGGACCGCGGTGACCGGCCAGCTGCACGACCTGGGCTTCGACGTGGTATGCGTGGACAACCGGCCGGACGCCCCCGGCATCGGCATGGCCCGCCAGCTCCGCCTGCCGGTGGTGATCGGGGACGCCTTCCGCGAGGAGACGCTGCGCGCCGCCCACCTGGACACCTGCCTGGCGCTGGTCTCGGTGACCAGCCTGGACGTGGTGAACCTGGAAACCGTGCTGACCGCGCGGTCGCTGCGGGAGGACCTGCGGGTCGTGCTCCGGCTCACCGACGACGACCTGGCCGAGCGGCTGGAGAAGACCACCCCGAACACCATCTCCCGGAGCGTGCCGTACCTGGCCGCCCCGGCCTTCGCCACCGCGATGCTCGAGCACCAGGTGCTGCGCACCATCCCGGTCGGCCGGCACGTGCTGCTGATCGCCGACATCCAGGTCGCCGGCCAGGCCGGGCTGGCCGGGAGCTCCATCGCCGACACCGAGCAGGACGGGCAGGCGCGGGTGCTGGCGCTGGCCGTCGGCGGCCGCACCACGCTCGACTGGTCCCCGCGCCGCGGCCACCTGCTCGCCGCGGGCGACCGGCTGGTCGTCCTGGCTACCCGGCGCGGCTTGAGCCGGTTCCTGCTGGCGGGTTAGTAGCCGTAACCCCCGCCGCCGGTGTTCGTGACCTTGATGACGTGCCAGTTGCCGCCGGCGCCGTTGCCGGTGGCCTGGCCGGGCGCCTTGTCCCCGGCGTAGTAGTAGACCGGGTAGCCGTTGATGGTGACCTGCTTGACGCCGCCCTTACGGGTAATCATCCCCATCGGCCCGGGCAGGCGCACCCCGGCGGGCGCCGTGACCGGCGCGGCCAGCGGAGGCCACGCCGACGCGCAGCCTCCCGTGCACGCCGACGTGCCGCTGTGGGGCTTGTCCGCGGTGTAGTAGTACAGCGTCAGGCCCTTGCGGCCGGCCAGCACCATCCCGGCGCGGGTGCGCTCGGCCTTCAGGACGGCCGTCTGGACGGCGCCGGACGTGGCGTCCGCGGTGGCCGGCATGCTGCTGGCGGGGGTGCCGTAGGCGCCGCCTGCCTGCGGGCCGGCGCCGGTGGCGTTGCTGCAGGCGGTGGCGGTGAGGGCCACGGCGATCAGTACCGGGATCGCCCGTGCTTTCCTACTCGTCATGGTTCCGTGATACGCACATTGACCGGACGGGGCCGGGAACCCGGGGTCATGTAACCGGCTGGTAAGGACTTCTCGTGGCTAGCGCCGCCTGGCCGGGCTGTTACCAGCCGGGCGCTACTCGGTGGCGATGGCGGCCAGGATGTCGAGGCGGGCGGCCCGGCGGGGCGGCCAGGTGGCGGCGATCAGGCCGAGCACGGCGGCCAGCAGCAGGAAGATCACCAGGTTGGACACCGGCACGACGGTCTCGGTGATGCCCTGCGGGCGCAGCGAGGCCACCAGGGCCAGGCCCAGCGCGGTCCCGATCACGATCCCGACGATGGCGCCGAAGACGGCCAGGATCACCGCCTCAGACCTGATCATCGTGCGGACCTGGCGGCGGCGCATGCCGACCGCACGCAGCAGGCCGATCTCGCGGGTGCGCTCGAAGACCGACAGCATCAGCGTGTTCACGATCCCGATGAGCGCGATGAGCACCGCCAGGCCGAGCAGGGCGTACACCAGGCCGAGGAGCTGGTTGACGTTGGACACCTGGGTCTGCTCGAACTGGGCCCGGGTCTGGACCTGAAGGTTCGGGTAGGGGGCCAGGGCCCGGGTGACCGCGCGGTTCGCGCCGGTGCCGGTGGTGCGCAGCAGCAGGCCGGCCGGCGGCCGCGGCGAGAAGTGCGCCCGGAAGAACCCGGCGCCGGCCAGGTAGCTGCCGATCAGGGCGTTGGCCTGGTAGATACCGCCGATCCGGACTGCGGCCGGGCCGGTCTTGGTGAACCGGGCCCGGACCGTGTCGCCGACGACAAGGTGATCCGCGGTGGCGGTGGTGGTGTCGATGAGCAGCTCGCCCCGGGACAGGGCGGCCGGGGTGCCCGCGGTCATCCGCAGGATCACCGTGTCGGCCAGGTGGGCGGTGGAGACCGCGGTGAGCGTCGTCACCGTCTGCCGGAATTGGAACCGGCCCAGGTAGAAGGCGGTGGTGGTGGTGACGCCGGGCACGGCCGCGGCGCCGCCCGCCGCCGCGTTGCTGAGCTGACCGGAGCCGCTGGGCGTCACGATCAGGTCGGCGCTGATCGCCTGGTCCGCGCTGGCGGTGGCCGACCGGGATAGCGAGGCGCCGAAGGTGGCCATGGCCGAGACCAGGGCCAGGCCGATCATCAGGGCGGCCGCGGTCTGGGCGGTGCGCCGCGGGCTGCGCATGGAGTTCTCCCGGCCGAGCTTGCCCGCCACGCCGAGGGTCCGGGCCAGCGGGCGGCCGAGCACGCTGGCCAGCGGGCGGGCGATGCCCGGGGACAGCATCGCCACACCGAGGAAAAGGCCGGCGGCGCCCACGCCCACCAGCTGGATAGCCGGCTGGGCCAGCCCGGTCGCCAGCAGGACCACGCCGGCCAGGGCCAGGGCGGCGCCCCAGCTGAGCCGGCGGCGCAGCGAGGCGCCGGCGATGGGCTGGCGGTCGTCGAGCGCCACCACCGGCGGGATGCGCACCGCCCCGCGGGCCGGGCCGATCGCGGACACGACGGTAACCACGGTGCCGGTGAGCAGGCCGACCACCACGGTCCGGGGCGCGAACACCAGCGACTCCGGGGGCAGCGTGATGCCGAACCCGCGCAGCAGCGCCTCGAGGCCGAGCGCGGCCAGCACCCCGAGGCCCAGGCCGATCACCGAGGAGACGAGGCCGGTGATGGCGGCCTCGGCGAGGACCGACCCGAAGACCTGGCGGCGGCTGGCGCCGACGATCCGGAGCAGGGCCAGCTCCCGGGTCCGCTGCCCGACGATGATCGAGAACGTGTTGTAGATCGTGAACGCCCCCACGAACAGGGAGATGAACGCGAAGACGAGCAGCGCGGTGGAGAAGAAGCCCAGCGCCCGGTCGATCGAGCTCGTGTTCTCGTCCGCCACGGTCTTGCCGGTGACCACCTCGGTCCCCGGCGGCAGGGCCCGGGCGATGGCCCGCTGCACGGCGGCCTGGCTGGCGCCGGGCGTGGTCAGCACGTTGATGTCGTCGAGCTGGCCCGGTCTCAGTGCGAGGGCCTGCGCGGTCGGGAGGGTGAACGCGGCCAGGGTGGCCCCGGCCAGGTTGCTGGCCGAGCCGAACTGGGCGATGCCGCTGATGGTGAAGCTCCGGGGGGCCGTCACGGACAGCACCTGGACGCGCTGTCCCACGGCGAAGCCGTACTTCTGCGCCGTCCCGGCGTCCATCACCACGTCACCGGAGCCGGACGGCGGGCGGCCCGCGATCAGGTGCAGCGCGGACAGCTGCGGGTACGGGTCGAAGCTGACGCCCAGGGTGGGCGCGCCGCCGGTCGCGATGGCCTTGCCGTCCCGCGCCACGAACTGGGCATACCCCTGGACCTGGCCGTCGGCGACCGCGACGCCGGGCACCTTGCGCACGGTGGCCAGCACCGACTCCGGCAGCGGGTTGCGGGTCGCGTTCGCGCCGGAGCCGAGCTGGGCCGCCCCGCGGACCTGGAAGTCGACCTTGGAGTAGATGGTGCCGAACAGCGTGTTGAACGTGTTCTGCAGGGTGTCGGTCAGGATGAACGTCCCGGAGATGAACGTGACGCCCAGGATGATGGCCAGCGCGGTCAGCGCCAGCCGGAGCTTGTGGGCCAGCAGGCCCTTGAGCGTGACGTTGCGCATGTAATCCCCTCCCCCGGTAAGGCACCGAGGACGCGCATGCGCTCGAGGACCGAGTCGGCGGTCGGCTGGTGGAGCTCCCCCACCACCGCCCCGTCGGCCAGGAAGACGACCCGGTCCGCGTAGGCGGCGCCGCGCGGGTCGTGGGTCACCATCACGATCGACTGGCCGAGCTCGCTGACCGACTGGCGCAGGAAGTCCAGGACGTCGGCCGAGGAGTTCGAGTCGAGGTTGCCGGTGGGCTCGTCGGCGAAGACGAGATCGGGCTTGTTGATCAGCGCCCGGGCGCACGCGACGCGCTGCTGCTGGCCGCCGGACAGCTCGGCCGGGCGATGCGTGAGCCGGTCCGCGATGCCCAGCTGCCCGACCAGGTAGCCGAGCCAGTCACGGTCGATCCTGGTCCCGGCCAGGTCGGCCGGCAGGGTGATGTTCTCGGCGGCGGTCAGCGTCGGGACCAGGTTGAACGACTGGAAGACGAAGCCGATCTTGTCCCGGCGCAGCCGGGTGAGGCCGGCGTCGTCGAGCCGGCCGACGTCCTGGCCGCCCACGAACGCCTGCCCCGATGTCGGGCGGTCGAGGCCGGCCATGCAGTGCATGA
>JAJKHX010000352.1 GCA_021154785.1 Nocardiopsis sp.
CGGCAGCGGGGTGGGTGAGCGTGTGCTCGTCACCCAGGGCTCGGTCGCGGCGGCGTGGTTCGCCGGTAAGCCGCCGCCGGTCGACGCGCTGATCATTGGCTCAATCGATCCAGATCCTCAAGGAGAGTGAATGATGGCTGACAACGCGATCGGGCTGATCGAGACCAAGGGGTACGTTGCCGCGCTGGCAGCCGGGGACGCCATGGTCAAGGCGGCGAACGTGACCATCATCGGCCGCCAGGAGGTCGGCGTCGGCCTGGTCTCGGTGACGATCACCGGGGACGTCGGCGCGGTGAAGGCGGCCACCGAGGCCGGCGCCGAGACCGCGTCGACTGTGGGCGAGCTCGTCTCGGTCCACGTGATCCCGCGCCCGCACCCCGAGCTCGCCAGGCACTTCAAGCTCAGCGGTGACTAGCCCGCCCGAAGCCGGGCCCCCCAGCACTAACGGGGCCGAGCTGCTGGTCTATCTCCTGGTACATGACCTGCAACCGCAGTTCGCCGCGTACCTGGGCACCCCGACCCGGGCCCGGGGTTACCCGCCGTTCGCCGGGCAGCACGCGCTCATCGTCGAGGTGGCGCCCGCGCTGGCCATCGAGCGGGTCACCGACCTGGCGCTGCGGGCGGTGCCGGCGGTCGAGCCGGGCATCTTGTTCGTCGAGCGGCAGTTCGGGGTGCTCGAGGTGCACGGCCGCGACCTCGGCGACGTCCAGCGGGCTGGGGAGGCGATCCTGGCTGGGCTGGGTGCCGACGAGAAGGACCAGCTGCGGCCGCACATCCTGTTCTCCGACGTGATCGAGGACGTGACCGACGCGCACGCGATCATCATCAACCGGAACCGGTCCGGCTCGATGATCATCCCCGGTGACGCCCTGGGCGTCAGCGAGGTCACCCCGGCGCTGTTCGCCGCGGTTGCCGCCAACGAGGCCGAACGGGCCGCGCCGGGCGTCACGCTGGTCGACGTGTCGATGATCGGCATGGCCGGCCGGATCTACCTGAGCGGACCGCCCGCCGACGTGCGGCGGGCACAGCGCGAGATCATCGAGGTGCTCTCCGCCGTGGCCGGGCGGGAGCGATAGCAGTGGCCAGGCGGGAGCGGTAGCCATGGCAGAGCACGACCTGTCGGCCGGCGGTGACGTCATGACCCGGGTGCGGGGCTGCGCGCGGGACGCGCTGGCCGCCTACGGCGCTCATCCCGCGGCCTCGGTCGAGCTGATCAACGTCTCGGAGAACGCCACCTTCCTGGTCACCGACCCCGGCTCCGGGCCCTCGGTGCTGCGGGTGCACCGCCTCGGCTACCACACCGAGGCGGAGATCGCCTCTGAGCTGGCCTGGATGGACGCGCTGCGGGCCGAGGCCGGGGTCCGCACGCCCCGCGTGCTGCCGGCCGCCGACGGGCGGCGCGTGGTCACGGTGGCCGAGCCGGGTGCCGCGGGATCAGGCAGCACCGTCCGGCGGCACTGCGTCCGCTTCGAGTTCCTGCCCGGCACCGAGCCGAGCGGCTCCGGCGAGCCGGGGAACGCCGGGGACGCCGGGACGGAACCCGCGCTGGCCGCCGCCCACTACGCCGAGCTGGGCGAGATCACCGCGCGGATGCACCGGCACGCCCGGGAATGGGCCCGCCCGGCCTGGTTCACCCGGTTCCACTGGGACTACGCGTCGGCGTTCAGCGGCCAGGCCCGCTGGGGCCGCTGGCAGGACGGCATCGGCGTCTGGCGGCCCGAGCGCGAGATCCTCACCCGGCTGGACGAGACGCTCCGGGACCGGCTGCGGGCGTTCGGCTCCGGGCCGGAACGCTACGGCCTGGTGCACGCCGACACCCGGCTGGCCAACCTGCTGGTGCAGGACGGGGCGGTCAGCGTCATCGACTTCGACGACGCCGGATTCAGCTGGTACCTGTACGACCTGGGCACGTCGGTGAGCTTCTTCGAGCACGAGCCCCAGGTTCCCGGCCTGGTCGAGGCCTGGCTGCGGGGCTACCGGCGGGCCGGGGAGCTGTCCGCCGCGGACGAGGCGGAAATCTGGACGTTCATCATGTTCCGGCGGCTGCTGCTGGTCGCGTGGATCGGCTCGCACCAGGGCGCGGACATCGCCGCCGAGCTCGGCGCCGGGTACACGCGCGGCAGCTGCGACCTGGCGGAAGCGTACTTGAGCACTCACTGAGAGGACCAGCCATGTTCACATCGATCGCGGGCCGCGCCGTGGTGGTGACCGGCGGCACCCGCGGGATCGGCAAGGGGATCGCCAGCGTGTTCGCCCGCAACGGCGCCAAGGTCCTGATCACCGGGCGGGACGCCGAGGCGGCCCGGGCGGCGGCTGAGGAACTGCATGCCCTGGCCCAGGCGGCGCAGACGCCCGGCGAGGTCTCCTACGTGCTGGCCGAGGTGGCCAGCCGGGAGGACTGCCGGCGGGTGGCCGCGATCGCCACCGAACGGCTGGGCGGCGTCGACGTGCTCTGCGCCAACGCCGGGATCTTCCCCGACGGCCGCCTGGAGGACCTGACCGAGGAGGACCTGGACCGGGTGTTCGGCGTCAACCTCAAGGGCACTTTCTTGTCGGTGCAGGCCTGCCTGCCCGCGCTGACGGCGTCGGGCCACGGCCGGATCATCCTCACCTCCTCGATCACCGGGCCGATCACCGGCTTCCCGGGCTGGACGCACTACGGCGCGAGCAAGGCCGGCCAGCTCGGCTTCATGCGGACCGCCGCGATCGAGCTGGCCCTCAAGGGCATCACCGTCAACGCGGTGCTGCCCGGCAACATCGCCACCGAGGGCCTGGCCAGCCTGGGCAAGGAGTACGAGGCGGGAATGACCTCCGCGATCCCGATGCGCCGGCTGGGCACGGTCGACGAGATCGGCTACGCCGCCTTGTTCCTGGCCACCGACGAGGCGGCCTACATCACCGGCCAGACGATCGTGGTGGACGGCGGCCAGGTGCTGCCCGAGTCGCCCGACGCCATGGCGGCGATCACGGAGTGACGCAATGACGGAGGGAGCCGGCCCGCGGACGCCTGAGGACGTCAGGCGCGCGCTGGCCGAGCAGATCGGCAGCGGCCGGCTGCGTCCGGGGCAGCGTCTGGGCGCCGAGCGCGCGCTCGCGGCCGAGTTCGGGGTCAGCCGGGCCACGCTGCGCCAGGCGCTGGCCGTGCTGGCCGACGGCGGCGTGGTCCGCCGGGTGCCGGGGCGGGGCGGCGGGACGTTCGTGGCCAAGGGCAAGATCGAGCGGGACCTGTCCCGCATCGTCGGCGTGCCGGCGCTGCTGCGCAACCAGGGCGTGGTGGCCGGGACGCGGGTGCTCAGCGCGCGGCTGGCCGAGGCGGACGACCTCACCGCGCAGGCGCTGCGCGTCCGCCCCGGCGAGCTGGTCGTCGACCTGGTGCGGATCAGGCTCGCGGACGGCAGCCCGTTCTCCCTCGAGCACGCCAGCTTTCCGGCTCAGCGCTTCCCCGGCCTGCTCGAGCTGCCCCTCGGCGGCTCGGTGTACGAGCTGCTCGAGGAGCATTTCGGAGCCGAGCCGGCCGATGCGGTGGAGCGGATCGAGGTGGTCCTGGCCTCGGCCGGCGACGCGGCCATCCTCGACGTCGAGCCGGGCGCGCCGCTGATGGCGATCACCCGGACGACCACCGATCCCGACGGGGAGCCGATCGAGTTCTCCCGCGACCTGTTCCGGGCCGACCGCACCCGCATCGTGGTGCGCACCGAGGGCGGCGGCCCGCGCGCCGCCGCCCTCGGCGGGGCCCGGGTCGTCGAGCTGCACCCCCAGGAGGCGGTGTGAAGAACGAACAGCCCGTGGGGCGGATCCGGTTCATGGACCAGCAGCGGGTCAACCTCGACGGCTTCGCGGTCGAGAACGCCGAGCTCGGGCTGACCGCGCTCCGCTCGCCGGCCGACCCCGCGCCGAGCCTGGTCATCACCGATGGCCGGGTGACCGAGCTGGACGGGGTGCCGGAGGCGCAGTTCGACTCGATCGACGCCTACATCGCCCGGCACGGCCTGGACCTGGCAGTCGCGCAGGAGGCGATGGCCCTGTCCGACCTGGCCTTCGCCCGCCTGCTGGTCGACCCGGCCGTGCCGCGGCAGGAAGTCGTCCGGCTGAGCGGGGGAGCCACCCCGGCCAAGCTGACCCGGGTGCTCGCAATGCTCCGCCCGCCCGAGCTGGTCATCGCGATGACCAAGCTGCGGGCCCGGCGCACCCCGAGCAACCAGGCGCACGTCACCAACCGCCTGGACGACCCGCTGCTGCTCGCGGCCGACGCGGCCACCGCCGCCGCGTTCGGCTTCCGCGAGGTGGAGACCACCGTGCCGGTCCTCGGCGACGCCCCCAGCAACGCGGTGGCCTGCCTGATCGGGGCGGCGTTCGGCGCCGACGGGGTGCTGATCCAGTGCTCGGTCGAGGAGGCGATGGAGCTCGAGCTCGGCATGCGCGGGCTGACCTCCTACGCCGAGACCGTCTCGCTCTACGGCACCGAGCAGGTCTTCACCGACGGCGACGACACGCCGTGGTCCAAGGCCTTCCTCACGTCGGCCTACGCCTCGCGCGGGATGAAGATGCGGGTGTCCTCCGGGGCCGGGGCCGAGGTGCTGATGGCCGGGGCCGAGGGCAAGTCGATGCTGTACCTCGAGGCGCGCTGCGTCGCCCTGGCCCGCGCCATCGGCGCCCAGGGGGTGCAGAACGGCGGGATCGACGGGGCCAGCGTGGCCGCGGCGGTCCCCGGCGGGCTGCGCGAGCTGATGAGCGAGAACGTCATGGCGATGATGCGCAACCTCGAGTCCTGCTCGGGTAACGACGCGCTGATGAGCGAGTCGGACATGCGCCGCACCTCGCGCACGCTGCCGATCGCGCTGGCCGGCTCGGACTTCGTGTTCAGCGGGTTCGGGTCGATCCAGCGCTACGACAACATGTTCGGCCCGAGCAACTTCAACGCCGAGGACATCGACGACTTCCTGGCTATGCAGCGGGACTGGGGGATCGACGGCGGGCTGCGCACGGTCGCCCCCGCGCGGATCGCCGAGCTGCGCCGCGAGGCGGCCCAGGCCTGCCGCGCCGTCTACGCCCACCTGGGACTGGCCGACTTCACCGACGAGCACGTGGAACTGGCGGTGGACGCGGCCGGGTCGAAGGACCTGGGCGAGACCGACACGCTCGCCGTGCTGGTGGCGGCCCAGGCCATCCGCCAGCGCGGGCTGACGGTGGTGGACATCGTGGCGGCCCTGGACGAATGCGGCTATTTTCATGAGGCCGAACGGACCATGGCCTTTGCCCAGGTCAGGCTGTCCGGGGATTACCTCCAGACGTCGGCCATTTTCGACGAGCAGCTGCGGGTGCTGTCCCTGGTCACCGACCCGAACGACTACGGCGGTCCCGGCACCGGCTACGAGCCCTCGCCGTCCCGGCAGCGCGAGATCGACGCGATCCGCCAGGCCCGCGGCGTCGCCGACCTGCGGGCCGAGCAGGCGCAGTTCTCGGTGCCGCTGCTCGCGGCGGCCGGGCCCGCCCGGCCGGGTCAGGGGCCGCGCGACGTGGTCATCGGCGTCTCGCCGGCCGTCGGCCGGGACGTGTGGCGCTGCCTGTCCGGGCTGGTGGTGACCGACGTGCTGCGGGAGATGCTGGCGGGCCTGGAGGAAGAGGGCTGCACCGGCCGGGTGGTCCGCTTCGGCGACACCGTCGACCTGGGCCGGATCGGGCTGGCCGCGGCCCGGCTGGCCGGGTCCGGGATCGGCATCGGCCTGCAGGGCAAGGGCACCGCGCTGATCCACCGGCGGGACCTGGCGCCGCTGGCGAACCTGGAGCTGTACTCGGTGGCCCCCTCGGTCACGCCCGAGCTGTACCGGCTGCTCGGCGCCAACGCCGCCCGGCACGCCAAGGGCGGGACGCCCGACCCGGCTCGGAACCCGTACTCCGACGAGGCGATCGAGGCCCGTTACCACACCACGGTGATCGCCCTGATGGAACTGGAACGCCGCCGCATGGTCCCCGGCGCACTACCCGAAGAGCTGAGCCTGGAAGGACTGACGTGACCCGGCCCGGCCAGCGTCCCGCCGCCCACTGCGCCCGGCCAGGGTGCCGGCGGCTCCCGTGGACCCCGTTCAGCGCACATGACCTTCTATTGCCGCTGACCCTTCTATTGCCCCTGTCTCTTCTATTGCCAGCCTCCGTCCCCGGTGCCGGCCCGGCAACCGGATCGATGGAGCATTGAGCCGGCCAGAAGCGGATCGATGGAGCATTGAGCCGGCTAACCGACGCGCCGTGCCGACGAGCCGAAGCTACGTATGTGAGGGATGAGATTAAGGTGACTGAGGAGATCGTGATCCGGGCGCTGTCGGGCAAGGTCGTGGACCAGCTGACGGTGGAAGCGGTCCGGTCGGGTGAGGTCGGCCTGGCGGACCTGCGGATCCACCCGGAGACGCTGGAACGCCAGGCGGTCGTGGCCGAGCGGCACGGCAACCCGCAGCTGGCGGATAACCTGCGCCGCGCGGCCGAGCTGACCGGGCTCCCCGACGACGAGGTGCTGGCCGTCTACGAGGCGCTGCGGCCGGGCCGGTCGACGCCGGCCCAGCTCACTGAGATGGCGGCGTCGCTGGCTGGCCGGGGGCTGCCGCGCTGCGCGGCGCTGCTGGCCGAGGCGGCCGAGGTCTACGCCCGCCGGGGCCTTTCCGCTTAGGAGGCAACCGGGTGACGGTGATCGCTGGGGTCGACGTCGGCAACGCCACGACCGAGGTCGTGCTGGTGTCCGGCGGCAAGATCCTCGGTGCGGGCCGGGCGCCGACGCGCGGCCGCAAAGGGTCACCGGGCTCGCTGCGGGGCGCGGCCGCACTGGTCCGCCGGCTGGAGCGCCAGTTCGGCTGCACGGTAACGCAGGCGCGGATCGCGCCGCTGCGGGCGGTGGACACCGCGGTGGTGAGCGTACCTGACACGGCGGCGCCTGCCGGACGGCTGCGGGTGCTGGCGGCGGGCGTGCTCACTCCGGGCGGAACCGGAGCCTGCGTCGGCGTGCCCCTGTCCCTCGGTGAGCTGCCCGCAGATGACACATTCGCCTCAGCTGACAAGCAGCCAGACGGAACGGCAGTGGTGGCGGTCGTGCCGGCCGGCCTGCGCTACGGCGAGGCCGCGGCCCGGCTGCGGGCGCTGCTGGCAGCCGGGACGCCGGTCGGCGCGGTACTGGTGGCCGGCGACGAGGGCGTGCTGGTAGCCAACCGGCTGCCCCGTGACCTGGTCAGCGGCCTGCCGGTCATCGACCAGGTCGATGTCGTGGCGGCGGCCGCGTGCCGGCTGCTGGCGGTCGAGGTACGCCCGCCCGGGCACACGCTGCGGCTGCTGGCTGACCCAGTGGCGCTCGGTGCCCGGCTCGGCCTGGCCGAGAGCGAGGCCGGCGACGCGG
Source organism: Nocardiopsis sp. (assembly GCA_021154785.1). Lineage (GTDB taxonomy): Bacteria > Actinomycetota > Actinomycetes > Streptosporangiales > Streptosporangiaceae > Palsa-504. Next base: position 7,376 of record JAJKHX010000352.1, read on the forward strand.
TCGCGGTGAGCCGGGCGCTGGCCGACCACGCCAACGCCGTGGTGGGCCTGCTGCCCGCCGTGCCGGATGGGCCGGGAGCCCTGGACGAGCCGTGGGTGATGACCGCGGGCGATGGCCGCCTCACGCTCCGGGCCGCCTGCCCGCGGCTGGTCGGCTGGCCGGTCGGCGCGGTATCCGCGTTTGGCGCGGGTGCCGGGGCCGGCGCCGGGGAGACCGAGGTCGATGACCTGTTCGCGGTGGACCTGGCCGCCGCGGCCGAGGCGGCCACCGCCCGGCAGGGCAGCACCGGCCGGGCGGTACTGGTCGCCTCGCTGAGCCGCGCGGGCGAGGAAGACGCGGCGTCCGTCCTGCGTGACCTGCTGGATGTCCCCGTGCACAGCCCGCTCAGCGAGCCGTCGGCGGCCCGGCTCGGCGCGCTCACCACGCCGGGCGCCCGTGACGATGCGGCCGTCATCGACCTGGGGGCGGGCACGATCGACGTCACTGGGCCCGGGGCGACCGTGGTAGCTGCGGGCGCCGGGGAACTGCTGACCGCGGCGGTGGCGGAGATGCTCGCCATCCCGCGCGCGTCCGCCGACTGGGTCAAGCGCGGGCCATGCGTCCGGGTGGACGGGGATCAGCGGTTCGAGGGTGAGGACGGCAGCCGCGGCTTCCTCGACGTCCCGGCGCCGCCCTCGGCGGCCGGGATGCTCGCGGTGGAAGGA
>JAJKHX010000353.1 GCA_021154785.1 Nocardiopsis sp.
CCGGCCCCGGGCCATAACCCCGATCCGCTGGGCACGGCGGGCGATCGCGCTGTCGTGGGTGACCAGGATGAGCGTGAGCCCGCGCTCGCGCCATAGCGTGTCGAGCAGGGTGATGATCTCGTCCCTGGTGTCCTCGTCCAGGTTGCCGGTCGGCTCGTCGGCGAGGATTACCCGGGGCTGCTTGACCAGGGCGCGGGCGATCGCCACGCGCTGCTGCTGGCCGCCGGACAGCTCGCCGGGCAGGTGATGCGCGCGGTCGCCGAGCCCGACGCTGTCCAGGGCGGCTCTGGTCTTTTCGCGCCGGTCCTTCGGGGGCAGGCCGAGCGGGATGAGCGCCGCCTCCACGTTCTCCGCCGCGGTCAGCGTGGGAATCAGGTTGAAAGACTGAAAGATGAAGCCGAACGAGCTGGCTCTCACCTTTCTGACCTTGGACTCTGCTGCGGTGGCGAGGTCCTGGCCGGCGAATTCGAGCTGGCCTTGCGTGGGACGGTCCAGGCCGCCGAGAAGCTGGAGCAGCGTGCTCTTGCCGTGCCCGGTCTTGCCCTGCACGGCGAGCCACTCCCCCGCCCTGATCTCCAGGTCCAGGTCGCGGACCGCGTGGATCTCGCGGCCGTTCTTGCGGTAGATCTTGCTCACCCCGTTGAGCTGGTACAGGCTGCTCGGGAGCTGGGGCACGGTCTCGCCGGTGATATCCATGATCGTTGTTCCTTTGCTGTTCAGGCCACGCGGGCCAGGGCTGCGGCCGGGCGGAGCCGGGCCGCCCGCCAGCCGCCGAACGATCCCGCGATCAGTCCCCCGGCCACCGCGAGCAGGACGGCGAGGGCGATCGCGCCGAGCGTCACCGAAGCGGACATCGGCACCGCGATGGTGGCGTGGCTCGCCGCCGGGCCGGCCAGGGACCCACCCGGGCCGCCGCCGATCACGTGCGTCGACGGGCCGGTGGCGCCGCTGGCCGACGGGACGGTGGCGGACAGCTTCGGCGCGACCTGGTCGATGATGGCCACGCCGGCGAAGCCCAGTCCGACGCCGGCCAGGCCGCCGGCGATGCCGGTGCTGACGGACTCGCCGAGCACCTGGCCGACGATCCGGCTGCTGCGCCAGCCGAGTGCCTTGAGCGTGCCGAACTCGGGCACCCGGCGCGCTACCGCGGCCATGGTCAGCAGGCTGGCGACGGCGAACGCCGCGATCAGCACCAGTACCGCGAGCCACCGGCCGAGCGCGCCGGCCAGCTTGGCGGCGCTCGCCGCCGACCCGGTGATCTCGCCGGCCAGATCGGAGGAGCTGGTGATGGTCGCCCGCGGCAGCAGGTGCGCGATCTGCCGCTGCACCGCGCCGATGTCGGTGGCGCTGGCCGCGGTTACGTAGACCGTGTTCACCTGGTTTTTCATCGACTTGCCGGTGGCCGGGTTAGTGGCCAGCGCCTGCGCCCGCGCCAGCGGGATGTACACCGACGGCGGGCTGCTGGCCTGCGGCTGCGCGACGATGCCGATGATCGTGAACTTCTTGTTCGCGAGGGTGACCGTGTCCTTGACGTGGAGTTTGCGGGCGGTGGCGTAGTTGGAGTCGACCACAGCCACGTACGCGTCGGCGTCGGCCCTGGTGAACGTGCGGCCGTTGGTGACTGAGGCGTTGCTGAGCGGGCCGAGCTTGGGGTGGGTGAGGTCGGTCCCGTTCACGCTGACCGAGGTGGGCGGGACGAGCCGGGAGTTCGAGCCGGTCGGGAGGACGATCCGGTTGTCGGTCAGGACCAGGCCGCCCGCGGCGGCGGATACGTGATTCAGGCGCGCGATCCGGGCGATGGTGGCCGTGCTCAGCGGCCCGTAGTCACCGCTGTCCAGGGTGTCGATGGTGCCGCTGGTGAAGCACTTGCCGTTGATGCAGACCTGGGCGTGGGGTCCGCCGTTCGACCCGCTTGGGCCGCCGCCCGAGGTCGCCTGGCCGGAGATGGGGGCGCTCCCCTGCGCGCCCTTCGGCGGCGTGGGCGTGGTGGTGACGGTGACGTCGGTGCCGATGCCGTAGAGCGCCCTGAGCACCTTGGCCTGGGCTGCCTTCACCCCGGAGGACGCGCCCATCACGGTGATGACCAGGCCGATCCCGATGGCCAGGCCGATGGCGATGAAGATCGCCTGTCGCATTCGGCGGCGCAGTTCGCGCCTGAGGTAGGTGAGAAAGAACATGGCGGCAGGTCTACGCGGCGGCCAGTTGCACCAGGGTTACAGGATTCCTGGAGGTGAGCGTAACCGGGGAGCAACCCGGGACGGGAGATGATCGGGGCGGGGACGACTGGGTTAGCGAACGGAGGGCTGGCGTGCGGGTGCTGGTGATCGAGGATGACGGCGAGCTGGCCGAGGCGATCGGGGCCGGGCTGCGGCAGGAGCAGATGGCGGTGGACGTCGCCTTCGACGGGGCGGAGGGCCTGGAGCGGGCGCTGGTCACCGACTACGACGTGATCGTGCTGGACCGGGACCTGCCCGGGCGGCACGGCGACGAGGTGTGCGCCGAGCTGGTGCGGGCCGGGGGGCGCAGCCGGGTGCTGATGCTGACGGCCGCGGCCACGATCGAGGACCGGGTGGACGGGCTCGGGCTGGGGGCCGATGACTACCTGCCCAAGCCGTTCGCGTTCGCGGAGCTGGTGGCGCGGCTGCGGGCGCTGCTGCGCCGGGCCCAGCCGTCGCTCGCGCCGGTGCTGGAGCGCGGCGACCTGCGGCTCGACCCGGCGCGACGGACCGCGATCCGGGGCGGGCGGCCGCTGGAGCTGGGGCCGAAGGAGTTCGGTGTGCTCGAGTTGCTGCTCGCGGCCCAGGGGCGGGTGGTGTCCGCCGAGGAACTGCTCGAGAGGGTGTGGGATGAGATGGCCGACCCGTTCACGAGCGCGGTCAAGGTCACGGTCAGCCGGCTGCGGCGTAAGCTCGGCGATCCCCCGGTCATCGAGACGCTGGCCCAGGCCGGCTACCGGATCCCGGCATGAAGCGGACAGTGCGGCTGAGGCTCACCGCGCTCTACGTCGGGTTGTTCCTCGCCTCGGGTGCGTGCCTGCTGGTCATTACGTATCTGCTGGTGGCGCAGCAGCTGCCGGGAACGCTTTCGGTGCGGTCTATCACGGGCGGGGGAACGGGGGACGGAACCAGCCCGGAGGTCGTCACCGGGGGGACGGCGGGGACTAGCGCCATCACCGCCTGCGTCCCGTCGCCGGACGGCACTCCGCCGAGCGGCGCACAGGTTACCGCCTGCTCGAAGGCGGCCCAGGCGGAGGCGGCCGGGCTGCGCCGGGACACCCTGGACCAGCTGCTGATCGAGTCCGGGGTGGCGTTCGGCATCATGGCGGTGGCGTCGGTCGGGCTGGGCTGGCTGGTGGCCGGGCGGGTGCTCAGGCCGCTGCGCACGATCACCGCCGCCGCCCGCCGGATCTCGGCGCGCAGCCTGCACCAGCGGATCGCGATGACCGGGCCCGACGACGAGCTCAAGGAGCTCGGCGACACCTTCGACCAGCTGCTCGGCCGGCTGGATGCCTCGTTCCGGGCGCAGCGCCAGTTCGTCGCCAACGCCTCGCACGAGCTGCGCACCCCGCTGGCCCGGCAGCGCACCCTGCTCGAGGTGGCGCTGCGCGGGCGGCCGGCCACGAACGCCTCGCTCCGGCTGGCCTGCGAGCGGGCGCTGGTAGCGGGCGAGCAGCAGGAACGCCTGATCACGGCGCTGCTCACGCTGGCCCGGGGCGAACGCGGACTGGACGCGTTCGAGCCGTTCGACCTCGGGGCGGTGGCGGCCGAGACGCTGGCGGCCCGGCGGGACGAGGCGCAGGCCCGCGGCGTGACCGTGACCGCTGACCTCGGCCCGGCCCCGGCGCTGGGTGATCCCCGGCTGGCCGAGCGGCTGGCGGCGAACCTGGCCGACAACGCGATCCGGTACAACGTGCCCGGCGGGCTGGTCGAGATCACCTCCGGCCAGCGGGACGGCCAGGCGTTCCTGGCGGTGACCAACACCGGCCCGGTCATCCCGCCGGACCAGCTCGGCCGGCTCTTCCAGCCGTTCCAGCGACTGGCCCCGAGCCGAGTAGCGGAGGGCCGCCGCGTGGAATGGGGCCGCACGGAACCGTTCGGTACTGAACGGGGCCCCGCGGAACCGGGTGGCCTCGGGCTCGGGCTGGCCATCGTCAGCGCGATCGCGGCCGCGCATGGCGCCGCGCTGCACGCGGTGACCCGGGCCGCCGGCGGGCTGACGGTCGAGGTCGTCTTCCCGCCGCGGCGGGCCGACCGGATAACCCAGCAGCAAACGGGGGACCGTTCCGTGGTCCCCGCCTGACGCGGGCGGCTACAGCTGAGCGGGGTGGGGTTGGCGGGGCGGGGACGGGACTCGTTCGGGATAATGGGTTTCGTGCTTGTGCCTTTGACTTTGGCGTGCGGGGACTATGACGCGGCACCGGGAGTTCGACGCGGCCGAGATGTCGCTGTCGTCCTACCTGATCAGCCTGGATGCGGACGCGCCGTTCGTGGCCATCCCGGTGTTCTGTCGCGTTCGTTCCGGCACAACGGGATCTACGTGCCGGCGGCGAGCCAGGTCACAGAGCCGGCCGGGCTGGCGGGCGGGCAGGTGGGGGTGGCCGAGTACCAGCTGACCGCCAACGTGTGGATCCGCGGGATCCTGGCCGAGCGGCACGGGCTGCCGGCCGATGCGGTCCGGTACCGGACCGGCGGGCAGCACGCGCCCGGGCGGGTGGCCAAGCTGGCGCACGCCGCGCCGCCGGGCGTGTCGGTCGAGCCGATCCCGGCCGGGGCGACGCTGGCGGGCATGCTGGCCGACGGGGAGCTCGACGCGCTGTATACGCCGCGGGTGCCGCACGGCTTCGGCGAGGGGCGGGTGCGGCGGCTGTTTCCTGATGCCCGCGCGGAAGAGGAGCGGTACTTCGCCGAGACCGGCATCTTCCCGGTCATGCACGTGGTGGTGCTCAGGCGGGACGTCTACGAGCAGCGTCCCTGGCTGGCGCAGTCCCTGTACAAGGCGTTCGAGCAGGCGCGGCGGGGCGCGGCCGCGCGGATCGCGGAGACGGCGGCGCTCGCGTCGCTGCTGCCGTGGGGATACGCCGAGGCGGAGCGGACCCGGAGCCTGATGGGCGCGGACTACTGGACGTACGGGCTGGCGGGAAACTCCGCGACGCTGGAGACGTTCGTCCGGTACTTGTTCGAGCAGGGACTGGTCAAGCGGCAGCGTCCGGTGGAGGAGCTGTTCGCGGCTGAGACCCGTGAGGAGTACGTGATCTAGGCCGCGGTTCCTACATCGTGGTCTCTACGCCGGCTTCGCGCAGGCGGGCCGCGTTGCGCTGTTCCAGGGCGGCGTAGGCGCGCTCTTCCTCGTCGTAGTGCTGGACGGCGTCGCGGGCGAGGGCGGCGGGGTCGACTTCGGCGCGGTAGACGAGGGTGGCGTTGCCCTTGACGACCGGGTGCCAACCGTTGTCCCGGACGTTCAGCGACACCATGGCCGTGCCGCCGGCGTTGCGGATCAGGACCTCGCGCTCCGGGGCGACCGCGCCGAGGCGGGACCAGACCGCGCGGGAGGCGGCCATGCCGGAGCCGCAGGAGGCGGTCAGCCCGGCCCCGCGCTCGAAGGTCCGGACGAAGACCTCGTCGTCTTGAGTCAGCGGGAGCAGCACCGACAGGTTGGCTCCGGCCGGGAACACGTCGCGGCGGGACGCCACCTGCTCCCCCATCGCGACCAGGTCGGCCTCGACGTACTTGCCGACCGCGGCGACCAGGTGCGGGTTGCCGATCGTGACGGCGGTGAAGGTCAGGGCCGGATCGAGGTCGGGCAGGCGGCCTTCGGTCAGCGGGCTGCGGTCCTTGACCACGGGTTCTTGCGGCGTGAAGTCGACGGCGGGGTGCTCGAGGCTGACCTGCCGGACGCCTTCCTCGGTGGTGCCGCGGCGGACCGTGTACTGCGCCTGGCCGCTGCGGATCACCGCGGTGTCCGTGCCGCGCTGGTCCAGGACGACCCGGCCCAGGCAGCGCATGCCGTTACCGCAGAACTCGGCGGACGAGCCGTCCGGGTTGAAGAACCAGGCCTCGGGTACCGGCGGGGCGCCGTCGTAGAAGTACACGCCGTCGCCGCCGAACGGCCCGGCCCGGTCGCACAGGCGCTGGACGAAGGCGGTCAGCTCATCGTCGGAAGCGAAGTCGCGCGGCGTCAGCGGGACGACGAAGATGTCGTTCCTCGAGCCGTGCGCGTTCAGGATCTCGGCCATCGGGGCCAGCTTATCCGGGCGCGTCAGTTTCCTGAGGCGTCAGGCGCTGAAGGCGTCCTGCCAGGGAGCCGCTTCGTGCAGGGTCCCGTAGAGTGCGGGGCCGCCGCAGGTCCCGGCCGGGCCGAACGCCGGATAGGTGGAGAAGCGCATGCCCTCGGCATAGTTCCGCAGCGCCACCCGGGACCGGTCGAGCATGTTGGTGGGCAGGTTCGCGGTCGGGAACCAGCGCGCGTCGGGCGAGATGAACTCACCGGGCCAGCCGGAGGCGCTCAGGAAGAACGCGATCCGCCCGCTGCCGGACACGTCGTGCATGACATGGGCCAGCGACACGTTCTCGGCGCGGATGGCGATCCCCGCTTCGGCTTCGGCGACCCGGATCGCGGTCTCCACGATCGTCTCCCGGTCGGCCAGCTGGCCCGTCGGAGGTTCGTAGGCACCGTCCCCGTAACCGGTGTTGGCCCGCTCCCGCAACAGGATGCGTCCGTTCCTCATCAGCAGGAGGATGACGTCCACGACGACCCTGCGGCGATGCTGAACCTCCGCAGCAATCGCGGTGTCGCCGGCTCTGCTCATAGTGACCGCCTTGCCGCCGCCCCAAACCCACCCCTACCTAGGCCCCTGCCCGGCGTCTTTTTCGGTTCTGTACGCACTGCCCAGGAACAAGCACGGTACCTCCGCTGGTCTGTGGATCACAATGTGCACAAG
>JAJKHX010000354.1 GCA_021154785.1 Nocardiopsis sp.
ACCGTCGCCGCTTCAAGGCCAGGTCTATTTCCCGGGTCACATCACGCGTAACCAGGTCGTCGCGCTTATCGTAGGTCCGCTTACCGCGGTCGAGACCCGGTTCCACCTTGGCGTGCCCATCCCTGAAATACAACGAGAGCGGGATCAGTGTCAGACCTTGCTCGGAGGTCTTGCTGACCAGGCGGTCGATCTCCTTGCGGTGCAGCAGGAGCTTCCTGATCCGCCGCGGAGTGTGGTTGGTCCAAGTGCCCTCGGCGTACTCGGGGATGTGGACGTTGTGCAGCCACACCTCGTCCCCGGTGATCTGCGCGAACCCGTCCTGCAGGGACGCACGACCCGCGCGCAGCGACTTCACCTCGGTCCCGGTCAGGACGAGCCCCGCCTCGTAGGTGTCCTCGATGTGGTAGTCGTGGTACGCACGGCGATTACGGGCGACGACCTTCCGCCCTTGCTCCCGAACCACGGTCCTCCCGTCATCACGCCAGCCGGCACTCAGATACGCAGGTAGCGGCGCAGTGTCAGGAACGACGTCGCACCGCACAACACGACCCCCACGACCATCGAGAACAAGATCACCTCGATGAGATCGCCGACGGACAAACCCACGTTGAATGAAAAGTACTGTTCCAGGCTATCTAGCATGAGGGACTTGACGGCCACAAGGAGCCCCGCCGCGATGGCCCAGCCGATCAGGCCGGCGATCGCCCCCTCGAGCAGGAACGGCAGCTGGATGTAGAAGTTGGAGGCCCCGACCAGGCGCATGATCGCCGTTTCCCGGCGCCGGTTGAAGGCCGACAACCGGATCGTGTTGGCCACCAGCAGGACGGCGGCCACGATCAGGATCAGGGCGATGATGAGCACCGCGTTCCTGGCCCCGTCGAGCAGCTTGTAGAACTTGTCCAGGATGGTCATCTCGTCGACGACGGTCTCCACCCCCGGCCGGCCGGTGACCGCGCTGGCCACGATGCTGTAGTCGGACTCGGGATTCTTCAGCTTCACCTGGAACGAATCCGGGATGTCGCCTTCCCGGGTGTCCTGGACCATGGCCGGCTCGTTGGAGAAGTACTGCTTGAACTCGGAGTACGCCCGCTGCTGACTCACGTAATAGACGGTCTCGACCTGCGGCATCGCCTTGAGCTGACTCTGCAACTGCGACTTCTCCGCCTCGGTGGCCGGGCCGCCCGACTGGCACGTCGGCTGCGGGCTCGTCTTGATGCACAGGTAGATCGACAGCTCGACCTTGCCCTGCCAGTAGGTTCTCGTCCTGTCCACCTGCTTGACGAACAGCAGGCCCGTGCCGAGCAGGGACAGGCTGATGGCCACGACCACGATGAGCGCCATCGTCATCGTGAGGTTACGGCGCAGCCCGATCCAGATCTCCTGCAAGACGAACTGTGAACGCATTGGAGGCTGATCCCTTGATAGTCCTCGGTCTTGAGGTTCGGCACCGCGCGGCGGCCCAGCGGGGACGGGCCTGACGCGGCGATAACAGGTCAGTATGCCTGGCCGTACACCCCGCGCGACTGGTCTCGGACAACCTTGCCGTACTCCAGCTCGATGACCCGCTTGCGCATCGAGTCGACGATGGCCGCATCGTGCGTGGCCATCACGACGGTCGTTCCCGTCCGGTTGATCCGGTCGAGCACCTTCATGATGCCGATCGAGGTCGCCGGGTCGATGTTCCCGGTCGGCTCGTCGGCGAGCAGGATCATCGGCCGGTTGACGAACGCGCGGGCCATCGCCACCCGCTGCTGCTCGCCACCGGATAGCTCATCGGGCATCCGGTCATGCTTGCCCTCCAGGCCGACCAGGTCGATCACCTCGGGGACGACCTTGCGGATGAAGCGGCGGTGCTTGCCGATCACCTCGAGCGCGAACGCGACGTTCTGGTAGACGTTCTTGTTCGGCAGCAGCCGGAAGTCCTGGAACACGCAGCCGATCCGCCGCCGCAGGTACGGCACCTTCCAGTTGGTCAGCCGGGCGAGGTCCCGGCCGGCCACGTGGATCTTGCCGTCGGACGGCCGCTCCTCCTTCAGCACCAGCCGGAGGAAGGTCGACTTCCCGGAGCCGGACGGGCCGACCAGGAAGACGAACTCGCCCTTGGCGACCTCGATGTTGACGTTCTCGAGCGCCGGGCGGCTTTGATTGGCGTAGACCTTGGTGACGTTATCGAAATTGATCACGGGACCATCACATGCGATGTAGGTGGACAAGGCCCGCACCTACTGCCGCCAACCTGGCGACTTGCGGGTAACCTGGTTCTGGCCAGGGAACAGTCTAGAGGGAAACCGGCAGCTAAGGCCTTACATCGCGGCAAGTGCCAGGTGTGCTGGCCCGCAGCCAGGCGGAAGGGGTTCCGATGAGCTGCGAGCACCTGATCTGCGCGCAATGTGCCGGACCGGTGGTAGAAGGCCGGTGCCCCGCGTGCCGGGCGGCCCGGGATCACGTCCACCACCACCATTCCGGGGCGGGCCCGCAGCTGATCATCGCCGCCATCCTGGCCCTGGTCTTCGTGCTCTTGCTCACCATGCATTTCGCCCACTAGGGCTGGCCCGGGGGACCACCCCCCGCTTCTGGGGAGCTTCCCTTTCCCCTTCTTAGCGGCCCGTCTGGCGCATCCAGCGGATTTCGGCGTCGATGAACTCGTCGATCTCGCCATCCAGGACCGACAGGGCGTTCCCGGTCTCCATGCCGGTGCGTACGTCCTTGACGTTCTGGTACGGGTAAAGGACGTAGTTGCGGATCTGGGTCCCCCAGGCACGGCCGCCGTCGCCGCGCAGCGCGTCCATCCGCTCCGCGTCCTCCTGCCGCCGCCGCTCGAGCAGCTTGGCCTGGAGCACGGCCATGGCCGAGGCCCGGTTCTGGATCTGGCTGCGCTCGTTCTGGCAGGAGACCACGATCCCGGTGGGAATGTGGGTGATGCGCACGGCGGAGTCGGTGGTGTTGACCCCCTGGCCGCCGGGGCCGCTGGAGCGGAACACGTCGACCCTGAGCTCGTCGTCGTTGATGTCGATGTGGTCGGCCTGCTCCACCACCGGCATCACGTCTACCCCGGCGAACGAGGTCTGGCGGCGGCCCTGGTTGTCGTACTTGGAGATGCGGACCATCCGGTGCGTGCCGTGCTCCCCGCGCAGCGTGCCGTAGGCATAGGGCGCGTTCACCGCGAACGTGGTGGACTTGATCCCCGCCTCTTCGGCGTAGGAGGTGTCGTACACCTCGGTCGGGTACTTGTGGCGTTCGGCCCAGCGCAGGTACATCCGCAGCAGGTTTTCCGCGAAGTCGGCGGCGTCGGCGCCGCCCGCCTGGGCGTTGATCGAGATCAGCGCCTCACGGGAGTCGTACTGGCCGTTCAGCAGGGTCCGCACCTCGAGCTGGTCGATCTCGGACCGCAGTCCGGCCAGCTCGTTCGTAGCCTCGTCCTTGGTGGGCTCGTCATTCTCGGCTTCGGCCAGGTCGAACAGTACCTTCGTGTCGTCCAGGCGGCTACGCAGGCCGGACAGCCGGGTCAGCTCCGCCTCGAGGTAGGAAAGCCGCCGGGTCACCTTCTGCCCGCGATCCTGGTCAGCCCACAGCCCGGGATCGGCCGACTGCTCACGCAGGTCCGCCGCCTCCCTCTCCATTTCGCCAGGATCAAGCACGGCCTCAATGCTGTCGAGCTTCGAGGTCAGTGTCGCGATCTCATCGGCGGGATCAATACCAGCCATGCCGGCAAGCCTAACGGAGTGGCGTCCGGGAATCCGCATCGCGCGCTGTGCACGAAACCGCCGGGGCAGACCCGGTATCCTGCCTTAGCGTGACACACCGAAGGGGCTGGAACCGGGCAGGTACCGCGCTCGGAGGAGCGGTGCTGGCCGCCGTGACGCTGCTGTCCGCGCAGGGGTGCGCGCCGGCCGCGCCAGCGGACGCGGCCACCCAGCCTAGCCACGCCGTCTCCCTCGCCGCCGCCAGGAACATCTACCAGACATACGTCAAGGCCAGCGACGCGGCCGCGGTCCAGGGGAACCGGGCGCAGGCGCTTTCGGTCGTCACGTCCGCACAGTGGGCCCAGGTCAAGTCCGAGTACACGGCCCTGGCCTCGGAGGGCACCGCGGTCCCGCGGTACACCTACGGCACGCCGGTGTTCTACGTCCCCGCCGGGTCGGGATTCCCGCAGTGGTTCGCGGTGGCGGTGTCGAGGAGCACCGTCTCCGGCGGGCAGCCGGGCCCGGCGGTGAGCACGCTCATGCTGTTCGACCGGCACAAGAAGACGGTCGACTGGACGCTGAGCGGGACGGCCGTGCTCAGCCAGCCGCTGCCGAAGATCGCCCTCGACGGCGGTTACGCCATCGCGGTGAGCGCCACAGACCAGAGCCTGCTGCTACGGCCGGACGTGGCGGGAGCGACGCAGGCCGCCGTGGTAGACGACGGGCCGTCGAGCGCGGCCGCGGCGGCGGTAGCCGCCGGGCCGCAGACGACCGGGCTCTACGCGGCCCAGGCCGCGCTGGAGGCAGCCCAGCAGCGCAAGGGCCTGCAGTACCAATGGCTGCTGCAGGGGTCGCCCTTCCCGCAGGTCGGGCTACGGCTGGCCGACGGTGGCGCGCTCATCCTCTACGGCATGTACCTGAATACCACCAACGAGCACCCCAACCTGACGGCCGGGTCGCCCATCCCGGTGCCCGACGCCGTCGCCCCGATCCTGACGACGCCGAACCAGGTGGGGTACCACGCGGTGTTCGCCAACTGGGCGTACCAGTTCGCCGCGATCGACCCCCTGGCCACCGCCCGCGACGCCAAGCTCCAGATCATCGGCTCGCAAAGCGGCCCCAGCTACGGCCACGCTTACTAGCGGCCACGGCGAAGGGCCCGCCAGCCACCACGATGTGACACCTCGGTAACCCCGTGGCAGGCGCGGTCCGGACCGGTTCGATGTTCCATCGAGCCGGTCCCGGCAGGACTGCCACCGGAGGCAAATAGCAGCCGCGGCGGCCGGGGCAAGCGGGTGCGGGATACAGGTGCGGTGGCCGGGGCAAACGGGTGGGGTGGGGTGTGGTAGCTAAGGCAAGCGCGGCGGGGGGCGGTGGGGATTACCCGGCTTCGGGGAGGGAGCTGGCGGCGACCAGGGTGCGGACGGCGCGCAGGGCTACGGACAAGGTGGTGAAGGTGAAGCGCTCGCTCTCCCAGATCTCGCCGAGGGTCTGGGCGGCCATCGTCACCGCCGACTCGTTGCGCGACGCCCAGG
>JAJKHX010000355.1 GCA_021154785.1 Nocardiopsis sp.
GAGGCGATGCGCGGCCTGTACCACTACGACATCGCTCCGAACGGGACGCCGCTGGCGACGCGGCAGCGGCGACCGCGGTACCCGGACAAGGCCGCCCAGCTCGCCGCAGCGCAGGAGCGGATCGACGCGAAGGTGGCGGCGCTGGGCCGGTTCGCCACCCCGGAGAAGGTCCGCGATATCGAGATCCTCGAGCGGGCCAAAGTTCGCACCGCCACGCCGTTCCTGGACCTAGTGGTGAGCTTCGAGAAGTCGGTCAGCCTGCTGCAGGTCGGGTTCCGGGCAGCGGCGGAGCGGGCCCGCGAAGCAGGCGACGAAGCGGGCGCGGAGCGGTATGCCGAGCAGGCCGAGCGGATCGAAGCGGCCGCGGTGGAGACCGCGAGCGAGCTAGTGGAGTGGATCGAGCAGCACGCCGCCTACGTGCGGACCGGGCACCATTCGGCGACGTCGGGGGAGTGGCGGGACGCCGCGGGCCTGGTGGCCGGCGCGTTCGCGCAGCACACCAACCGGGACGGCGAGCCGAACCTGCACGTCCACCTGGAGATCCTGAACCGGGCGCAGCGAGCGGACGGAGCGGACGAGAAGTGGCGCTCGCTCGACGGCAAGCCGGTATGGGCGGACCGGCTCTACATGGGCGCGGTGACCAGCCGGAAGATGGCAGCCAAGCTGGCCGCGCTCGGCCTGGCCCTGGTCAAGCAAGAGGACGGGAACGGCTTCGACGTCGGCGGGATCGAGCCGGGCACGATGGCCGCCTACTCCAAGCGCAGCGCGGACGTGGAAGCCCGCAAGCGGGAGCTCACCGCCGAGTACGTGCGCGACCACGGCGGCCGCGCCCCGGACCGCACCGCGCTGTACAAGCTGGGCAAGCAAGCGACGATCGACACCCGCGAAGCGAAAGAGCACCCGGCCGAGCGGACGGCCAAGCAGGAAGCCGAGGCCGCGCGGCGCGTGCTCGCCGAGTGGATGCGCACCGCGGAGAACGAGAGCGTCCAGCTCCTGGAAACGCTCCCGGCCACAGCGGCCCGCTTCGCCGCCGAGCGGGGGCCGAGCGAGATGCCGAGCGAGACGGAGCGAGCCCGGGCCATCCGGGTCGCCGTGGCCGAAGTCCAGCGGCAGAATTCCACGTTCACCCGGGGAAAGCTCGTGTGGGAGCTGCACCGGGCGCTCGGCCAGCTCCCGGCCGGCGTCGACCAGGTCGCCTATCTCGAGGCGATGGCCGATGACGCGCTCAGCGGGGCACCCGCGCCGCTGCCGGAGGACCTCGCCCGGGGCCTGCGGTTCCCGGTCGCGCCGGTCGGCGGCACGGAGATCATCCGGATAGCGCCGGTGCCGGACGTGGTCGACGTCGCCCGGCTCGGCCTGCGCAAGGACGGGACCAGCATCTACCGGCCGCCGGGAGAGGGCCGGTACGTGACCAAGCCCCACCTAGACAGCGAGGAATGGCTCGTCAGCCACGCCACCGCGGCGCGCCCGCAGCTGGTCACTGAGGCCGAGGCGGAGGCGGCGCTGGCCGGGGAGGACCTGGACTACCAGCAGCGCCAGGTCGTCATCGGCATGCTCACCTCCCGGGTGATGACCGAGTGCCTGGTGGCCCCGGCCGGGACCGGCAAGACCCACGTCATGGCCGCGTACGCGCGGGCTTGGGCGCGGCTCACCGGCGGGCGGGTCATCGGCATCACGCTGGGGGAGAACGCCGCCCGGGTGATGGCCGACGAGGGCATGACCGAGACCTACAACCTGGCCCAGTTCCTCGGCCGGATCAAGGGAACCGACCGCACCCGCGGGCACGTCCCCGTCCACGCCAACGACGTCCTGGTCCTCGATGAGGCCAGCCAGTTCGCCACCGCGGACCTGGTCCGGCTGTGGCGGATCCTCGAGGACTCCGGCGCCCGGGTCAAGCCGGTCGGCGATACCGAGCAGCTCGGCCCGGTCGAGGCCGGCGGCATGTTCCGGCTGCTGGCCCGCCGGTTCGGCAACTGGAAGCTGTCCGAGGTCCGCCGGTTCGCCGAGTCCTGGGAGGGCCCCGCGTCGCTGCGGCTGCGGGACGGCGACATCCTGGCCCTGGGGGAGTACGCCCGCCGCGGCCGGATCTACCACGGGCCGGCCAACGTGATGCGCGAGCAGATCGTGGACCTGTGGCTCACCGACTACCTGCGGGGAAAGACCTCCCTGCTCATGGCCGGGAGCAACGAGGAAGCCGCGGCGCTGGCCAAGATGGCCCGGGACCGGCTCGCCGAACGCGGCCGCATCGACGGGGCCGCCATGGTGACGCTGGCGGACGGCAACCAGGCCGGTACCGATGACTTGGTCCGGGCCCGGCTCAACACCAAGATCGACGCCGGAGGCCGCACGCTGGCCAACCGGGACATGATCCGGATCACCGGCTGGCACCGGCGGGGAACCGTCCTGTACGCCGACGCGGTCCGGCAGGAGGCGGACGGCGGCTGGTCGGCGCCGTTCCCGGTCCCGGCGTCCTACCTGGAGGAGTCCGCCGAGCTCGGCTACGCCGGCAACGTGTTCACCGCGCAGGGCCGCACGGTCGACGCCGGATACCTCCTGGTCAGCGAGGCGATGACCCGGGATCTGGCCTACGTCGGGGCCACCCGCGGCCGGGAGCGGAACGTGCTGTTCGTGCCGACCACCCCGGCGGATCCGGCCGCGCCGTCCCGGCAGGACCGGGACCGGGCTGAGCGGGACCGGGTACTCGCCGCGGCCGCGCACCTCGAGCGCGGCGACGAGGCGGCGGCGCTGCGGGCCATGGAGATCCCGCCGGAACCTGAGCCGTCCTGGCAGGCCGCGCCCTGGGAGGCGGTGATGGCCGGGGTCCTGGCCCGCGATGACACGCTCGGCACCGCGCTGGAGCAGATGAAGGCTGCGCAGGACTGGACTGCCAGCATCGGCCACCTGGTCACCCTCTCCGAGGCGTTCTGGTGGGCCGACGTCGCCCCGCAGATCGACCGGGCCATCACCGGGCGGCTCACTCCCGGCGAGGGCGCCCGGTACCTGGCCGACCCGGAGCGGGCCGCCCTGCTGCAGCTGATCCGCGAGCACGAGCTCGGCGGCCGGCCCGTCGCCGAGTCGGTCGGCCTGATCACCGCCCGGTCGATGGCGGGGGCGCACAGCATCGCCGGCGTCATGCACGGGCGCCTGGAAAAATCAGCGGCCCCCGCCCCGGGCCGGACGCAGACATTCGCTGAGCGCGTGCCGGGCGGGGCCGCGCCGGAGATCGCCGAGGTGCACGACGCCGCCGACGCCCGCCAGGCCGAGCTCGGCCGCCAGGCCGCCATCACCCCCGAGGAATGGGCGCTGCGGGCATGGGGAGCACCCCCAGCCGAGCCCGGGGCGCTGCGCGACGAGTGGGAGCGCCGCGCCGGCCTGGTCGGTGCCTACCGGGAAGCGGCCGGGATCACCGACCCGGCGCAGGCGATCGGCCCGGTACCCGCAGGGAAGGGCGTCCTGCGGGAGATGTTCACCGCCTCCATCTATGCCCTCGAGCTGCCCGACGAACGGGCCCTGCTGGCCGCCATGGGCAACGGCGAACTTGAGGCCCGGCTAGCCGAGCGGGACCGTGCCATGGCCCTCGCCCCGCCCGAGGTCGGCGCTCAGCTCACCTCCGTCGAACGGCAGCGCAACGTCGCGGCCCGCCAGATCGAAGCGGCAGCGGAGGCCGGAAACGGCCACCTGGCCGGATCGGCCGGTGCCCTGGTCCGGTTCCACGATGGGCAGCTCGCCCGGCTCCGGGTGGCTGACGCTGCCCGCCGCGAGTGGGCCGAGGCACACGCCCCCCTCGAAGCCGAGGCCCAGGCCGCCGAGCGCGAGCTCCGGCACCGCGGCCTGGCCGCCCGGATCCCCGTCACCGACGCCGAAGTCGCCGAGGCCTCCAGCCAGGAGCGGGACACGCCCCCGATGGACCCGGAACTGTGGGCCGCGCTCAGGGCGCAGCAGACAGCCGAGATCGACGCCGCGCTGCGGGCGCGGCGGGAAGCCAGCGCAGCGGCCGGCGCACAGCGGGACACGACCCCCATCGACCCGGAGAAGTGGGCCCGGTGGAAGGCCGGGCAGCAGGCCGAGAACGAGGCGGCCAGGGAAGCGCGCCAGCTGGCCCGCGCCGAGGCAGACGCGGAGATGCCGGAGCCGGTCGACCCGGCCCGGTGGGCAGCGGCCCGGGCGGAGCAGACGGCGGAGATCGCCGCGGCCCGGGAAGCCGCCAGGACAGCTGGCGCGGTCACCGGTGCGGAGATCCCGGAGCACGTCGACCCGGCGCTATGGGAGCAGTGGAAGGCCGGGCAGGCGGCCGGGCGGGAAGCCCGCCAGGCGGCCCGGGAGGAGGCTAAGGCGGCGGCCGGGGCACCCGCGAGGGCCCAGGTCGACATGGCCTGGTGGGAACAGGCGAGGGCCGAGCAGGCCGCTGAACGCCAGGCGGCTCGCCAGGCGCGGCATGAGGCGTCAGCGCGGGCCTGCCCCGTCACTGACGCCGAGATCGAGAAGTACGGCGGCGGCCCGCACCCGGCGGGCGGGCCGGCGGCACGGCGGGCCGAGGCAGACCGGGAAGCCTACGAACTCCGGCCGATGCGGTGGCAGCAGGCCCAGGCGGAAGCCCAGGCCACGATCGAGGCTGACGCGGCCTGGCGGCCCGGCACGGACAGCCGCCAGGCTGACGCCGACATGGAAGCCGAGATCTAGCCCTCCGGCACGAGTAAGCCCCCCGGCGCAAGGGAAAGCGCGCCGGGGGGCTTAGGGTCCTGGTCAGGCGTGGCGGCGCTGGGGAAGCTGGCAGCCGCGGATGTCGTCGCACTTGATCGCCTCATGCAGCCGGGCCAGGGTGTTCGGCAGGAACCTGTCCAGCCACGCGAGAGCGCCCTGCAGGTCCCTGTCCTCCTCTTCCCCGGCGACGTAGATCCGGACCCACTCAGTACGCAGCGTCGCAAGTTCCCAGGCGGCGGCACCATGCCGGGGCCAGCAGGACGGGAGCCTGGTCAGGTAATCGGCGAAGTTGGGCCGCAGCCATGCCTCCACCCACTCATGCAGCTCGGCCATCATGGCCCGCGCCTCATCGCTGCCGAACTCCCACCACGGGGCAGGCGGCGGCTTGAGCTGCTGCGCCGCGATGGCCTTATCCAGGCGCTCCTTCTGATGCTTGACGTCGAGCCGGAGCATCGCGGTCTGGCTGGTCTCGCCCTCCAGCCGCTCCCGTACGGCGCCGAGCTCGCCCTGCGTGCGCGCCAGCTGGCCGCGCAGCTGCTCGAGCTGCTCGGCCAGGGCGGCTACCGGGTCGGGTCCGGTCATTCAGATCTCGATCTCAGGCTCAGGTGCGGGTCCCGGGACGATCCCCAGTGTCAGGAAGGACAGCCACCACTGCCGGGAGGCGGCGTCGGCCCGCTCGATCTCCTCCGGTGTCATGACGCGTTCGGTCATCCCGCCTCCAGCTCAAGTTCCGGCTCGGGTTCCGGCTGGCGCTGCGCCGGGACGCGGCCGGGGAAGTCACCCGGCCGGGGATCGCCGAAGTGGGCACGGCCGCCAGGACCCCAGCGCCGCGCCTCGATCTCCTCGATGCCGCCGGCATCCCGGGCCCGGGAGACAGGTCCGGCTATCCGGTTCCACCGCTCGGCCATCTCCGCCTCCGCGTCCCGCCGCCCGGCCGCGTACATCTCCCGGCCGACCTGGCGGCGGTAGCGCTCCTCCACCTCGGCCAGCTCGGCCGCCTCGATCGCTTCCTCTGGTGTCACGGCTCGGCCTCAGCTTCCGGTTCAGGCTCCGGAGCCGGCACGGCGATCACCTGTGCCTGGCAGGCCTCTACGAACGCGGCGAACTCGGCGGCGGTGTCCAGGGTCCTCATGGCGCGGGCCGTCCCTTCCGGAACGCCGCCGGGTCAGGGCCGGACGGCAGCGGGAACGCCCCGCTGTCCTGCGGGGTCCGCAGCCGGTCGAGATCCGCCTCGGACAGGGCCGGGATCACCTCGGCCGGGACCGGATCCCGCTCCAGGTAACCGGCATCCCGCGGCCGCGGGATGTAGACCGGGACGCGACGGCCGAACCGGTAACCCAGCCTCCTCCACGCGGGCCGGAACTTGACCACGCAAGGGTTGAGGTTCATCCGGATCACCAGTGCCCGCCAGTCCGGCAGGCCGCGGATCAGCTCCGGCGGCACCACCGGCAGGAGCCTGTCACCGTCACCGGCGGCCACGGTCCCGCACAGGTCCGAGATCTCCCGCAGCGTCCCGGCGTCGGAGACGCCGCCGAGGATGACCTTGGTCCCGCAGCAGGCCCACACAGTCTTGGCGCCGTGCTCGCCCCACCGCTGCGCCAGCTGGCTAGTGCCGTGGCACACGGCGGTGATCAGGACGCCCTTGCCGGCACTGTCGCTCAGCATGGCCGGCAGGTCGATCGGGCAGATAGTCGTGACCTCATCCAGGCCCAGCCACAGCGGCGGGTCAAGCTTCCCGGCCAGGCGCATGCTGCCGTACAGGCCGCCCTCGTTCACCACCCAGGACGTGAACGCGGCGAACAGCGGCGCCACCGGCGAGTCCTCATCCCCGGCGGCGATCAGGTACAGCGTGCCCCCGAAGTCGAGGAACTCCCGCAGGTCGAAGCCCTCACCCGGCCTGGGAGTAGCCGCGGCCGCCATCTGCGGCAGGGTCGCCCACGCCAGCGACAAGCTCATCGACTCGCGGATAGACGCGGCCGTCCGGTTGGTCTCCGTCACGCGCTGCAGCACGCCGGCGAGGAGCTCGCAGCCGGGCAGGCCGGTGAGAATCCGCTGCGGGATCTCGTGGCCCTGCAGCTGGCACCAGGCGTACACATCGGCGATCGTGTAGCCGCCGGTA
>JAJKHX010000356.1 GCA_021154785.1 Nocardiopsis sp.
CGCGGCCAGATCATGATCATCACCGGTAACCTCTCCAGCCACGACAGCAAGGCCACCCGGGCCTGGCTGGAGCGCCATCCCCGCATCCGCTGCGCCTTCATCCCCAAGGGCGCCTGCTGGCTGAACTTCCAGGAAGGCTGGTGGCGGATCTTCCGGCGCCAGGCGCTGGCCGGGCAGGACTTCGCCGACCCCGATGACATCGCCCTGCCACCCGGGTGGCCACCGCCCAGCTCAACGCCCGCGCCCGGCCCTGGATCTGGGGACGGCCCGAGCCCAGACACCGTACCTACCGCCGACGCTTTATATACACCTTTTAAGGAACGTTGCACTAGCCGGCCTGCCCGGCGTCCGCCGCCACCCGGTCGATCCAGGTGATCAGCTCGGCGATGATCTCGGCGCGGTTGGCCTCGTTCAGGATCTCGTGCCGGGCGTCCGGGTAGGTGCGGACGGTGACGTCGGTCAGGCCGGCGGCCTGGTAGCGCTCGGCCAGCGGGGTCAGCAGGGCGAGGCCGCCGTTGACCGGGTCCGCCTCGCCGACCGCGATGTACAGCGGCAGGCCGGGCCGGATCGCGGCGACCTGGGCCGGGTCAGCGCCGCGCCGCGCGCCGACGAACATGGCCTTGCCCGCGGCAGCGTCGATCCCGAAGCCGCACCGCGGGTCGGCGACGTACGCGTCGACCATGGCCTCGTCCCGGGACAGCCAGTCGTAGTCCGTGCGGGCCGGGGCGAAGGGCGCGTTGAAGGCGGACAGGTCGATCGGCTGATCCAGGTCGAGGGCGCCCTCGAGCAGGTCGATCGCCGCCGTCCCGGTCAGCACCACGCCGTCGGCGTCGGCGCTGTGGTCGTACAGGTACTGCTGGACCGCGAACGACCCCATGCTGTGGCCGAGCAGGATCAGCGGCAGGCCTGGGTGCTCCGAACGGATGTGCGCGGACAGCAGGCCGATGTCCTCGACCAGTCCCGGCCAGCTGTCCTTGCCGAGGTCGCCGAGGGCCTCGGGATCGGCGCTGGCGCCGTGGCCCCGCTGGTCCTGGGCGTAGACCACGAAGCCGGCCTCGTTCAGCGCCCGGGCCACGTGCTCGTAGCGCAGCGCGTGCTCGCCCATGCCGTGCGTCAGCTGGACCGCCGCCCGCGGCGCACCGGCCGGGTCCCACCGGTAGGCGACGATCTTGGTGCCATCCGCTGACGTATAACTGAAGGTGCTCGATGGCATCGGGGCGTCCTCTCTGACGGCGGCTAAGCGTGGAAAATCTAAGTTAAAAGGCCCCAGGTTACAAGTACGGAAGGCGTGACGGGCCGGTGATAATCTAACGCTGATTAATAAAGAGCTAGCCAAGACCGGAGGGGGCGCATGGCCACCGCCGCGCGGGACCTGACCGGGCCTGATTACGCCCGGCTGATCGAGCCGGACCGGGTGCACGGCTCGCTCTACACCGACCCCCGGGTCTTCGCCGACGAGCTGGCCCGGATCTGGTACCGGACCTGGGTCTACGTCGGTCACGAGAGCGAGGTCGCCGAGCCGGGCGACTACGTGCGCAAGACCCTGGGCCTGCAGGACGTCATCATGACCCGCGGCGCCGACGGCGAGGTCCGGCTGCTGCTGAACCGCTGCGCGCACCGGGCCAACCTGGTATGCGAGGCCGAGCGCGGCCACGCCAAGTCCTTCCGCTGCCCTTACCACGGCTGGACCTACCGCAACACCGGCGAGCTGATCGGCTTCCCGTTCAACCAGGGCTACGGCGGCAAGGGCACGATCGAGGCCGAGCTCTCGCTGGCTCCGGTGCCGCGGATCAGCTCGCACCAGGGGTTCGTGTTCGGCAGCATGGCGCCGGACGGCCCCGGCCTGGCCGAGCACCTGGGCGAGGCGTCCGGCGAGCTCGACCGGCTGGCCCGGCTGTCACCGGAAGGCAAGGTCGAGCTGACCGCGGGCTGGCTCAAGCACCGCACCCGGGCGAACTGGAAGCTGCTGGCCGAGAACGAGACCGACGGCTACCACCCGCAGTTCGTGCACGGCTCCATCTTCAGCGTCACGCAGAGCCCCATCGGCGAGCTCTATAGCGACAAGTCGACCGCGGTGACCAGGAACCTGGGCCACGGCCACAGCGAGAACGACCTGCGGCCCGAGTTCCGCCGGATCGGCGAGCCCATGCGGTGGTTCGGCACGACGCAGGCGCGGGTACCCGGGTACGTGGCCCGGATGCGCGCGGCCTACGGCGAGGCCGCCGAGCAGATCCTGATCGAGGGGGCCCCGCACGTCATGGTGTTCCCCAACCTGTTCGTGGCCGAGATCCAGGTCTTCGTCATCCAGCCGGTCTCCGCGGGGGAGTGCGTGCAGCACTCGACCGCGGTGCAGCTGGCCGGCGCGCCGGAGCTGAACCGGCGGATGGTCTCCCAGTCGGTCGGCTCGGTCGGGCCAGCCGGGATGCTGCTCGCCGACGACACCGAGATGTACGAGCGCAACCAGCGCGGCGTGGCCATGCTCCGCCCCGAGTGGCTGGACCTGCGCCGCGGGCTGCACCGGGAGCGGACCGACGAGCGCGGCCTGAAGGTCGGCACCGCCACCGACGAGACCGCGATGCGCGGCTTCTGGGCACACTACCGGTCCCTGATGGAGGCGGCGTGACCGGGCCGGAGGTCCCTGACCTGCGGGAGATAGAGCAGTTCGTCTACCGCGAGGCCCGCTACGCCGACGAGCACGACTACGACGCCTGGGAAGCGCTGTGGACCGACGACGCCCTGTACTGGGTGCCGGCCGGGGGAGACCTGGCCGAGCCCGGCGGCCGGATGTCGGTGATCTACGATAACCGGAACCGGATCACGACCCGGCTGAACCAGCTGCGCACGGGCCGGCGGTACGCTCAGTCCCCGCCGTCCGGCCTGCGCCGGGTGATCTCCAACATCGAGGTGCTCGGCCAGGACGGCAGCGAGGTAACCGTGGGCGCGAACTTCGTGCTGGCCGAGTCGCGCGAGCGCGGGGTCCAGACCTGGGCCGGCCGGGTCACCTACCGGCTGCGCCGGGTGGACGGCGGGCTCCGGCTGGCCGGCAAGCAGGTCCTGCTGGTCAACCGCGACCAGCCGCTGCCTACCCTGGCGTTCCTGATCTGACCGCCCGGCCCGAGGAGGAGAAGGTGCCAGTCGTCGACAGCGAATTCGCCGACGTGTCGGTCGAGGTGGACACGGCGGCCAACGGGCCGCGGCTGCGGCTCGAGGACCGCCGGTCCGGCCGGGTGCGGTTCCTGGACGCGCTCGAGCTCGAGGCGATCGTCTGGCTCCCCGAGGGCCACCTGACCCAGCTGCTCGACCCGTCCGCCGACCGCTGGCGGGACGCCTGATGCCCGCCGTCGCGGTCGATATCCCCATCTCGTACTTCCAGTACGACCAGCAGGGCGTCGTGTTCAACATGTGGTACTTCGGCTGGTTCGACGACGCCATGACGCAGTTCACGAGCGAGGTCGGCTACCCCTACACGGAGATGAACGCCGATGGCATCGACGTCCAGCTGGTGCACACCGAAGCGGACTGGCGCGACGCGGTGCGCTACGGCGAGCAGGTGACCATAGACGTCTCTACCGAACGGGTGGGCTCGACGAGCTTCACCCTGCGCTTCTCCGTCCGGGTAGGCGCCGAGGTGCGCTCGACCGGCCGGACCGTCTACGTGGTCGTGAGCACGGACGGCTCGGGTAAACGGCCAGTCCCGCCCCGGCTGCGCGATGGCCTGGAGTCCGCGCTGATCGCCCCGGTCAGCTGATGGCAGCGCCGAATCCGGGCCCGGCCGGGATCGAGATCACCGGTACGGCCCAGCGCGAGGCCTGGCTGCAGCGGGTCATGCCCCCCGTCGAGCGGCTCGGCGGGGACCTGTGGTCGATCCCCGTCCCGATCCCGGACAACCCGCTGCGGTACGTGTCGTCGTACGCGTTCGGCACCAGCGAGGGCCTGGTGCTGATCGACGCGGGCTGGGGCTCGGAGGAGGCCTGGCAGGCCCTGACGGGCGGCCTGGAGTTCATCGGCGCCGGCATCGCCGACGTGCGCGGCGTCCTGGTCACCCACCTGAACTTCGACCACCTCGGCCTGGCCGGGCGGATCCGGCAGGCCTGCGGCGCGTGGATCGCGCTCCACCCGGCCGACCGCGATGTGCTCAGCCACCCGGACTACCGCGACGCAGAGCTGGCCGTGGCCCGGGAGGCGGAGTTCCTGCGCGGCCTCGGCGCGTCGCAGGCCGAGGCCGCCGCCGCGGTCGGGGACGCCACCGGATGGGAGGTGTTCACCACGACCGCGCTGCCCGACCGGCTGATCGAGGACGGGGAGCTGGCCGACGTGCCCGGCTGGAAGCTCCGTGCCCTGCACACGCCCGGCCACACCCCCGGGCACCTGTGCTTCGTGGACGAGCGCTCCCGCCGGCTGTTCTCAGGCGATCACGTGCTGCCGCGGATCACCCCGAACATCTCGGTGCAGCGCGGCGATCCCGCCAGCCCGCTGCACTCCTACCTGGAGTCGCTGACCCAGACGCGGGACCTGGACGTGGACGAGGTGCTGCCCGCGCACGAGTGGCGTTTCCGCGGCCTGGCCGCACGGGTCGACGCCATCACCGCCCACCACGAACGGCGCCTCACCGAGCTGCTGGACGCGGTCCGCCGCCACCCGGGCTCCGCGCCGTGGCAGCTGGCCGGGGAGCTGACCTGGTCCCGTCCCTGGGCCGACTACGGCGGCCAGATGCGCATCTTCGCCGTGACCGAGACCGCCGCCCACGTGCACGAGCTGGAACGCCGCGGCCTGGTCACCGCGAGCGAGACCAGCCCGCCCGGGTATACGGCTGCTACCCGGTGATGGCCGGCGTGAGCCCGTGAGCTAGATTTATTTAATCTAGATTAATGGCGAGGTAGGTGGCATGACAGAGCGAAGCGTCCTGTTCTCCGCCGCGGACGGGGTCGGCGTCATCCGGCTGAGCCGGCCGCAGGCCCGCAACGCCATCGATCCCGGGTTCACCGAGGACCTGCACGAGGCCGTCGGGCGCTGCGCCGCGGACAAGGCGGTGCGGACGGTACTCATCCGCGCCGACGGTCCCAGCTTCACGGTCGGCGGCGACGTGGCGGCGATGGCCCAGACCCCGGCCGCGGAGCTGCCCGCCCTGGTCAGCCGCATTACCGCCACTTACCACGCCACCCTGCAGCTGCTGGACCGCCTGCCGGTGCCGGTCGTGACGGCCGTGCACGGCGCGGTGGCGGGCGGCGGCCTTGGCCTGGTCTACGTGGCCGACATCGTCCTCGCCGCCGAGAGCGCCCGGTTCACCGCCGGATTCGCCGGTCTCGGGCTGTCCGTCGACAGCGGCGGCACCTGGTTCCTGCCCCGCCTGGTGGGGACGCGCCGCGCGGCCGAGCTCTGCTTCAGCCAGCGCGTCCTGACGGCATCACAAGCAGCGGAATGGGGGCTTATCACGCGGGTCGTTCGGGATGAAGATCTGACCGCCGAGGCCGGGGCGGCCGCTCGCCTGCTGGCGGCCGGCCCGACGCGGGCCCTGGGCGAGATCAGGGCCCTGCTGCGCCGTTCGCCCGACGCGGAGCTCGGCGACCAGCTCCGGGCCGAGAGCGACGCGCTGGCCCGGACCGCCGCCACCCGGGACGCGGCGCACGGCATCGCGAGCTTCATGGCCAAGACCAGCCCCGGATTCGAGGGACGCTAAACGATGACCGGACTCATCGCCGACACCAGTGACCACCGCCTGATCCGGCAGAGCACCGCGGCGATCGCGGACCGCTACGGGCACGGCTACTACGCGGAGCGGGCCCGGGAGGGCGGGCACATCGCCGAACTGTGGGGCGAGCTGGGCCAGGCGGGGCTGCTCGGGGTGCACCTGCCCGCCGAGTACGGGGGTGGCGGCGCCGGGCTGGCCGAGCTGACCGTCGTCACCGAAGAGCTCGCGGCGCACGGGCTGCCGCTGCTCATCGCGGTCATCTCACCCGCCATCTGCGGATCGATCCTGGCCGCGCACGCCTCCGACGCCATGAAGGCCAGCTGGCTGCCGGGGCTGGCCGACGGCACCCGGCGGATGGCGTTCGCGCTGACCGAGCCGGACGCCGGGTCCAACAGCCGCAACGTCAGCACCACCGCCCGCCGGGCCGGCCCGGGCTGGGTCATCAGCGGCGGCAAGTACTACATCTCGGCGGCGGACGAATGCGAGGCGCTGCTGCTGGTGGCGCGGGACGACAGCGTCGCCGGCGGGCTCTCGCTGTTCGTGGTGCCGACCGGCGCCCCCGGCCTGACCCTCACGCCGATCCCGACCGCGCTCGTCTCGCCCGACCGCCAGTTCACGGTCTTCCTCGATGATGTCGCCGTCGGCGAGGACGCCCTGATCGGCATGGCCGGCCAGGGCTTCCGGCAGGTTTTCGCAGGCCTGAACCCCGAGCGGATCCTGGCCGCCGCCCTGTGTAACGGCGTCGGCCGGTACGCGGTCGCCAAGGCCGCCGAGTACGCCCGGCAGCGCAAGGTCTGGTCCGAGCCGATCGGCGCCCACCAGGGCATCGCGCATCCGCTGGCGCAGGCGCACGTCGGCGTCGAGCTGGCCCGGCTCGCCACCGAACGGGCCGCGGAGCTGTTCGACGCCGGGCAGGACGCGGCCGAGGCGGCCAACATCGCCAAGCTGGCCGCCGCCGACGCCGCGCTGGCCGCGCTCGACCAGGCCATCCAGACGCACGGCGGCAACGGCCTGGCCCTGGAGTACGGCCTGGCCGACCTGTGGTTCGTCACCCGGCTGATGCGGACCGCGCCGGTCAGCCGGGAGATGGTGCTGAACTACCTGGCCACCCACAGCCTCGGCCTGCCCCCGTCCTACTAGGAGCTGCCATGGACTTCGACGTCATCGTGGTCGGGGCGGGCGCGGGCGGCCTGCTGACCGCGGCCCGGCTGGCCC
>JAJKHX010000357.1 GCA_021154785.1 Nocardiopsis sp.
AACACGTCGACGATGCCGCCGCGCACGGCGATCTCGCCCCGGTTGCCGACCATGTCGGCCCGCGAGTAGCCGATCTCGACCAGCCGGACGAGCAGGTCGTCGAGCTCACAGGCCTGGCCGGGGTGCAGTTCGACCGGCTCGAGGTCGCCGAGCCCGGCCACGATCGGCTGGAGCAGGCTCCGGACCGGCGTGACCACCACCGACAGCGGGCCGTTGGGCTGGCCGGCCGGCGCCGGGTGGGCGAGCCGCCGGAGCACCGCGATCCGCTGCCCCACCGTGTCCGAGCGCGGCGACAGCCGCTCGTGCGGCAGGGTCTCCCAGCCCGGGAAGCACGCCACGGTGTCCGGCGGCAGGAACGAACCGAGCCCGGCCGCCAGGTCATTGGCTTCCTTGGCGGTGGCCGTGACCGCCAGCACGAAGCCGGAGGCACCCGGCTCCGCGCCGCGCGCGAGGGCCGCCGCCAGCACCGGACGCAGGGTCGGCGGCGCGACGAGGTCGACGTCCGCTGGCCCCTCTTCCTGGCCCTGGCCGCCCCGGGCGCGCGCGACCGCGCCGCTCAGCTGCGGATCGTCGTCGAGAATGGTGAGCAGTCCTGCGAGGCTCATGATGTCCTTGTGATCGCTTTTCGTCCCTCGTCCTGCGCTGCCCCGTGACCCGGGCGGGACCGTCCCGGGATAGCCCGCCGCGTGCGGGGTGGGTCCGGGCAGCATGAACCGGCCGGGATCAGGTAGGACCCGGCTCTTTCCGGAACTCCCTTAAGTTTACGCGCTCCCCCTCACGCGCGCGCGGGCGGCCGAACCGGGCGGCCCGAGATCCGGCCGGGGTGGACCCCGCACGGGATCCGGCGCATGTTCTAACACCAAGACCCGGATCCGGGATTCCGCGCTCCTTCAGTCCATTTAGTAATCATTAAGTTACTGTTAGTAATTACTGTGACAGGGGCGCGGGACGGGGAACGCATGGGCACGAGCGGGCGGCCCGAGGTGCCGGTCCGCAGTATGCCGCTTCCCGCTCCGGGCATGACAGAGGTTTCGTATCGTTAACGGCAGGTGGTTAACGGCCGTGGCGCCCCCCGCGTACCGTGTCAGGAGTCACGTTCGGAGGCACAGCTGACCGCACAATCTTGCCCGCCGGCTTCCCCGCCACCCGGGGAGGCCCAGTCCGCCCTGCCCGCGGAGTTGTCCGGCTGGCCCTCCTGCCCGCTCAGCGAGACCCAGCTGGGCGACCTCGAGCTGCTCACGTCCGGGGCGTTCGCGCCGCTGCGCGGCTACCTGGACGCGGGCGAGGCGGCCACCGTGGCCGAGTACGGCACGCTGCCCGACGGCACGTCATGGGCGGTGCCGGTCACCCTCGACCTGGCCGCCGACGCGGTCCCGGCCGACGCCGATCACCTGGTGCTGCAGGACCAGGAGGGCTCGCCGCTGGCCGTGCTCGCCATCACCGAGCGGCGCGCCCTGCCCGGGGGCGATCCCGGGCTGATCCGGCTGGCCGGCCCGGTGACGGCACTGCGCGAGCCCGAGCACGGACCGTTCCGCAGGCTGCGCAGGCGCCCGGAGGACGTGCGGGCCGAGCTGGCCGGCCCGGCTGCCGAGGTCCCCGGCGAGTCAGGGAGTCCAGGGCGGCCAGGGGGTCCGTCCGGCGGCAACGTCCTCGCCTACGCGACCAGGCGCCCCCTCAACCGGCGGCACATCGGCCAGCTGCGCTACTACGCCAGCCAGCTGAACGCGCGCCTGCTGATACTGCCGCTGGTCAGCGGGCCCAGCGAGGTCGTGCCGGGGCCAGAAGCCCTGGTCCGGACGATCCTGGCGGCCCGGCCGCAGCTCCCGGCGGGCACCCTGGTGGTCCCCGTCCCGCTCGCGCCCCGGACCGGGCGCCGCCCCGCGGACGCCGCCGACCTGCCCGCCCAGGGCATCGTCGCCGCGGCCTACGGTGCCACCCACCTGCTGGCCGACTCACCCGACGTCACCGGCCTGCCGTCCGGTCCGAGAGGCACGCTGACCCTGCCGGGGGTGCCGATCCCGGTCATCAGCGCGGGCGAGTGGGCCTATGACCCGCGCTCGGAGGTGTGGCGCCCGCTCGCGCTGATCGAGCCGGGAGCCGAGCGGGGCGAACTGACCGCGTCCGAGCTCGGCGCGCTGCTCGATTCCGGGGCCGAGGTGCCCGCCTGGTTCGCTCCGCCGAGCGTGGCCCGCGAGCTGCGCCGGGCCCGCCCGCCGCGGGCCGAGCGCGGGCTGGCGATTTTCTTCACCGGCCTGTCCGGCTCGGGGAAGTCGACCATCGCCCGCGGGCTGGCCGACGCACTGACCGAACGCGGCGACCGGACCGTGTCACTGCTCGACGGCGACCACGTCCGGCAGTTGCTGTCGGCCGGGCTGAGCTTCTCCCGGGCCGACCGCGACCTCAACATCGCGCGCATCGGCTACGTGGCGGCGGAGGTCGCCCGGCACGGCGGCATCGCGATCTGCGCGCCCATCGCGCCCTACGCGCAGGCCCGCGCGGCCGCCCGCCAGATGGTCTCCGAAGTCGGCGACTTCCTGCTCGTCTACGTGTCCACTCCGGTGGACGTGTGCGCCGCCCGCGACCGCAAGGGCCTGTACGCCAAGGCCCGCGCCGGGCTGATCAGCGGCTTCACCGGGGTGACCGATCCTTACGAGGAACCGCGGGACGCGGACCTGGTGCTCGACACCTCGGCCATGACCCGCCCGGAGGCCGTCGACGCCGTCCTGAAGCTGCTGATCACGGGCGGCTGGCTGGCCGGACCGGACGAGTCCGCCGAGCCGGCCGCCAGCGGCGGCGCGCCCCGGGCGTCCGGGGCGATGCTCCGGATCGGGCCCTCGGTCCGCAAGCTGTAAGACGGTCCGGTTCCCGTCGCGGGCTTAGTCCGCGTCCTCGGCGCGGGCGCCTTCCTCGAGCCGGGCGCGGAAACCGCCACCGGTCCGGGGGCGCCGGTTCTTCAGCCGTGCCATGAGCGCACCGGACATGACGTCCCGCTGCCGGGAGAGCAGCACGAAGCTGGCTACCCCGCTGATCGCGAAGGCGAGCGCGAGCAGCAAGATGCCGCGGGCGCCCGCCAGGTACAGCAGGAACACCGAGACGACGAGCAGCATGACCCGGGCGGAGGTGTAAACGAGAGTGGCGCGCATAACGGTCTCAGCATAGTCACCCAGCCTGCGCCGCGGGCGCGGGCGCCCGTCATCCGGCCTGGTCCGCAGCCGCGAGCGTCGTGACGAGCAGGTCCGGGTCGATGTTGCCGCCGGACAGCACGGCCACCGCCGGCCTGGCCCCGGCGGCCCCGGCGGTCCCGGAGACGGCCGCGGGCAGCTCGTCCCGTTGATACAGCCAGGCGGCGACCGCGGCCGCGCCGCCGGGCTCGGCCACCAGCCGGGCCTGCCGCGCGAGCAGCCGGACGGCGGCGAGCATCTCAGCCTCGGTGACCGTGACGATACCGGCCACCAGCGCGCGCATGTGCGCGAACGGCAGCGCGCCGATCTGCTCCACCCGGAGCGCGTCCGCCGCCGTCCGCTGGACGTCGGCGGAGGGCCAGGCGACCCGCTCGCCGCGGCGCAGGGAGTCGCGGGCGTCCGCCGCGAGTTCCGGCTCGACCCCCACCACGGCCGCGTCCGGGCAGCAAGCCCGGACGGCCGCCGCGATCCCCGCGATCAGGCCGCCGCCGCTGACCGGCACCAGGACCAGTCCGACCGGCGGGCAGTCGGCCGCGATCTCCAGGCCCACGGTGCCCTGGCCCGCGATGACCTCCGGGTCGTCGAACGGCGGGATCAGCACGTAGCCGTGCCGCGCCACGAGTTCGGCGGTGGCGGCGGTCCGCGCGGCCAGGGTGGGCTCGACCCGGACCAGTTCCGCGCCGTAGTACTCGATCGCGTCGGTCTTGACCTTCGGGGCGGTCCGCGGGACCACCACCACCGCCCGCACCCCGAGCAGGGCCGCGGCATACGCCACCGCGTGCCCGTGATTGCCGCTGGAGTGAGCGACCACCCCGTGCTGCCGGGCCGCCTGCTCCCGCGCCGTGATCGCCGCGTACGCCCCGCGCAGCTTGAATGACCCCGTGGGCTGCAGCGATTCGGGCTTGATGAGCAGCGTCGGCTCGAGCTGGGGCAGCGGGATCAGCGGCGTGCGTACCGCTACCCCGTCGAGCCGCTCGGCCGCCGCCCGGATCCGGTCCACGCCGACCAGCCCGGATCCGGCTCCGGCTACCTCAGCTGCCCCGGACACCCCAGTCGTCCCGCTCATCACGTCACCCTTCGCCGTCGTACCGGTTATCGTCGCCCGTCCCGTCACCGAGAACCGGCTGCGGCGGCAGTTCCGGGAGAAACACCTGCGAGCCGGGATACTTATTACTTAAAGTAATTGAGCTGCTACCTTACACCGATGGTTACGCGCGAAACACGGGCCCAATTTCCAGAAATCTAGGTAGAAAGTACTCGTTCAGCGCCAAACTAGAGGGACATCTGACGGAGGCTCGATCCAGGCAGTCGGAGGAGACTGCGGCAGGCTCGAGGGAGATAGTCGGAGGAGACTGAACGTGGACGGCAACAACGAGCGACTTCTCACGCCTGGAGAGGTGGCCGCACTGTTCCGGGTGGATCCGAAGACCGTCACCCGCTGGGCGGCCTCGGGGCGCATTACGAGCATCCGGACCCCTGGCGGTCACCGCAGGTTCCGCGAGTCCGAAGTACGCGCCCTGCTGCGCGGCGACAGCGAACCCGCGTCATCGGGCCACCTGACGGCCTGACCACGCGGAAGCGGCGAGACCGGCCACCTGCGGTCTCGCCGGGTATGCGGGGGCTAGGTACGGTCCGGGGGTTCGGGGGTCTTGGCTATTCCTCGCCGTCGACGGCGTCCTGCCAGGTGTGCTCGCCGTTCATCCGGGCGAACTCGAGGAACTCCTGGCGCAGGGCCTCGTCGTCCTGCCGCCACCGGTCACGGCGCTGCTCGGCCTCCTCGGGCGTCAGCGCCTGCTCGGCCAGCCGGGAGTAATCGGCGTCCTGGGGGCCGATCTCCACGTACACATCGCCCAGGACGCGCCCGTCGTTGCCGGTCGCGGTCTGCGGGACCATCAGGTTGCCGTTAGGCAGTCGAATGACAAACATCACTGATCACCCTAGATGCCATATCGCCGGTTGAAATACAGCATGACGTGCAGCGCCGTCCGCGTGTCGCCGCTCAGCATGTCCACCAGAGCCGGCCGCTGCCGGGACGCGATCGCGGAGAACGCGTCCGCGAAGAACTCCTTGCGTCCGAGGCCGCCGGGCTGACGGTGAAAATCACTGGCGAAATGTGGCTGGCACTGTTCGTAGATTGTGCGGAATTCCGCTGAGTCAGATTGCCATTTGCCTGCCGGGCTGTCGAGGTCATCGAGTGCGTGCCCGACCTCGTGGCACATCACGTCCGGAGTCGGGGACGGCCGCGAGCCGACCACGATCTTGCGTTCGCCATAGGCGCCCGCGCAGGCATCCCAGGTGGCCCGCCCGGCCGGCAGCGGGACCCCGCGCAGGCTGGTCATGTCGTCGAGTTCCGGCACGCCGCCCGGGCCGACGAAGATGGCGTCGAGGCCCGCGGAGAGTTTTTCCTTGATCCGCATCGGAAGCTCGGCCAGCCGGTCGACGGCCGCCACCACCTCACGGGGCGGCGGCGAAGCCGGATCCCACTGCCGCCACAAGATGGCCTCGAGGGAACCGCAGTTACGGCGGCCGTCCGCGGCCCGCGGCTGCTCCCGCGGATGGGCGGCGGCAAAGGGCAGCCCGGCGTGGGCGACCGCCACGGCGGGCCGCCAGGAAGACTGCTCCCCCGTCGGCTGGTGCGGGATACCGGCCGCGACCCGGGCGAGTTCGGCCGAGCGGGCCGCCGCGGCCTGCGCCTGGCCCGCCTGCGCCGTTTCGTGCCACTGGGCCCGGTGGTCAGCCCGCTGGTCAGCCGCCACCGGTACAGCCCGGGCCGCCTCGCCCACGCCGACCGGGGCCGCGTCGGCGGGCGCTTCGCGGATCCGCGCCCGGGCCGCTCCGGAACGCACGGCGGGGGACCCGGCTTCGCGGTGATTCCCGGCCATCCGGCGATCGGCCCGTGTCCCGCCCGGCCACGTCCCGGCCGGCCCGCCGGAGCCAGCCGGAGCCGACGGCCCCGCCGGCGTCGCGGGACCGGGGGGCCCGATCAGCCAGGGTTCGGCGGCGCGGGCCGGATCGGCGGGGGAGACGCCGGTCGGGGGCGGCCCTCCGGTCGTGCCGTCGCGCGCCCTCTCCGGACCGCCGGGAGCTTCGGTCCTGGGCCAGCCCGGGGAGCCAGGCTCCGGCCCGGGCGGTACGCTAAGACCCCGGCGGCGGCGACGGCGATGCCTGCCCTGAGTGCCGGAAAGCCCCTGAGTGCCGGAAAGCTGAGTGCCGGAAGCTCCTGGAGCCGGGCCGGCGGCGGCCTTGCGGGAGCGGGCGAGCCGACGGATGCGGTCGAACAGCGTTAGCCGCATGTACCGAACTCCTGCCCTGTTGCCCTGATGGCCAGCGTATGCCGAGTTCGCCCGTCCCGTCACCCGATGTGCCTAATGGCTGGTCGCGGCCATCGGGCGGAAAATTTGACTTATTACCGCACCTCCCATATAGGCCGGAGGTTAGGCTTCCGCCATGTTGCTGTCCGGTGCCCTGTTTGCCCTGTTCATGATGGGCTTCTGGCTCTACTGCCTGACGGACGCCATTTTGACGCCTGCCTCGGAGTGCCGGGGTCTCGCCAAGCCCGCGTGGATCGCTGTCATAACCCTGACGTTCATCGGCGGGGCGATCGCCTGGCTCATCGCCCGGGCGCCGCTGCGCCGCCCGTACGGATCGCCGGCGCCGCGCTGGGATCCGGACGCTCCCGGTGACGCCGGGGACCTCAGTGACGGCTACTTTCGGAACGAGCGATGGACCGCCGCGGACGACGCCGTAGCGCGCCACCCGGCGGGCCGGGGCCGCCCGGCCGGCGTCAGCCCGGGCAGGCCCAAGGGCCCGGACGACGACCTGGAGTTCCTGCTGGCGCTGGGCCGCGCCATCCGCGGTAACTCGCAGGCCAGCGGGGACTTAGGCGCCTGAGCGGCCCGGCCTCAGCCGGCCACGCCGGAGTAGGAGTGCAGTCCGGCGATGAATACCTGCACCACCATGACGTTGAAGATCAGGCTGGTGAAGCCGAGCAGCTGCACGTAGTGCGCGCGGCGGCCGCGCCAGCCCGCGGTCGCCCGGGCGTGCAGGAACGCGGCGTAGAGCACCCAGGTGATGAAGGCCCAGGTTTCCACCGGGTCCCAGCCCCAGTACCGGCCCCAGGCCTGGTCGGCCCAGATCCCGCCGGCGATGACGCCGAACGTCCAGACCGGGAAGCCGAAGACGACGGTCCGGTAGGTCAGCCGGTCGATCTGCTCGATGCTCGGCAGCCGGCGGATGATCCCGTGCCCCGGCGTGGCCTGGCCGGCCGCCACCCGCCGGGTGTACCGGTCGGTCCAGAGGTAGACGGCGCCGAGCACCGCGGCGACGAAGAAGATGCCAGTCGCCAGCGTCATCGCGGTGACGTGGATATCCAGCCAGTATGACTGCAAGGCGGGGACGAGGTCCCCGGGGGCGGTGTAGATCAGGGTCTCGGCCAGCCCGAGCGCGACCACGATCGAGCCCATCACGAAGACGCCCAGCGTCCAGACCTGGTACCGGATCAGCACGTACAGGAAGAAGAGCACGGCCACGCAGGTCAGGGCGGTGACGAACTCGTACATGTTGCCCCACGGCGCCCGGTGCACCGCCAGCCCGCGGGTGATCACCGTGGTCGTGTGCGCCGCGGCTCCGAGCGAGCTGAGCAGCACGGCCGCGATCACCCAGCGGCCGGCCGCCCGGATCGCGCGGAACGCCGGAACGGCGGGCTCGGGCATGGAACCGGCCGCGCCGCCGCCCCCGGAAGCCGCCGGGACTCCGGGATCGCCGGGACCCCCAGAGGCCTCAGGGGCCGCCGTCCCGGCCGCCGCGGACCCGGAGGTTCCGGGGATTCCTGGGGCCGCGCCGACGGTGGCGAGAGCGGCCTCGCGGTCCCGCGCCTCCTGCTGCCCGCGGACCGCCGCCGCCCGGCGCGGCCGCCCGAAGGCGAAGTCGCCGGCGAACGCGAACACCGAGAGCGAGTAGATGATCAGCGTCGCGATCATGAAGGCGTTGCTGAGGTGGCCTAGGGCTACGTTGACGGGCATGGCCCCTCACTCTCCCTCTGGTTGGGGTGATACAGCTGGCTCGCCGGGCGCGGCCTGCTCGTGCGCCGACTTGAGCTCGGCGGCCAGCGCCGCGAACTCGGCTTCAAAGCTGCCGCTGGCGTCGGTCCGGGCCAGACCGCCGACCTGCACCGTGGTGCCGTTCTCACCGGCGCCCGGCTGGCTAGCCCGGGCCCGGACGAAGACCCGCCGGCGGCGGACCATGAACGACAGCAGCAGGCCGCCCAGCGCGGCCATGCCGCAGATCAGGGCGGGCAGCTGGCCGGGATCGTGGGTGATGGCCAGGCTGACCCACGGGACGTAGCCGGTGAACGTGATCGTGCCCCGGTCCCCCGGCAGCTTCAGCGACTGGCCGGGGGCCAGCGCCTGCGGACTGGCCGTCAGCCGTTTCATCCCGGCGGTATCCAGCTCGTAGACGGACTGGGCGGGGCCGGCGTTCTCGCCCAGGTTCCCGGCGTAGCCGATCAGGCTCACGACCGGGTTGTCGGCAGCGGGGAACACCGACTCGAGCGTCCCGCCGACGTTCGCCGCGGTCGGCACGAAGACGCCGGTGAAGCCGAGCTGGTCCGGCTGGGCGTCCGGCACCTTCACCACGCCCTCGGACAGGAAGTTCCCCGTCGCGCCCGCCACGAACGGCGTGGCCTGGTCGTACACCACCTGGCCGCGGGCGTCGGTGACCTTGAACACGGGCGCGTACCCGTGCCCGATCAGGTACACCTTGGCTCCGTCGACCGACAGCGGGCGGTTGACCGCCAGGTGCCCGGTCCGGGCCGGGCCGCCCGGCTGCTCGGTGTAGGTGACCCGGGCGTCGAAGGCGGACGGCTGGCCGCGCTGCTGCCCCGTGCTGATGTAGCTGGCGGTGAACTGGTTCAGCGTCATCGTGAACCGGGCGAGGTCGGCGCCGGTGACGAACCGCCCCGGATGGAACTCGTCGAGCGCGCTGGTGGTGTCGGCGAACGTCTGGCCTTGCACCAGGAGCCGGTCGGCCTTGTAGCCGAACAGGCCGCCGAGCGCGACCGACACCAGCAGGCCGAGCAGCGCCAGGTGGAAGAGCAGGTTGCCCGCTTCCCGCAGGTAGCCCTTCTCCGCCGATACCCAGTGCCCGTTTCCGGGCCCCGTCTCACCGGTCGCGCCGGCGTCCTCGCCGGCCGCCGGGCGGCGGAGCCGGAACCCGTGGCCGGACAAGACCTTGGCCGCTACCGCGGCCGCGGCCGCGGGCGGCAGCGTCGTGACGTACTCGGCGGACCGGGGCAGCCGGCTCAGGTTGCGCGGGGCCCGCGGCGGCAGCGAACGCGTCGAGCCGGCCAGCCGGAAGGTACGCGGCACCACGCAGCCGATCAGGGAGGCGA
This sequence comes from Nocardiopsis sp., assembly GCA_021154785.1. GTDB lineage: Bacteria > Actinomycetota > Actinomycetes > Streptosporangiales > Streptosporangiaceae > Palsa-504. The sequence goes on from JAJKHX010000357.1 coordinate 9,571, forward strand.
ACAGCAGCAGGTAGATGGCGGCGAACCAGGGCGCGGCGAAGACGTTGAACAGCCCCAGGCGGTTCAGCCAGGGCGCCAGGCCCGGGTGGGACACGTAGTACTGCTGCACGGCGGCGGGGTCGGCGCCCTGCTGGGGCAGGATCGACCCGGGGACGGTGCCCACAGCCAGCAGGAACAGCAGGATGAGCGCGATCCGCATCGAGGTGAGCTGTCGCCACGCCCATTTCAGCCAGTCGGCCAGCCCGAACGCGCCACCGCCCGGGGATCCGGGGCCGGGGCGCGGCGGGTCATCCCGTTCGGCCGCTGGGTCGAAGGGATCGGATTCCGGTGCGCGTACGTCGGTCACGGCTCACCCGCCCTTCGCGGTGACCTTGGCCAGGATCGCGGTCAGGTCCGAATAAGTGACGGTACCGAAGACCGCGCCCGCGATATGCCCGGTCCGGTCGATTACCAGCGTGGTCGGCGTCCCGGCGATCGGCACCACGTCGCTGAAGTCCGCCGTGATCACCGAGCTCGCGTCGCCGACGCTCGGGTAGCCGACGTGGAACTGGTTCACGAACGCCTGGGCGCTCGCCGTCGTGTCACGCACGTCCACGCCGAGGAACGACACCCCGGCGGGCCGGTACCGGCCGGCCACCGCGGCCAGCGTCGTGGCCTCCTCGCGGCACGGCACGCACCACGATCCCCAGAAGTTGAGCACGACCACGTGGCCCCGGTACGACGAGGAGCTCAGCTGGGAGCCGGTCAGCGTCGTCCCGGTGAACCCGGGCGCGAGCGGGCGGTGCCCGGCCGTGTAGAGCACCGCGCTGGGGTTGCCGTCCACCGTGGTGGTATTGCCGCTGCCGCCCCCCGGCCAGGCGGTTACCAGCACCACGACCAGCACTCCGGCGAGCACAGCCGCCGCCAGCACGGCCGTGCGGCGCCTGGTTCTGACGGGCAGGGCTCTCAGCACAGGTGGACCCTTGCGATCTCCTACAGGGGGTAGTACTTCACTATTGTGCCGCATCGCCCTGAGTTACCTGCCCCCGGGCCGGCACGGTGTAGTAAACCCCGGTGAGCCGGTCGCCCGAATAGGTGAAGCTGGTGACGCTGCCCAGGGCGCATTCCCGGCTGGCCGGGTTGTGCCACAGCCGCTTGCTCTCGGCCATCCGGCGGGTCACCCAGATGGGCAGCTGGTGGCTGACGCACACCGCCTCCTGGCCGCCGGCGGCGGCCCGGGCCGTCTCCATCATGGCGAACATCCTGGCCGTGACGGTGCGGTACGGCTCCCCCCAGGACGGCCGGAACGGGTTGATCAGGTACAGCCAGTGGACCGGGCGGCGCAGCGAACCGTCACCCACGCCGAATTTCATGCCCTCGAAGTGGTTCCACGACTCGACCAGCCGGTCATCGGTCACGATGTCGAGCCCGAGCCGTTCCGCGACCGGTCGCGCGGTCTCCTGGGCTCGCTCGAGCGGCGAGCAGAACAGGGCCGCGACCGGTCGTCCGGCGAAGAAGTCCGCGGCGGCGCTCGCCATCGCGCGGCCGTTCGCGGACAGATGGTATCCAGGCAGGCGGCCGTAGATGATCCCGGCCGGGTTCTCCACCTCGCCGTGCCTGAGCAGGTGGACGATGGTTTCGTCGGACATAGCCCGGCCAGCTTACCTAGTCCGGCTCAGGCCGTGCCCTCCATCCCGGGGCTGGCGAGCGCGGTGGCCGCCCGCGGCGAGCGCAGCGCGCCGCGGATCTTCCCGGCCACGTAGTCAGCCTGGTACCGCACGACGAACGCGGGAAAGCGAAGGATGCGGTACCCGCCCAGGGTGAAATCGTTGCCGCGGTCCATGTCCGCCCAGTACTGATCCGCGTCCAGGTGATGGATTCCGTCCACCTCGACGATGAGCCTGGCCGTCTCCCAGACGGCATCCAGCCACCGGCGCCGCCCGGCCGCATCGCGGCGCGGTGCCTGCCGGTCGGGCTCGGGCAGCCGGTGGCGGCGGACCAGCCGGGCCAGGTCCAGCTCGGACAGCGCCTGCGCGCCGCCCGCGATGTCGCCGAGCGTGGCCTTGATCATCGCCCGGCGCGGCCGCCGCTGATTCCCGGCCGCGGCCGCCAGCAGATCCCCGGGCCTGACGAGCCGTTGCTGCACCCCCGCGGCCAGCACGGCCTGCGCCCGGCGGTCACTGCCCGCCCACGCCGCCGCGTCCACCAGCGACCGCGCCAGCCGAGTCCGCCGCGGCACCCGCAGCGGATGCACGTCCGCTGGCGTCAGCATGATCGAGTAATGCACGGCAACGGGCAGCCCCGGCGGTTTACGCCGGATGGACCGGCCTGCTGGCACCAGGAGATGGATCGGCTGCGCGGCGTTAGCGCGACCGGGAAATCCTTCCAGTCCGTCCAGCCTCGCGGCGGTGAGCCCCGCCAGTACCGCGCCTTCCCCGGCCCACAGAAGAGCTACCCAGAGCTGCTGCTCCGGCGTCATGGGGCCAGAGTGGGCCACGACGATGCCGTGGCAGGGCTGCTGCCACCGTCCGCTGGTCACACGCCAGCGGAGTTGCTGCCGCGACAACCACCCGAGAGCGGAGGCTGTGCTCACAACTCCGTCCTGCTCGCGGAGCAGATCGGTCAAGCCAGGCGGATCGCTGGAGATGGCAGACATGCACCGACTGTCTCCGGCCCGTCAGGATCGCGCACAAGTCGCTCAGATCCTGTGGAAAACCTCTCTCGCTTCCCGCACCTGTGGACAACAAGTTGCGTATCCTTCGTCACCGCGCTATAAGGCGGCGCCACCCCGGATCGTTCGTCAGTTTTGGTTGCTATGACGACCAAAATTGACGAACGATCTTGATCCGACAGGCCGCAGGGCCGGGGGCTATTAGGCGTTGAGGGCGGTGGCGGCGGCGCTGGCGGCGGCGGGGAGGGCGTCGGCGATACGGGACAACGCCGTGTCGTCGTGGGCGGCGGAGAGGAACCACGCCTCGTACGGCGACGGCGGCAGGTACACGCCGCCGTCGAGCATGGCGTGGAAGAACGCGGCGTAGGCGGCGGCCGACTGGTCCTTGGCGTCGGCGAACGACCGCACCGGCGCCGTCCGGCCGAGGAACACCGAGAACAGGCTGCCCGCCTCGGACAGCCAGAACGGCACCCCGGCCGCGGCCAAAGCCGACGAGGCGAGCTTCGCCACCGCGGCCGCCGCCGAGTCGACCCGCGCGTAGACCTCGGCGGTGCACGACCGCAGGGTGGCCAGCCCGGCCGCCACCGCCAGCGGGTTCCCGGACAGCGTGCCGGCCTGGTAGACCGGCCCGGCCGGCGCCAGCCGCGACATGATCTCCGCCCGCCCGCCGAACGCCGCGCACGGCAGCCCGCCGCCCATCACCTTGCCGAACGTCACCAGGTCACCGGCCACGCCGTCGACGCCGAACCAGCCCGAGGAGGTGACCCGGAACCCGGTCAGCACCTCGTCCATGATCAGCAGGGCGCCGGACGAGCGGCACAGCGAGGCGAGCAGCTCGTTGAACCCGGCCGCGGGCGGCACGATGCCCATGTTGGCCGGGCACGCCTCGGTGATGACGCACGCCACCGACGAGCCGCGATCGCGGAACACCGCCGACACGGCATCGACATCGTTGTAGGGCAGCACGACGGTGTCCCCGGCCGCGGCCCCGGTCACGCCGGGCGAGTCGGGCAGCCCGAACGTGGCCACGCCGGAGCCGGCCGACGCCAGCAGCGCGTCGACGTGGCCGTGGTAGCAGCCGGCGAACTTGACCACCAGGGGACGTCCGGTGAACCCGCGGGCCAGCCGCACCGCCGACATCGTCGCCTCGGTACCGGAGTTGACCAGGCGGACCTGCTCCGCCGGCGCGCGCGCGACGATCTCCTCGGCCAGTTCCACCTCACCCGGCGTGGCCGTGCCGAACGAGGTGCCGTTGGCGACCGCGCTAGCAATCGCCGACACCACCGCCGGGTGGGCGTGCCCGAGGATCATCGGGCCCCACGAGCAGACCAGGTCGACGTAGTCCCGCCCGTCCGCGTCGGTCAGGTAGGGCCCGGAACCCCGGACCATGAACCGGGGCGTGCCGCCCACCGAGCCGAACGCACGGACCGGCGAGTTGACCCCGCCGGGGATGACCGACCGCGCGCGGGCGAATAGTTCTTCGCTACGAGTCACGCAGTAAAAGCTACGCCTCGCAGGCGTCGACCAGGTACTCGAGCAGCCGCACCGCGTCCGGCAGCGGGTACTCGTGCGGCGAGCGGAGCCAGCGCGCCTCCTGGCCGTCGGCCAGGCAGGACGGCGGGGCTAGCACGTAGCTGTCGCGGCAGTGCCAGCGCAGGCCGGTCACGACGCTCTCCGGCTCGGAGTCGAGCCCGCAGGACCACCATTCGTCCTCGTCCGCGGGCGATCTGGTCATCACGAAGAACAGCATCCGCTCCTGGCCGAGCACGGCGGCCGGCCCGACGGCCACGCCGACCGCTTCCAGCTGCCCGAGCGCGGCGGCGCCGGCCGCCGCCGGCACGTCGAGCACATCAAAAACCCGGCCGGTGACGAGAATGACATTCGCCTCCGGCCGGGCTTCCCACCAGGTCTGTATCACGTTCAGGTCGACGGTCGCCTGCATCTGCCAGGCGGGCGACGTTGGATGCGCGCCCGGGGCCGGGCACCCCACCCGGTCACAGGAGCAGGCGCGGCCCCGTTCCATCTTGGCGCGCGTGCCGCGGTAGGTATGCGCCCCGAGGCACACCGGCCAGCCCATGGACGCGTACCCCGCGGCCACGGCGCCCGGCGGTTGCTGACGTTCCGCCGCCCGGCCGCGGACCCGCGGTCCCCGGCGCCGTCCCACGTCGACCATAGACCCCTGCCACTCCATTGGCTTGACACCACCATGCGCACGGCCCGCTGGCTCTTGTGCGCGAGATCAAAACCCAGATACCGAACGAGGACGGTTATCACGCCCGTTAACGGTGTTACCTATCGTAGGACACGAACCACAGCCCGTTCGGGTCAATGACCCAGCTCGACCGGAAACAAGGGCCACATTTTTCACAACGAACGCATCTATCCCAGCAGCCGCGCTACCTCGGCCGCCCAGTAGGTAAGGATGACGCTCGCGCCGGCCCGGCGGATCGCGGTGAGGGTCTCGGAGATGATCCGCTCCCGCTCCAGCCAGCCGTTGGCCGCCGCCGCCTCGACCATCGCGAATTCCCCGCTGACCTGGTACGCCGCCACCGGCACGGTCACCGCGTCCGCCACCCGCCTGATCACGTCCAGGTAGGCCAGGGCCGGCTTGATCATCACCATGTCGGCGCCCTCGGCCAGGTCCAGCGCCACCTCGCGGAGCGCCTCGACGGCGTTGGCCGGATCCTGCTGATGGCTGGCCCGGTCACCGAACGCCGGCGCGCCCTCCGCGGCCTCGCGGAACGGGCCGTAGAAGCCGGAGGCGTACTTGGCCGAATAGGCGCAGATCCCGGTCTCGCCGTATCCAGCCGCGTCCAGCGCCGCCCTGATCGCTGCCACCTGGCCGTCCATCATCCCGCTGGGCGCGATCAGGTGCGCGCCCGCCTCGGCCTGGGCGACCGCGATCGAGGCGTACCGCTCGACCGTGGCGTCGTTGATGACGTAGCCGTCGTCGGCGAGCACGCCGCAGTGGCCGTGGTCGGTGTACTCGCACAGGCACAGGTCGGCCATGATGACGCAGGCGTCGCCCACCTCGGCGCGCAGGTCGGACAGGGCAAGCTGAGAGATGCCGGCCGCGTCGTCGGCGGCCGAGCCGCGGCCGTCCTTGACCGCGGGAATGCCGAACACGATCAGCCCGCCGACGCCCGCCGCCGCCGCCTCGGCGGCCGCCTTGCGCAGGCTGTCCCGGGTGTGCTGGACGACGCCGGGCATCGAGCTGATCGGCTGCGGCTCGCGCAGGCCCTGCTTGACGAACACCGGCAGCACCAGCTCGCGCGGGCGCAGCGAGGTCTCCGCCACCATGGCGCGCAGGGCGGGCGTCCGGCGCAGCCGCCGGGGACGGGCGATGGGAAACTCCGCGCTCATGATCGGCGTAACTCCTTCTAGGGCAGGCCGGCCCGTGCGGGCCGGCCCTAACGAAGCCGGCGGCGCGCGCCGCGACGGCGCTCGCTCGGCCGCCTGACTGGTTCTCCTGCCTGCACCGCCGCGTCCCGCAGGGCGGCCCCGTACTCGGCCATCGCGTCGACCAGCGCCGCCATCGACGGCTTGGGCGCGGTGACGTCCACCCGCAGCCCGAACTCGGCCGCGGTCTTGGCCGTCTGCGGGCCGATGACCCCGATGGCCGTGACCGCGTGCGGCTTGCCCGCGATGCCGACCAGGTTCCGCACCGTGGACGACGAGGTGAACAGCACGGCGTCGAAGCCGCCGCCCTTGATGGCCTCGCGGATCGGCGCGGGCGGCGGGGCGGCCCGGACCGTGCGGTAGGCGGTGACGTCCTCGGCTTCCCAGCCGAGCTCGATCAGGGCGGCCAGCAGCGTCTCGGTGGCGATGTCCGCCCGCGGCAGCAGCACCCGGTTGATCGGGTCGAGCAGGTCGTCGTACGGAGGCCAGGCCGCGGCCAGGCCCTCGGCCGACTGGTCCCCGTCGGGCACCAGGTCCGGACGGATGCCGAAGTCGAGCAGCGCCGCCGAGGTCTGCTCGCCGACGGCGGCGATCTTCACGCCGGCGAACGCCCGGGCGTCCAGGCCGTACTCCTCGAACCGCTCGCGGACCGCGCGGACCGCGTTCACCGAAGTGAACGCCACCCACTGATAGCGCCCGGTGACCAGCCCCTTGACCGCCCGCTCCATCTGCTGCGGCGTTCGCGGCGGCTCGACCGCGATGGTCGGCACCTCTTCCGGCACGGCGCCGTACTCCCGGAGCCGCTGCGACACCACGGCGGCCTGCTCCTTGGTCCGCGGCACCAGTACCCGCCAGCCGAACAGCGGCTTGGTCTCGAACCACGACAGCTTGTCGCGGGCCGCCACCGCCTCGCCGACCACGGCGACGGCCGGGCCCCTGGTGTTGGCCAGCGACACCCCGGCCGCCTTGAGATCGGGCCCGATCCGGCCCAGGGTGGACACCACGGTCTGCTGGGCGCTCGTGGTGCCGTCCCAGGTGACCGCGAACTTGGCCGTATCCGGCCAGCCCGCCCCGATCAGCATCTTGCCGAGGTCGGCCGGGGCCCCCTCCGCGCCCAGCACGACCAGCGTGCCCGGGCTGTACGCCAGCTGGCTGGCCTCGGCCGCGTGGATGACACGCAGCTCGCCCTGGCCCTCGCCGGCCAGCGCGATGCCCGCGTAAGCCGGGACCGCGGTGGCCACCGGCACGCCCGGCACGATCTCGAACCTGACCCCGGCCTTGACGCACGCCGCGGCGTCGGCGGCCGCGCCGGCCAGCAGCGGGTCGCCGGGGAACAGTCGCACCGCGAGCTGCCCGTCCTTGGCCGCCTGCACCAGCGCGCGGGTCGCTCCCGCGCCGTCCTCGGAATCGGCCAGCGTCGCGTCCGGGCTCATGTGACGCCGCGCCACCGCTGCCAGGCTGTCCCCGGCCACGACCAGGCCGGCCTGGCCGAGCAACTCGGCCGCCCGCACGGTCAGCAGTCCCTCGTCACCCGGGCCGGCCCCGGCCAGCGCGACCCACCCATGCTCTTGACTACCGCTCACTGCACATCATTCCTGCTGCTCGTCGGTTCCTGCGGCACCCTCATGAGATCTGAAGCCCCGGCCCGCAGCAGCTCCGCCGCGAGATCACGGCCGAGTTGCCCGGCGCCGGCCGCCGCGGCGACACCCTGCGCCCGCAGCGCCCGGCTTCCGTCGGGGCTGATGACAACAGCCTGCATCCGCAACGTATCTGTTCCTGCCGCGTACGCGCCGATTGGCGCACTGCAGCCGGCCTCGAGCGCCTCCAGCAGGCTGCGCTCGGCGGTCACCGCGGCCGCGCTCGCCGGGTCGGTCACCGCTGCGAGCAGGGCCGCCAGCCCGGGCTCGGCCGCGCGGCACTCGACCGCGAGGGCGCCCTGGCCGGGAGCCGGGAGCATCTCGTCCGGCTCGAAGACCTGCGTGACGGCGCCGAGCAGGCCGAGCCGGGCCAGGCCCGCGTAGGCCAGCACGACCGCGTCGAGCTCGCCGTCGGTCACCTTGGCCAGCCGGGTGCCCGCGTTGCCGCGGATCGGGACGCAGCGCAGGTCGCCGCGGAGCGCGAGCAGCTGCGCGGCCCGCCGCGGCGAGCCGGTGCCGATGCTGGCGCCGGGCGGCAGATCGGCGAGCTTGGCACCGTCCCGCGCGGCGAGCGCGTCCCGCGGGTCGTCCCGGGGCGGGACCGCGGCCAGCGCGACGCCGGCCGCCGGGCCGCTCGGCAGGTCCTTGAGCGAGTGCACGGCCAGGTCCACCTCACCGGCGAGCAGCGCCTCGCGCAGCGCGCTGACGAACACGCCGGTGCCGCCGATCTGGGTCAGCTGGGCCCGGCTGACATCCCCCATCGTGGTCACGCCGACGATCTCGACGGCCCGGCCGGTCCGCTCGGTGATCATCGCGGCCACCTGCCGCGACTGGAACATCGCCATCGGGCTCTTACGGGTGCCCAGCCTCAGCGGAACCGTCGGTAGCATCACCGTGAGCCCTCCTGCTCCGGGGCGGCGCGGGTAACCGCCTCGACTGCGCGTGGGTCGAGATCGAAGAGAACACGCAGCGCCGCCGCGTACTCCTCGCCCCCCGGCGACCCCGCCAGTTCCTTGACCCGTACGGTCGGCGCGTGCAACAGCTTGTCTACCACCCGCCGCACGGTCTGGCCTATTTCATCGAGAGCATGGCCGCTCACCCCGTCGGCGCTCAGCCGCCCGGCCAGCCGGGCCAGCTCGGCGTCCACGACCTTGGCCGCCTTGGCCCGCAGGGCGACCACCGTCGGGGCGACCCGGGCCGCGTCGATGGCGGACTGGTACCCGGCGAGCTCGGCCTCGAGGATGTCGCGGACGGCGGTGACGTCGTCGCCGGCGATCGCGCTGGCGTGCTCGCGCAGCTGGTCCATGCCGATGAGCACCGCGCCGGGCAGGTCCGCCACTCCCGGTTCCACGTCCCGCGGCATGGCCAGGTCCATGATCACCAGCGGGCCGGCGCAAGTCCTGGTCGCGAGCGCGGCGGACGCGACATCGAGCGTGATGACCGGGCCGGCCGCGCCGGTGCAGGAGATCACGACGTCGGCCGCGGCCAGCGCGGCGGGCAGGTCGGCCAGCCCGCTGACCATGGTGGCGGCGGTGCCGACGCTCGCGGCCACCCGTTCGGCATGTTCTTTGGTCCGGTTGGCCACGGCGATGCTGGCCGCGCCGCTCCGGGCGGCCGTCGCCGCGGCGAGGCCGCTCATCGAGCCGGCCCCGACGATGAGCACGCGCCGCCCGGCCAGCGCATCCGTGCCTGACCGGCCGGCCGCGACCTCGACCGCGGCGCTCAGCAGGCTGAGGCCGGCCCGGCCGATCGCGGTCTCGGCCCGGGCCCGCTTGCCCGTGCGCAGCGCGAGCCGCCCGAGCTCGCCGAGCACCCGGCCGGCGGTGCCGTGCTCAGCGGCCAGCTTGACCGCCGAGCGCACCTGGCCGAGGATCTGGTCCTCGCCGACCACCATCGAGTCCAGGCCGGCCGCCACCGTGAGCAGATGGCTGACCGCCCGCTCCTCGTAGTGCACGTACAGGTGCGGGGTGAGCTCCGGCGGCGACATCCCGCCGTGCCGCGCGAGCAGTTCGCAGATGGCCGTGACGCCGGCGTGGAAGCGGTCCACGTCGGCGTACACCTCGACCCGGTTGCAGGTGGAGACGACGAAGGCCTCGGCCACGGGCTCCGCCTGCACCAGGTCGCGCAGCAGCTTGGTGAGCGTGTCGCCGCTCACCGCGGCCCGCTCCAAGGTCGCCACCGGGGCGCTCTTGTGGCTGAGGCCGACCACCAGCACGCTCACCTGTTCACCACCTAGCCCTGGGCCGCGATGGCCGCCGGCGCGGAACGCTCGCCGGCGCCCCCGGTGCTCCCGCCCCGGCGGCGCGCGTGGAAGGCGAGGATCTGCAGCTCGATCGAGAGGTCGACCTTCCGCACGTCTACTCCTTCCGGCACGCTCAGCACGAGCGGAGCGAAGTTGAGGATGCTCGTGACACCCGCCGCGACGAGCCGGTCGCAGACCGCCTGCGCGGTACCGGCCGGGGTGGCGATCACGCCGATGGCGACCTTGTACGTGGTCACTACGGCTTCCAGTTCGTCGACTGGCCGGACGGTCAGCTTCGCGATCCTGCTTCCCACGATAGCCGGGTCGCTGTCCAGCATGGCGGCGATCGTGAAGCCGCGGGAGATGAAGCCGCCGTAATTGGCCAGCGCGCGGCCCAGGTTCCCGGCGCCCACGATGACGACCGGCCAGTCCTGGGTCAGGCCCAGCGTCCGGGAAACCTGGTAGACGAGGTAGTCGACGTCGTAGCCGACTCCCCTGATCCCGTACGAGCCGAGGTGGGACAGGTCCTTGCGCAGCTTGGCCGAGTTCACCCCCGCCGCCGCGGCGAGTTCCTCGCTGGCCACGGTGCTGATCCCGCGTTCGGCCAGGCCGTAGAGCGCGCGCAGGTAGACCGGCAGCCGGGCCACGGTGGCTTCGGGTATCCCGTCGGCCTGGGCCTCGGGACCCTCGGCCTGGGCAGCACTGTCAGCCTGGGCAGCACTGTCAGCCTGGGCGGCACTGTGGGCCTGGGCAGCACTGGCGGCCTGGGCGGCCCGGAACTGGTCTGCCCTGAACGGGCCGTCACCGGTCGCCCGGCCGTTAGCCTCTGGCGGCATAGCCTTACTGTGCATCGCGGCAGCGCTCCTGGGGTTGGGCCCTCGGGGTTCGGGAACAGGCGGCGGTAAGAGCCCGCGTCAGCCGACGTCGTTTTCCACGGTACGCCTTTGTGCATCCATTCACAAAGTGACGTAAGCGACGGCCGTAATCGCGCGAGACGCCCCGCGCTCTCTTGCGTCCCTGGTCAGGCGGTCCCAGGGGATCAGTGGTAGCCGGGCCCGACGGCCGGCGGCTGGCCCGGTAGCTGATCCGGCGGCTGGCTGAGCGCGGCCCGGAGCCGGGCCTCGCTGATCCGCCAGAAGTCGATCTGCACCCCGTCGACCAAGGTCACCGGGATCTTGTCCCAGTACTCCCGCATGTCCTCGGGGGACGCGGTGATGTCCCGCTCCGCCCAGCCGACGCCGAGTTCGCCCGCGACCCGCTCGATGACCGCCCGCGCGTCGTCGCACAGGTGACAGCCCGGGCGCCCCAGCAGTGTGATCCGCGGCACGT
>JAJKHX010000358.1 GCA_021154785.1 Nocardiopsis sp.
CGCGGTGCGCGGGCAGGCAGTGCAGGACCAGGCAGCCGGGTTTGGCCAGCGCCAGCTTGGCGCCGTCCAGGCGGTACGGCTCCAGGACCACGCGGCGCTCCCCGGCCATGGCTTCGGCGCCCATCGAGACCCACACGTCGGTGGCGATCACGTCGGCCTGCTCGCAGGCGGCCGCGGGGTCGGAGCAGAGCTCCACTCCCCCGCCGGCCTGCTCGGCGATCCGGGCCGCCGCGGCGACGATCTCCGGGTCGGGGACGACGGTCCCGGGCGCGCCGATGCGCACATGCATCCCGGCGATGGCCCCGCCGAGCAGGTACGACTGCGACATGTTGCTCGAGCCGTCGCCGAGGAAGGTCAGCACGCGGCCGGCCAGCGAGCCGTAGTGGGCCCGGATGGTCTGCAGGTCGGCGAGGATCTGGCAGGGATGGAACTGGTCGGTGAGCGCGTTGATGACCGGCACGGCCGAGGCGGCGGCCAGGGAGTCGATCCGGTCCTGCTCGTAGGTCCGCCACACGACGGCGGCGACCTGGCGGTCCAGCACCCGGGCGGCGTCCTCGATCGACTCGCCCCGGCCGAAGTGGGTGGCCTGGGTGTCGATGATCATCGGGAACCCGCCGAGCTCGGCGATGCCGACGGTGAACGACACCCGGGTGCGCAGCGACGGCTTGTCGAAGAGGACGGCCACGGCCCGCGGCCCGGCCAGGGGCTGCCAGCCATAGCGGTCCTTCTTCATCTGGTCGGCCAGGTCCAGGACCGCCGTCTGCTCGGCCGCGGTCAGGTCGTCGTCGCGCAGGAGGTGCCGGGTCACGCGCTCACCTCGGTCAGGATGCCGGGCAGCGCGGCGATGAACTCGGCCGCCTCGGCCGCGGTCAGGATCAGCGGCGGCGCCAGCCGGATGGCGTCCGGTTGCACCGCGTTGACGAGGAAGCCGGCCCGCCGGGCGGCAGCCTCGACCGCGGGGGCCAGCGGGGCCGTCAGGACGACCGCTCGCCATAGCCCGGCGCCGCGCACGCCCGCGACCAGCGGGTGGCCGATCTCGCCGAGGCCGGCCGCCAGGTGCTCGCCGACCTCGCTGACATGGGCCAGCAAGCCGTCGCGTTCGATCACCTCGAGCACGGCCAGGGCCGCGGCGCAGGCGACCGGGTTCCCGCCGAAGGTGGAGCCGTGGTCCCCCTGGGAGAAGCCGGAGCCGGCCGGGCCGAGACCTATGCACGCTCCGATCGGCAGCCCGCCGCCCAGCCCCTTGGCCAGGGTGAGCACGTCGGGCCGGACGCCGGCGGTCTGGTGCGCGAACCACGCCCCGGTCCGGCCGATGCCGCTCTGGATCTCGTCGAGCACCAGGAGCGCCCCGGCCTGATCGCAGGCTTCACGCGCGGCGGCCAGGTAGCCCGCCGGGGCGGGCACCACACCGCTCTCCCCCAGTCCGGGCTCGAGGAAGACGGCGGCCACGTCGGGGCTGGTCGCGGCCCGCAGCGCGTCCGCGTCCCCGTAGGGCACGAACCGGACGACCTGGCCGTACGGGCCGAACGGGGTGCGGATCGCGTCCTTGCCGGTGAGCGCGAGCGAGCCCAGGGTCCGGCCGTGGAAGCTGCGCTCGGCGGCCACGATCACCGGCCGCTCGGGACCCTGGATGCGCCGCACCAGCTTGACCGCGGCCTCGTTGGCCTCGGTCCCCGAGTTGGCCAGGAAGACCCTCCCATCGGTGCCGATCAAGGACAGCAGCCGTTCGGCCAGTTCGATCTCGCGCTCGTGCAGGAACAGGTTGGAGGTGTGCGCCACCTGGGCCACCTGGCGGCTGACCGCCTCGACGATGGCCGGGTGGGCGTGCCCGAGCGAGCTCACCGCGATCCCGGCGATCAGGTCCAGGTACTCGCGCCCGTCGGCGTCGGTGACCCGGCAGCCCTGGCCGCGGGTGATGGCCACGGGGGGCACGCCGTAGTTCGGCATGAAGGCCGCGGCGAACCTCTTCTGCAGGGTTTCTGTATTGGTCATTGGCTTTCTCCCGGAAGGACCATGGTGCCGATGCCGGAGTCGGTGAAGATCTCGAGCAGGACGGCGTGGCTGAGGCGGCCGTCCAGTACGTGCGCCTGCGGCACGCCGCCTTGCACGGCGGTCAGGCAGGCCTCCATCTTGGGGATCATCCCGGCCGCCAGGCCGGGCAGCAGCCCGGTCAGTTCGGCCGCGGTGAGTTCGCTGATGACCTCGGCCGACGAGGGCCAGTCCCGGTACAGGCCGGCCACGTCGGTGAGCATCACGAGCTTGGCCGCGTCGAGGGCGACCGCGAGTGCGGCCGCGGCGGTGTCCGCGTTCACGTTGTAGATCTCGCCGTCCCGGCCCGCGGCCACGCTGGAGACGACCGGGATCCGGCCGTCGGCCAGCAGCGCCTCGATGGCGCCGGGGTCGGTGGCCACGATCTCGCCGACCAGGCCGATGTCGGCCGGCTCGCCGTCCACGACCGCGATCTTGCGGACCGCGGTGAGCGTGCCCGCGTCCTCCCCCGACATGCCCACCGCGAACGGGCCGTGCCGGTTGATCAGGCCGACGATGTCCTTGTTGACCGTGCCGGACAGGACCATCCGGACGACCTCCATGGCCTCCGGCGTGGTAACCCGGAGCCCGGCGGTGAACGAGGACTCCACCCCGAGGCGGGCGAGCATCGTGTTGATCTGCGGGCCGCCGCCGTGCACCACGACCGGGCGCAGCCCGGCGTAGCGCAGGAACACCAGGTCCTGCGCGAACGCCAGGCGCAGTGCCTCGTCGGCCATGGCGTGGCCGCCGTACTTGATCACCACCGTCTGGCCGTGGAACCGGTTCAGCCAGGGCAGCGCCTCGATCAGGGTGGCCGCCTTGGCCGAGGCGTCGGCGATCCGGCTATCGGTCAGGGTCATGTCGAATACGCACTGTTCTCGTGGACGTACTCAGTAGTCAGGTCGGTGGTCAAGATGATCGCGGAGTGCGGGCCGGCGGACAGGTCCACGGTGATCGTCACGTCTTTCGGTTTCAGGTCGACCTTGGCGCGCCCGTCACCGGCGGCGCCGTGGCGGCAGACCCAGATCCCGTTGATCGCGACGTTCAGCTGGTCCGGCTCGAAGACCGCGTCGGTGGTGCCGACCGCGGACAGCACCCGGCCCCAGTTGGGATCCTCGCCGCCGATAGCGCACTTGAGCAGGTTGTTCCGGGCCACGGCGCGCCCCACCGTCACCGCGTCGGCCTCCGAGGCGGCCCCGACCACCTCGATGGCGATCATCTTGTTCGCCCCCTCGGCGTCCAGCTGGAGCTGCCGGGCCAGGTCAGCGCACACTTCGGTGAGCACCGGGACGAACTCGGCCTGGTCCGGGGTCACCCCGGATGCCCCGCTCGCCATCAGCAGCACCGTGTCGTTGGTGGACATGCAGCCGTCAGTGTCCAGCCGGTCGAAGGTCACCGCTGTGGCCGAGCGGAGGGCGGCGTCGAGCCGGTCCGGCGGGAGGTCGGCGTCGGTGGTGATCACGCACAGCATGGTGGCGAGACCAGGCGCGAGCATCCCGGCCCCCTTCGCCATCCCGCCGATGGAGTAGCCGTCAATTCTCCGGAACGCGATCTTGACCACGGTGTCGGTGGTCCTGATCGCGTCGGCGGCGGCCAGGCCGCCGGCCCGGGAGGCGGCGGCCACTGCCGCGTCCACCGCGGGCAGCAGCTTGCCCATCGGCAGCCGCTCGCCGATCAGGCCGGTCGAGCAGACCGCCATCTCCCCTGCGCCCCCGTGCTCAGCTGACACAGCGTCGAGGGTCAGGGCCAGGTGCTCGGCGGTGGCGTGGGTGTCCTGGAAACCGAGCGGGCCGGTGCAGGCGTTGGCCCCGCCGGAGTTGAGCACCACCGCCCGGACCCGGCCGCCGCTAACCACCTGGCGGGTCCAGGTCACCGGGGCGGCCTGCACCCGGTTGGAGGTGAACACGGCGGCGGCGGCCCGGGACGGCCCGTCGTTCAGGACCACGGCTACGTCCGGGTCGCCGGACTGCTTCAGCCCGGCCGCGACACCGGCGGCGCGGAAACCCAGGGGGGCGGTGACGCTCAAGGGGACACTCCGTGTGCGGTCAGGCCGGCCGCCTCCGGCAGGCCGAGCATCAGGTTGGCGATCTGGACGGCCTGCCCGGCCGCCCCCTTGACCAGGTTGTCCAGGGCGCAGACGACGACGGCGCGGCCGGCGTGCGGGTCGGCCGCCACCTGCAGGTGAGCGGCGTTGGAGCCGAGGGTGGCGCCGGTGGCCGGCCAGCGGCCCTCGGGCAGCACGTGTACGAAGGGCTCGCCGTCGTAGGCGGCGCGGAGTGCGTCGCGCAGCGGGCCGGTTGCGGGGTCCGAGCGGCCCGGCTCAGCGATCCGGGCGCTGCTTATCCGGGCGGTGCAGGTGGCCAGGATGCCGCGGGCCATCGGCGCCAGCGTCGGGGTAAAGGACACGGAGACGGGGGCCGGGGGGTGAAATCCGGCTCGTTCGGGATCAATGTTTTGTTCTATTTCTGGGGTGTGGCGGTGCGTGCCCCCGACCTGGTAGGCGGACATCGACCCTATGATCTCGGTGGCGAGCAGGTCGGACCGCAGCGAGCGGCCCGCGCCGGACGTGCCCGAGGCCGCCACGATCACGATGTCGGCCGGGTCGGCCAGGCCGGCCGCCAGCAGCGGGGCCAGCGCGAGGATCGACGCGGTGGCGTAGCAGCCGGGGGCGGCCACGGTGGCGGCGGTCCGGATCGCCTCCCGCGCGCCGGGCAGCTCGGGCAGGCCGTAGGCCCACTGCCCGGCGTACGGCGTCGGGTAGTACTGCGCCCATTTACCGGCATCGGCGAGCCGGAAGTCGGCGCCCAGGTCGATGACCTTGAGATGTCCCGGCAGGCGCGCGGCCAGCGGCCCGGACTCCCCGTGCGGGAGCGCGGTGAACAGCAGGTCGGCGTCGGCCAGGATCTCCGGGTCGGTCGCGGAGAAGACCGCGTCGGCCAGGACGGGGTGACCGGTCAGCTGGGGGTGCACCGCGGTCACCGGGGTGCCGGCGCTGCTGTTCGCGGCCAGCGGGCCGATCTCCAGGTCGGGATGGCCGGCCAGCAGGCGGAGCAGTTCGCCGCCCGCGTATCCGCTGGCGCCCGCAACCGCCACTCTCGCACCCATATACCCTCACAACGTTGGAAGAGTATTCATCATAACGCATGAATATGCAGAGCGCGAGCGGTCGAAGCGCGCGGCGGGCCGGGCGGCGCGAGGTGGCCAGGGCATAGGGTAAGCCGGTGGAGCGGGCGGACGCGAGACGGCGGGTGCTGGGATTCCTGGCACCGAGATCCTGGCGGTCCTGGCCGTGCCGTCCGCGGCCGATGCCGCCGCTTAGGAGCTGGCGGCGCGGCGGAACAGGCTCGGCGCGTGACCCTCGCCGCCGGATCGGGGGATGCTGCTGACCGCGCTCAGGCCGCGGGTCGTGCTGATCATCTGGACCTGGTCCCGGCCGCAGCCCTTGGCGCGGTAGAGGGCGGCGTCGGCGGCCGCCATCAGCTCGGCGTACTCGCGCTTGCTGCCGGCGTCCAGCGCGGCCACCCCGATCGACACCGTGACGTGCACCCGCTCGCCGCCGGTCGCGCCGGGGGCGATGATCGGCAGGCTGGCGATGGCGGACCGGACCCGCTCGGCGATCCGGAACGCGTCCGGCGCCCTGGTCTGCGGCAGCAGCAGCGCGAACTCCTCGCCGCCGAACCTCCCGGCCAGGTCGTACTGGCGCAGCATGCTCTTCAGCGTGTGCGCGATCTCCTTGAGCACCTCGTCGCCGGTCAGGTGGCCGTAGGTGTCGTTGATGACCTTGAACCGGTCGACGTCGAGCAGTGCCACCGCCAGCGGGGTCCCGGTCCGCACCGCCCGGCCGATCTCCGCCGTGGCGCCGCGCTCCCAGGTCGCCGCGTTCAGCAGCCCGGTCTTGGAATCGTTTCTGGCGTCCTTGATCAGCTGGCTGTGCACGGCCGACCGCTGCAGCAAGGTGGCCAGCGGCAGGGCTACCACGACGGTGACCGGGCTAATCGCGATGGCCAGCGTGGACAGCACGGCCATGCACGTCTCGGTCAGGTCGGTCCGCAGGGTCTGGGCACCGAAGACGAAGTCCCGCAGCCGGATCTCGGAGCTCGTCGCGCGGACGGCCGCGAAGACCAGGTACTGGTTCACCGCGAGCTGCACGACCGCGCAGGCCGCCACGAGCACCAGCCAGACGGGGACGCGGGACGCGGGCACCAGCCTCAGCGGGTGCAGGCCTGACACCAGGCGGGCGGTCCCCCGGAAGGCCAGCGAGGCGCAGGCGTACGACAGGCCGATGGCGGCGGCGCTGAACACCCGCCGGTACACGACGGCGTGCCGGATCCGCCACTGGGTCAGGATGACCCGGATGGCGGGCATGAGGAGCGCGTACGGCAGCGGCAGCAAGATGACGACCGGGAGCTCCCAGACCGCGTGCACATCCTTGACGTGCCCCTCGGGCTCGCTCGTCCGGCGGGTGAGCTCGACGGTGGCCGCGTTGCACGCGAGCAGCAGGCCGAAGATCCCGAGATCATGGAAGCGGACGGGGGTAGCCGCCAGGCTCACCGCGAGCACGGCCACGTCGGCTAGGATCACGGCCGCGACGAAGGCCGCGAGCGATCGCGGCAGCTTCCAGAACGGCCACGAGCGCACGCTGAGCGCCTGCACGCGTCTGACCTGCCGGAAGATGGCGTCCACGGGGTGTGTCCTCAGGCTCCACGAGGTGAGTCGAGACCGCCCGGCAACGCTCAGTGCGGCCTGTGTTCCACCTTGTCACAGTATTTGCGAGCTTGCTGTCAATACGCGATTACTCCTGGCAGCAAAGTTGCCCAGCCGGTCCCCTGTGGCGGCAAAGGTCACTCATTGGCATCGGATCGCCGGACCGCTTGGTGTATATACGAACATTTCAGACATGATGCGGCAGTACGAACACGACGTGAGCCAGCTGGGCCGGCGGCACGTTCTCCGGAGAGAAGAGTAATCAAGCAATCACTGTCTGTTATTGCTCGCGGAAAGCTAAGGAGGCGCATCATGCGCACCACCATGTGGACCTGATCTGCTCTGCTAGCCCCGCCCGCACCGACCTAGAGGAGGCGCGTCGTGCGCACCACGATGTGGACCTGATCCCCGCGCGCTCTGGCGCGGCGGCGACCGGATGATCCGAGGTGAATTCCGAGCGAATTGTATTCAGTAAGCAACCGCGCTTAGCTGGCTTTACTCCAGTAACACAAATGTCGTTCTGGCTCAGCATTGTCATGAGGTCGGAAGCGTAACGCTAATACGCCGGTTACCTCGGGCGAGCGTTACTTTTTCGTACCCTGAGGGGCCATGAAAATCCCGGAATAGTCACGTATGCACCTGCGTATGGGCGTACATTTGGGCGCTTCAGAGAGTTCGGTGCGTAACTAGCCGTCGAGGCCTGAGGCGACTGCCGTTGCGGCCACGGCACGTTCTCCGGGAGGCCCTGACGACCTAGGAACTCTGTGCCCGGCGGAAAGCGCTGGGCACATCCTGCGAGCCGCCGTTACCGGTACGCGCGGTTTCCGCCGGGCCCGGGCCGCTGATCGCGCTCAGACCCCGGGTCGTGCTGATCATCTGCACCTGGTCCCGGCCGCCGGACTTGGCCCGGTACATAGCGGCGTCCGCCGCCGCCATCAGCTCATTCAGCTTGCGCACGCTTCCACTGTCCAGTGCCGCCACACCAATGGATACCGTGACATGAACTCGCTCACCGCCGGTCGCCCCCGGGGCGATGATGCTCAGCCCGGCGACGTTAGCGCGCACACGCTCCGCGATGCGGAACGCGTCCACCGCGCGGGTCTGCGGGAGCAGCAGCGAGAACTCCTCGCCGCCGAACCGGCCGGCCAGGTCGTACTCGCGCAGCATGCTGCTCAGCGTGCGGGCGATCTCCTTGATGACCTGATCTCCGACCAGGTGCCCGTAGGTGTCGTTGATGACCTTGAACCGGTCGATGTCGAGCAGCGCCACCGCGAGCGCCGACCTGGTCCTGACCGCGCGGCCCACCTCGGCTGCCGCCTCGTGCTCCCAGGTCGCCGCGTTCAGCAGCCCCGTCTTGGAGTCGGCGCGCGAGTCGATGACGAGCTGGGCGTGCCGCAGCGAGCGCTGCAGCAGCGTGATCACCGGCAGCGCGGCCAGGGCGAGGAAGATGTTCCCGGCCACCGCGTACGTCAGCAGGACGGCGATGCACATCTCGGCGATGTCGTTGTAAAGCGGCTCGTGATCGAAGACCCGGCTGCGGATGCTGACGTCGGGGTTGGTGCCCTTGACCGCCGTCATGATGATCGCCTTGTTCACCGCGGACATCACCACGGCGCTGAGCGTCACCATCACGGTCCACAGCAGGTCCCGGCCGACGGCGCCGCCTGGCGCCCCGGCCGTCAGGTGCCCGAGGCCGCGGAAGGTCAGCGACGCGGCGCCGTAGGACAGGCCGATCGAGGCGCAGCTGAAGATCCGCCGGTGCAGCGGGGCGCGGCTCACCCGCCATTGCGTCAGGGCGAGCCGGGAGATCGGGGCGAGCAGCGCGAACAGCGGGGGCAGCAAGATGGCGATCGGGAATTCCCAGACCCCCTGGACGTCCTTGCTCATGCCGTGCTGCTCTTTGGCCCGCCGGCTCCACTCGACGGCGATGGCGGTGCAGGCCAGCAGCACGCCGTACAGGACGAAGTCGTGACCGTGGAAAGTGGTGAGCGGAGCCGCGACGCCGATGGCGGCCAGGTTCGCGGCGATCACAGCCAGGACGAAGACGGTGAGCCAGCGGGGCAGTCTCCAGATCGCCCAGTCGCTGATAGCCGGTATCCGGCCGCTGACAGCTGGCATCCGGCGCGGGAGGCGACGGATCAGCTCCATCAGCACCTCCTCGAACAGACTGCCACCGGGTCGCCTAGGTCGCAGTGCGCATGTTTATTCTCCCGCACTACCGGTCCCGGCGAGCGCAAAACGTGAAAACCCCGCTACTCACTGGCAGAACAATACCTTCTTTGGTCCCATGGTTCACATCTCTTCCCCATGGCGACACCGAAGTCACCCTGTGTCACCCCAGAGACCGACTTATTCCTGGCAATCCGTACATAGCGCCCCGCAAAGATGGTCGCGGGCCACAATGGGTAGCCGTAATGCCCGATGACGGCGCAGTGGTCATCGGAAGAACGCTTCGCCTACTCCACGTAGCGATTGAACTGCAATTCGTAAACGGACGTTAAGACTAGTTACGTAGAGAATCCATTCAATCACTCACAGAAAGGAAGAGGTATGCGCGGCGAGCAGTGGACCTAAGCCTCAACGGCTGACAGAACCGATCGGCGACCAGGAGAAGGAGCGCGACATGCGCGGCGAGCAGTGGACCTAAGCCTCATACGCACATCCGGCCGCAACCAAAGGAAGGAGCACCCAATGCGCGGCGAGCAGTGGACCTGATTCATCGTGGTCAGGAACGTTCATGACGTCCGCTCACCCGGCCCCGGCCCTGCCCACGGGGGCTCGGGAGCCAGCTGAGCGCGAGCACCAAGGCGAGCGCGGCGCCGACGGCGCCGCACACCGCGATGACGCGGGCCGGGGAACGAGTGTCCGCGGCGGCTCCCGCCGCGATCAAGACGATGCCCTGGCCCAGGCTGATGCCGCCCTGGGCCAGCCCGAAAGCCTGGCTGCGCTGTTCCTGCGGCGCCGCGCTGACGAAACCGGAGTTGGCCGCCAGCTGGTAGGACGCGCAGATGCCGGAGACGAACAGGATGAGCAGCGACTCCAGCAGGTTCGGACGCCAGGCGAACAGGACCAGGACCGCGGAGGTCGCGACGGCGAGCGGGCCCATGAAACGGAGCCGGGCCGACGGGGGGACGAAACGGCTGAACGCGAGCACGCCTGACGTCTCGCCCAGGGCCTGCGCGGCCAGGATGACGCCGACGGCGAGCGTGCCCCCGCCGAGATCGCGGGCGAGCGGGGTGACGACGCCCTCGGGCGCGTTGTAGAACGCCGCGAGCCAGCCGAACAGCATCGTGCTGCGCAGCATCCGGTTCGAGAAGACCAAGCGCGTCCCGGCGAGGACGCCGGCCAGCCCGCGCGGCCCGCCGTCCTCGTGGGCCGCCGCCGCGGGCGCGGGCCGGGACCGGACCCAGCGCTGGACGATGACCGCGGAGACGGCGAAGGTGCCGGCGTCGACGACGAGTGAGGTCCTGGTACCGAAGAAGCCTACGATCGTCCCGCCGACAGCGAACCCGATGACCTGCGCGAACTGGATCGTGGTCAGCCCGATCGCGATACCGAGCACGTACTTCTCGCCGTCGAGCACGTCCGGGTAAATGGCCGCCCGCGCCGCGCTGAACGGCGCCCCGGCCAGCGTGACCACGAACAGGAGCGCTATCAGGGCGGCCAGCGGCACCCCGGGCAGCGCCATTAGCAGGACGAGCCCGCACCGGATCAGGTCACAGGCGATCATCACGCCGCGGCGGGGATGACGATCGGCCAGCCAGGACAGCGTGATGCCGCCGATGAACGTGGGCACCACGCTGACCACGAAGGTGACCGCCGCGAGCAGGGCCGACTGAGTCCGGTTGAACACCAGCACCGTCAGCGCGACCCGGGCGAACTGATCGCCGACCACCGACAGCAGCTGGGCCAGCCACAGCGCCCGGAACTCGGCCACCGCGAATACGTCCCGGAACGTGGTCTTATCAGCCTGCGCGGCCGTGCCCCCCCGGGCCACCGCGTGTCTGGTTATGTTGTCCTCCGGCTCAGCGCAGCGCTGCGGTCATCGGCAACCACATCCTGACCGACAGTCGCCTCCTTTAGCAACAGCTCCCAGACGGCCGATGCTCCCATGGCGCGCCTGGGTATTCGCTCATGATCGCGAAGACTTTTCTACGGATTTTGATATAAAACTCTTCGCGATCATGGAAGCAGGCGCTTGTGGCGGCACACTGGATGCGCTGTGTGACCAGTGGTGAGGATGTACCCGACCGTGGTGGTGTGGGCGATGGTGGAGGAGTCGTGTGGGCGGTGGTGGGAGTTAGCTGCGGAGGATGGCGCCGACGCGGCGGCTGGCCTCGGCTACGGCTGCGTCGCGGGCCGCGGTGGCCTCGGCCGCGGTGAGGGTCCGGTCCGGGGCGCGGAACCTGAGCGTGTACGCCAGCGACTTGCGGTCCTCGCCGACCTGGGCGCCGGTGTAGACGTCGAACAGGCGCACGCCCTCGAGCAGTTCCCGGGGGGCGCCCGCCACCAGCGCCGCCTCCACCTCGGCGGCCGGCACCGCGGCGTCCACGATCAGGGCCACGTCCTGGGTGGCCAGCGGGTAGCCGGACAGCTGAGGCGCCTGCACGGCGCCGATGCTCTCGGCCGCGGTGAACAGGACCGACAGGTCGAGTTCCATGGCGCAGGTCCGGGCGGGCAGGCCGAACGCCTGAACCACCCGCG
Organism: Nocardiopsis sp.; assembly: GCA_021154785.1. GTDB lineage: Bacteria > Actinomycetota > Actinomycetes > Streptosporangiales > Streptosporangiaceae > Palsa-504. Next base: position 11,437 of record JAJKHX010000358.1, read on the forward strand.
GGTGCAGTTCGCCGGCGTGCCCGGCCAGCCACTCCCGCGATCCGTCGGCGTCGCTGACCCGGGCGTAGACGGCGGCGCAGCGGCCGGGATGCCAGGGCGCGTACGCCTCGGCCCGGATCTCGAGCGGCACCCGGCAGATCCGGCCCACCGCGCGGGCCGCCTCGATGGCGTCGGCCCAGGACGCCGCGCGTCCCTTGCCCCACCAGCCATCGGGCTCGTGCGCCCCGGTCAGCACGGCGGCGATCCGCAGCGGCTGGTCCGGCAGGGCGGCGTCGAGGGAGGCGAGCTCGGTCACCGTGGGCCCGCGGTCGACCGGGAGGATCGGCGCCGCCGCCGGAGCCCCCGGGCGGGGCCGGAAGACCTGGCCGATCTCGAACAGCGCGGTGTCGGCGAAACCCCGCCCGACATTGCGGGTCAGCACCCGGAACAGCCCGGGGAGCACAGTCGTGCGCAGCAGCGGCTCGTCCTCGCTGAGCGGGTTCGCCACCGCCACCGCGGGGCGGCGCATGTCCTCGGGCGGCAGCCCGAGCAGGTCCGCGTCGGAGCGCGGCCCGAACGGCGACGACAGCACCTCCACGAAGCCGGCCTCGGCCAGCGCCCGGCCCGCCGAGCGGCGCAGCCGCTGCCGCGGGGTGAGCCCGCGCCCGGCCAGCGCGCGCGGCATCCGGGCCGGGACGTTCTCGTAGCCTTCCAGCCGGATGATCTCCTCGGCCAGGTCGGCCGGGTCGGTCAGGTCCGGCCGCCAGCTCGGCGGGGTGACCTCGAGCACGGCGACTGGCGGCTGGGCGGTCGCGGCCGGCTCCGTGGACGGCTGGCCGGCCGCCGCCCGCCAGGGGGCGATGGTCGGGGCGGGCTGGCGGGTTTCGCGCACCGTGCAGCCGACCTCGCGCAGCCGCCGGATCACGGTATCCCGGCCGTAGAGCACGCCGGCCACCCGGTCCGGGTAGTCGGCCGCCATCGAGACCAGCACCGGCGCCACCTCGGCCGCGGCGTGCGTGCAGCCCGGTACCACCTGGCCGCCGCCCAGGCCGGCCAGCAGGGCGACCGCCTTGGCGCTGGCGCGCAGCGGAAGCTCGCGGTCGACGCCCCGCTCGAACCGGTAGGACGCCTCACTGTGCAGCTTGTGGCGCCGGCTCATCTTGGCGGTGCCCTCGGCCGAGAAATGCGCCGCCTCGACGACCAGGTCGGTGGAGGCCTCGTCGATCTCGGTGTTCAGGCCGCCCATGGTGCCCGCCATGGAGATCGGCCCGGAGTCGTCGGTGATCAGGATGTCGTCCGGGTACAGCGTGCGCACCACGTGGTCCAGCGTCTCGAGCTTCTCCCCCGGCTGGGCCCGCCGGACCACGATCCCGCCGGTCAGCTTGGACCGGTCGAACGCGTGCAGCGGCTGGCCGAGCTCGAGCATCAGGTAGTTGGTCACGTCGACCGCGAGCGAGACGGAGCGCATCCCGCAGCGAGCCAGCCGCACCCGCATCCACAGCGGGGCCGGCGCGGCCGGGTCGAAGCCGCGCACCTCGCGCAGCACGAACCGGTCGCAGGCGGTCGGGTCGGCGATGCGGGCCGGGTAGACGTCGGGGCCGGCCACGTCGACCGCGCCGCCGAGCAGCGCCGCTTCGGGCAGGCCGGCGTCGGCCGGGTCGGTGAACGGGACGCCGTACGAGCTGGCCAGCTCGCGCGCGATGCCGCGGACCGACACGGCGTAGCCGCGGTCGGGCGTCACCGCGATCTCGAACACCTCGTCCCGCAGCTTCGCGTAGGCGACGAAGTCCTCGCCCAGCGGCGCGTCGGCGGCCAGCACCAGGATGCCGTCGTGCTCGTCGCCGATGCCCAGCTCGCGGACCGAGCAGATCATGCCCTCGGAGATGTGCCCGTAGGTCTTGCGCGCGCCGATCTCGAACCCGCCGGGCAGCACCGCGCCGGGCAGCGCGAGCGCGACCCGGTCGCCGGGCGCGAAGTTGGTCGCGCCGCAGATGACGCCGGACGCGTCCTCGGGCGGCCCGGCCAGCTGGCTCTCGGAGACGGCGACCCGGCAGTACCTGATCGGCTTCTTCAGCCCGGTCAGCTCCTCGACGGTGAGCACCTGGGCGACGACCACGCCGCGGATGTCGTGCCCGGCCGACTCGAGCGACTCGACCTCGAGGCCGGCCGCGGTCAGCCGCCGGGAGACCTCGGTGGCGTCGACCGGCTCGGGCAGCGGCGCGTACTCACGCAGCCAGGAAAGCGGTACTCGCATCTCAGATCTCCATCCCGAACGCCCGGCTGAACCGCACGTCGCCCTCTACCGCGTCCCTGATCTCGGTCAGCCCGTGCGCGATCACCAGGCTGCGCTCGATGCCGAGGCCGAACGCGAACCCGCTGTACCGGTCGGGGTCGATGCCGCAGGCCACCAGCACCCGGGGGTTGACCATGCCGCAGCCCGCGATCTCGATCCAGCCCTGCGACCGGCACACCCGGCACGGGTCGCCGCCCGCCTTGGCCGAGGAACCGCGGCAGACGTGGCACTCCATCGACACGTCGCCCGACGGCTCGGTGAAGGGGAAGTAGTCGGGCCGGAACCGGGTCCGCAGGCCGACGCCGAACATCGCGTCCACGAACGACTGGATCGCCCCGCGCAGGTCGGCCATGGTCAGGCCCTCGTCGACCGCGAGCCCCTCGATCTGGTGGAAGACCGGGCTGTGGGTGGCGTCGAGCGGGTCCTGCCGGTAGCACCGGCCCGGGCTGACCACGTACAGCGGCAGCGGGCGGGAGAGCATCGACCTGATCTGCACCGGCGAGGTGTGGGTGCGCAGGACCATGCCCGACTTGGCGCCGTCCTTGCCCTCGATGAAGATGGTGTCCTGCATCTCCCGGGCCGGGTGGTCGGGCGGGATGTTCAGCGCGTCGAAGTTGTACCACTCCGCCTCGGCCTCGGGCCCCTCGGCGACTTCGTAGCCCATCGCGACGAACACGTCGGA
>JAJKHX010000359.1 GCA_021154785.1 Nocardiopsis sp.
GCTACGACTTCAGGCCCGTGATCGCCGCCTGCCTGGCGGTCACCCTCGGCTACGCCGTCCGGCTCGGCCAGGTGCTACTTCGCCAGCGCTAGGTGCGCGCGCTCGGCCGCGTTCCCGGACCGGGCGAGCGCGGCCCGGTAGGCGGCGTCCGCCTCGGCCCGGCGGCCCAGGCGCCGCAGCAGGTCGGCGCGGATGGCGTGGAACAGGTAGTACCGGTCGAGGCTGGCCGCCGGGAGGCCGTCCACGAGGGCGAGCGCGGCGGCCGGGCCATCGACCTCGGCCACCGCGACCGCCCGGTTGAGGGCCGCTACCGGGCTCGGGGCCACGGCCAGCAGCTGGTCGTACAGCGTCAGGATCTGGTCCCAGCCGGTGGCGGCCGCGACCGGGGCGTCGCTGTGCACGGCGCTGATCGCCGCCTGGATCTGGTAGGGGCCGGGCCGGCCCCGCCGCAGGCACTGGCGGACGAGGGACTGGCCCTCGGCGATGAGCGAGCGGTCCCAGCGGGTCCGGTCCTGGCCGGCCAGGAGCACCAGGGCGCCGTCCGGCCCGGTCCGCGCGGTGCGCCGTGACTCGGTCAGCAGCATCAGCGCGAGCAGGCCGGTGACCTCGGGCTCGTCCGGCATGAGCCGGGCGAGCAGCCGGCCGAGCCTGATCGCCTCGGTGCACAGGTCAGCGCGGGCCAGCTGATCACCCGAGCTCGCCGTGTAGCCCTCGTTGAAGATCAGGTAGACCACGGCGAGCACCCCGGTCAGCCGGCCGGGGAGGTCGGCCTCGGCCGGGACGCGGTACGGGATGCCCGCGTCCCTGATCTTGGCCTTGGCCCGGACCAGGCGCTGGGCCATGGTGGGCTCCGGCACCAGGAACGCGTGCGCGATCTCCGCCGTGGTGAGGCCGCCGAGCAGCCGGAGCGTGAGCGCGACCTGCGCCGCGCGGCCCAGCGCCGGGTGGCAGCAGGTGAACATGAGCCGCAGCCGGTCGTCGTCCACCGGGCCGGCCTCCTCTCCAGGCTGCTCGTCCGCGTGCAGCAGCGCGGCCTGGGCGTGCTTGCCCGTCCGGGCGGCCTCGCGGCGGAGCCGGTCGATGGCCCGGTTGCGCGCGGTGGTGATGATCCAGCCGGCCGGGCTCGGCGGCTGCCCGGACCGCGGCCATCGCCTGGCCGCCTCGGCGAACGCGTCCTGGACCGCGTCTTCGGCGATGTCGATGTCGCCGAAGACCCGGGCCAGCACGGCCACCGCGCGGCCGTACTCCGCGCGGAAGGCGCGCTCGACGTCGGCGAGCGCGGGCGCGGGTCCGGAACCAGGCCCCGGAACAGGCAGCGCTCAGCCCTCCGCCATGTCCACCATCGGCCGGACCTCGACCGGCAGCGTGCACGCCACCGTAGCCCGGCGGGCCCAGGCCAGCGCCTCGTCCAGGTCGGCGGCCCGGATGATCCAGAACCCGCCGACGTGCTCCTTGCCCTCGGCATAAGGCCCGTCGGTGACCAGCACGTCCCCGTCGGCCGCCCGCAGCACGGTCGCCGTGTCCGGCGCGTGCAGGCCGCCGGTGAACACCCACGCGCCCGCGTCCCGCATCGCCTGGTCCACCGCGCTGATATCCCGCATGATCGGCTCGAGTACCTCCGGCGCGGGCGGATCCCCGTCCGGCTGGTAGATGCTGAGCAGGTACTGCTTCATCGCGGTCATCTCCTTTTGTCGTCCCGACGCTACCCGGGTCCGTCGCTTCATGGCCTACACGAATCGGCCCGGCCCGGATCGACAGGGCCCGCGGAAGAAGTTTCCCGCGGTGACCAGGCGACGGGCGGCCGGGGCGGCCGGTGACCAGGGCCGTAAGCGGACGGTGCCGCCCGCGCCGGACCCGTTCGGCTTCATGCTGGTTCCCTTTGATATGGTCTAGACCTTAAGAGTTCGCACCGCTTGCCCCGGCGCCGGGCGCCGAAGGGCTCCGGGCGCGCGGGTGTGGCGTCGCTTGGCGTCACCTGCGGGGGCGACGTCCGATAGTCTCGGACCCGCTGACGATCAGGGGATCGACGAGGAGATTCAGTACTGTGACTATTCGCGTGGGAATCAATGGTTTCGGCCGTATCGGGCGTAACTTCTGGCGGGCCGCCAACGCCGCGGACGGCGACCGCGGTATCGAGATCGTGGCGGCGAACGACCTCGGTGACATCGCCACGATGGCGCACCTGCTCAAGTACGACACCGTGCTCGGCACCCTGCCGCACGACGTGTCGGTGTCCGGCGACACCATCCAGGCCGGCGCCAAGCCGATCAAGATCCTGGCCGAGCGTGACCCGGCCAGGCTGCCGTGGCGCGAGCTCGGCGTGGACGTCGTGATCGAGTCCACGGGCCGGTTCACCACCGGGCCGGCGGCCAAGGCCCACCTCGAGGCGGGCGCGAAGAAGGTCATCATCTCCGCGCCGGCCAAGGAAGAGGACATCACGATCGTGATGGGGGTCAACGACGACGCGTACGACCCCGACGCGCACCATGTGCTGTCGAACGCCTCCTGCACCACGAACTGCGTGGCGCCGATGGCCAAGGTGCTGCTGGACAGCTTCGGCATCGTCCGGGGCCTGATGACGACGGTCCACGCCTACACCAACGACCAGGTCATCCTGGACTTCCCGCACAAGGACCTGCGCCGGGCGCGGGCGGCGGCGCAGAACATCATCCCCACCACGACCGGGGCGGCCAAGGCGACCGCGCTGGTGCTGCCCGAGCTGAAGGGGAAGCTGGACGGGATGGCCATGCGGGTGCCGGTGCCGGACGGGTCGGTGACCGACCTGGTGGTCGAGCTGAGCCGCGAGGTGACCAAGGACGAGGTGAACGCCGCGTTCAAGGCCGCGTCCGAGGGAACGCTCAAGGGCTACCTGTACTACACCGAGGACCAGATCGTGTCCTGCGACATCGTGGGCTCGCCGGCCTCGTGCACCTTCGACTCCTCGCTCACGATGGCCTCCGGCAACCAGGTCAAGGTCATCGGCTGGTACGACAACGAGTGGGGCTACTCCAACCGCCTCGTCGACCTGGCCGTGCTCGTGGCCTCCCGGCTGCGGTAATGCGGTCTCTCGACGACCTGGAGGTGGCCGGGCGCCGCGTCCTGCTGCGTTCGGACCTGAACGTTCCCCTCGACCTGACCGGGACCGGGGAGATCACCGACGACGGCCGGATCCGGGCCAGCCTGCCGGTGATCAGCAAGCTGTCCGACCGGGGCGCGCGGGTGATCATCCTGGCGCACCTCGGCCGGCCCAAGGGCGCCACGTTCGACGAGCGGGCGGCGGGCGGCCCGTCGCTGCGGCCGGTGGCCGCCCGGCTGGGCGAACTGCTCGGGCGGCCGGTCTCGTTCGCGGCCGACGTGGCCGGCCCCGCGGCCGAGGAGGCGGTATTCAGCCTCGGCGACGAGGATGTCACGGTGCTGGAGAACGTGCGCTTCGAGTCGGCCGAGACCAGCAAGGACGACGCCGAGCGCGGCGCGTTCGCCCAGCGCCTGGCGCGCTTCGGCGAGGCCTACGTGGGCGACGGGTTCGGCGCGGTGCACCGTAAGCACGCCTCGGTCTACGACCTGCCGCTGCTGCTCCCGCACGCCGCCGGCGACCTGATCCGGGAGGAGGTCGCGGTGCTGCGGCAGCTCACCACCGACCCCGGACGGCCGTTCGTGGTGGTCCTGGGCGGCAAGAAGCCGTCGGACAAGCTCGCCGTCATCGGCAACCTGCTGAACCTGGCGGACCGCATCCTGATCGGCGGCGGCATGGCCTACACGTTCCTGGCCGCCCAGGGGTACGAGGTCGGCCACTCGGTGCTCGAGGCCGACCAGATTCCCGCGGTCAGGGACGTCATGGCCGAGGCGAAGCGGCGCGGGGTGGAACTCGTCCTGCCCGTCGACCTGGTCGCGGCCACCCACTTCGCGCCCGACGCGGAGGCTTCGGTGGTGCCGGTGACCGACTTCCCGGCCGACCGGGAGGGCGTGGACGCGGGCCCCGAGACCCGGACCCTGTTCGCGGAGAAGCTAGCCGACGCCAAGACCGTCTTCTGGAACGGCCCGCTCGGGGTGTTCGAGTTCCCGGCCTTCGCCGCGGGCACCCGCGCGCTGGCCGAAGCGGTCGCCGCGGTCAGCGGGCTGACCGTGGTGGGCGGCGGGGACTCGGCCGCGGCCGTCCGCGCGCTGGGTATCCCGGAGAAGTCCTTCAGCCACATCTCCACCGGCGGCGGCGCCAGCCTCGAGTACCTCGAGGGCAAGACGCTGCCCGGGCTGGTGGCGCTCGAGGCGGATTCGTGATGGCCCGTGCCCGCACGTCCGGGGGGCACGGGAACCGGCTGCCGCTGATGGCCGGGAACTGGAAGATGCACGAGAACCACCTCGAGGCTATCGCGCTGGTGCAGAAGCTCGCGTTCACCTTGACCGCCAGGGACTTCGAGGCGGTCGAGGTGGCCGTGCTGCCGCCGTTCACCGCGCTGCGCAGCGTGCAGACCCTGATCGACGGGGACAAGCTGCGCCTGTCCTACGGCGCGCAGGACATCTCCCAGTTCGACTCGGGCGCCTACACCGGCGACGTGTCCGGGCCGATGCTGGCCAAACTGGGCTGCCAGTACGTGCTGGCCGGGCACTCCGAGCGACGGCAGCACCACGGGGAGACCGACGACGTGGTCAACGCCAAGGCGCAGGCCGCGCTGCGGTCCGGGCTCACGCCGATCTTGTGCCTGGGGGAGCCGCTGGAGGTCCGCCAGGCGAGGAAGCATATCGGCCACTGCGTGGGGCAGCTCGACGAAGGTCTCAAGGGGTTTCCGTCCGCCGCGATAGCGGCGATGGTCATTGCCTACGAGCCCGTCTGGGCCATCGGCACTGGCGAGGTGGCCACCCCGGACGACGCTCAGGAGACGGCCGCGGCGATCAGGGCGCGGATTTCGGAGTTTCATGACGCCGAAACAGCCGCCAGTGTGCGTATCCTGTATGGCGGGTCCGTCAAGCCCGACAACGTCGCGCCGATCATGGCGCAGCCGGACGTCGACGGCGCCCTCGTCGGCGGGGCCAGCCTCGACGCCGGGCAGTTCGCTCAGATCTGCCGGTATCGTGAACTGGCGGCGTAAGCTTAGAGCAGCGGCGTCCTAGCCCGCAGAACCCGTGTCGGTAGGGCCCCCGGGCACCGGAGGCCTCGTCACCAGCAGGAGATGGATAACAGCTATGGTCGTGGGGCTCTCCGTTATCCTGATCATCACGAGTGCCGTGATGGTCCTCCTCGTGCTGCTCCATAAGGGCAAGGGCGGCGGGCTGTCCGACCTGTTCGGCGGCGGGGTGAGCTCCACCCTCGGCTCGTCCTCGGTCGTCGAGCGGAACCTGGACCGTATTACGATTTTCTTCGGGGTCCTGTGGTTCGTGTGCATTATCGCCCTCAACTTCCTGATTAATAACTAACCTGTAGTCCTGACTTCCCGCACCGAAGTTATCCCGCATCGAAGTTCCGGCTTTATAGCTCCATGGCCTTCAAGGGGTGATCTGTGAGTAGTGGCAACGCCATCCGCGGCAGCAGGGTCGGCGCGGGTCCGATGGGAGAGGCCGAGCGCGGCGAGGCCGCGCCGCGCGTCTGGGTTTCTTTCTGGTGCGCGAACAAGCACGAGACGCGCCCGAGCTTCGCGACCGACGCGGCGGTTCCCGACACCTGGGAATGCCCCCGCTGCGGCAACCCCGCGGGCCAGAACGAGCACGCCCCGCCGAACCCGCCGCGCGTCGAGCCCTATAAGACGCACCTCGCCTACGTGAAGGAGCGCCGCAGCGACTCCGACGGCGAGGCCATCCTGGCCGAGGCCCTCGCCCGCCTGCGCGGCGCCTGAGCCTCGCGTTCCAGCCGAACGCGCCCGCGACCCCGCTTCCGGACCCGGAACCGGGGTCGCGTCGTCTTCGCCCCCGCCCAGGTTGGGTACCGGGGGTGCCACCGAGCCAGTCCGCCCGGCTCGCCGGAATGGCCGAGGCGCGACCCGGGGAACCGGATCGCGCCTCGAGGGTGCTGCGCGGCGGTGGTGCTAGAGGCCGTCGTTGATCAGGCGGCCGGCCTGCTCGTACTTGGCGGGCTTGTACTTCTTGAAGTAGAAGGCGGTACCGACGCCGATCAGTACCACCGCGGCGTCGATCGGGCCCAGCCAGTTCGCGTAGGAGTAGCTGCCGGCGCCCAGGAAGTCGATGTTCGTGAACAGCAGGTACACCACGAAGGCCTGGGAGATGAAGGACAGCAGCGGGGCCAGCCTGGTCCGCCACCAGTGCACCTCGTCCTTGTGGAAGCGCTCGAAGTAGACCAGCACGCTGAGCGAGACCACCGCCTGCACCGACAAGATGATGATCACGCCCATGACGGCCATCAGGCCGTAGAGCTGGATGTAGGCCTGGGTGTTGGGATCGTTGCTGCCGGTGAAGATGGCGAACAGCCCGATGATGATGGCCGCCATGACCGACTGGGCAATCGACGCGATGTGCGGGCTCTTCCACCTGGGGTGGGTCCGGCCGAGCGCCCGCGGCGCCAGGCCCTCGCGGCCGACCGAGTACAGGTAGCGCGCGGTGGTGTTATGGAAGGCCATGCCGCAGGCGAAGGATCCGGTGATGATCAGGTAGCTCATCACCGAGGCCACCCAGTGCCCGGCGTACTGGCTGGCCGGGATAAGGAAGTAATGGGCCGCGTCGTTCTGGGACTGGGCGACCGCCGCCTTGGTGCTGGGGTATCCGGCGAGCGAGGCCCAGGACGTGATCGTGTAGAAGACGCCGAGCCCGATCACCGAGATGTACATGGCGCGCGGGATGTTCCGCTTGGGGTCGCGGGATTCCTCGCCGTAGTTCGGCGCCATCTCGAAGCCGACCCAGGACCAGAAGGCGAAGAACAGGCCGATGCCGATCGCGCCCGCCGCCAGCTTCCCCTCGGCCGGGAAGCCCTTGAACGCGTTCACCGGGTTGAGCGGGGCGGCGGTCACATGGCCTTTTGCGAACAGGAAGATGTCGAAGATGATCAGGATGACGACTTCGCTGATCAGCCCGATCGCGAGCACGATGCTGGAGACCCGGACGTCGAAGTAGGTCAGGGCGCTGATGAGCAGCACCATCCCCAGGGCCAGCCAGGGCCAGGCGATGTTCACCCCGAACTGGTTCAGCTTCAGGTTGAGGAAGTAGGCGAAGCCGCCGGCCAGCGACGCCTCGAACACCGAGTAGGCGACCACCGAAGCGTAGCCGGTGCCGATGCCGAGTTCCCGGCCGAGCCCGTGGCTGATGTAGGAGTAGAAGCCGCCCGCCGTGGTCTTTTTCCTGGCCATGGCGACGTATCCGACGGAGAACACCGCGAGCACGATCGTGGCGAACCCGAACGCGGCCGGGGCGCCGACGCCCTGGCCGAAGCCCACCACGATGGGCGTGTTGAACAGCATGGCCGAGATCGGGGCGGCCCCGGTCACGGTCAGGAACAGAACGCCGCCGAGCCCGATCGCTCCCTTGCGGAGCTTGGCTACGTCCTGGCGCTCTGAAACGTCATAGTCCTCGGCGGCCTGAGCCGTCGCGGTGACGCTGGGGAGCTCGGGGACTGGGGCATGACCCATAGGTACACCTCCGGCGCATTTGCGGGGAGCGTAACAGCCTGCGGGAACCATGATCAAGAGTTCTGGTTGAGTTAATCTGAGTGAAACCTGACCTCTTGACAGGAAACGGTCAGAGAGATACTTCTTTGGTTGAGCCGAAGAGCCGTAATGGTTTGCGGTACCTGCGACGGTGACGGAGGCACGGTGACCGAGGAACTCATCTCCTTCGCCTCCAAGCAGGACATGCTGGCGAAGTCCAAGCAGTTCTGGAACCCGGACAAGACCCAGTTCTGGCAGGACGCGGGCGTGCCGCTGGTCATCGACCGGCGCGAGGGCTATTACATCTATGACGTCGACGGCAAGCGCCTGATCGACACTCACCTCAACGGCGGCACCTACAACCTGGGCCACCGCAACTCCGAGGTGGTCGCGGCGGTGACGGCGGCCATGCAGCGCTTCGACATCGGCAACCACCACTTCCCGTCGCTGGCCCGCACCACCTTGGCCGAGGCCCTGGTGCAGACCGCGCCGCCCGGCTCTCACCTGGCCAAGGTCATGTACGGCAGCGGCGGCGGCGAGGCCATCGACATCGCGCTGAAGAGCGCCCGGCACGCGACCGGCAAGCGCAAGATCATCTCGATCGCCAAGGCCTACCACGGGCACACCGGGCTGGCCGTGGCCACCGGCGACGAGCGGTTCGCCACCTTGTTCCTGTCCGACCGGCCGGACGAATTCACCCAGGTCCCGTTCAACGACCTGGCCGCGATGGAAGACGCGCTGCGCGGCCGCGACGTGGCCGCCGTGATCATGGAGACGATCCCGGCCACCTACGGCTTCCCGCTGCCCGCGCCCGGTTACCTCGCCGCGGTCAAGAAACTGTGCGAGCGCTACGACGCGCTCTACATCGCGGACGAGGTGCAGA